>JAPYRS010000164.1 GCA_029936875.1 Alphaproteobacteria bacterium | reverse complement strand
GTGATGTCCTGCGGCGCGACGGCAAACGTCACGGTTGGCCAACCCGACCCCGTAAATGCAAACGCCGTTCTGCAATCAATTGATCTCGCGGTTGAGTTCGCCCTTTCCGGGCGCATCGCAGGCCTGGTCACCGCACCAATCCATAAAGATTCACTGATTGCCGCCGGATTCGAATATCCAGGACACACCGAATACCTTGGCCACCTCGCCGGCGACCAGTCCCCACCGGTAATGATGCTAACGTGTCCCGGGCTCCGCGTCGTGCCGGTCACAATTCACCTTGGTTTGGCAAAAGCGATTGGCGAGCTGACGCAAGCACTGATTTTCACTCATGGGCAGATACTTGAGCGCGCGCTGCGCCAGGATTTTGGCATCGATAACCCGCGAATTGCTGTGGCCGCGCTCAATCCTCACGCCGGCGAATCCGGTGAATTTGGCGACGAAGAAGAAAGAATTATCGCGCCCGCGATCGAGGAACTACGCGCCGCGGGCCTCAAGATTGATGGCCCCTTCCCCGCCGATAGCCTGTTCCACGAAGCGGCAAGAAGGAATTTCGATGCGGTCCTCTGCATGTATCACGATCAGGCGTTGATCCCGTTGAAGACGATCGACTTTTGGAACGGCGTCAATGTCACGCTCGGCCTGCCATTCGTTCGGACTTCGCCAGACCACGGCACCGCCCATGATATTGCCGGTACTGGGTCGGCACGCGCCGATTCAATGATTGCCGCAATCAAAACGGCCGATCAGATGGCCCGCCGCCGCCAGGCAGCCGCCGCCACGGAAACCACTTCATAACTTGATATGACCGGCACCGGGACGCTGCCACCGCTGCGAGATGTCATTGCGCGCTACGGCCTCAGCGCCGAGAAACGGTTCGGCCAGCATTTCCTGCTTGATTCAAACCTGACCGAACGGATCGCGCGCGCCGCCGGTCCCCTGGAAGGCCACGACATTTTGGAGGTTGGGCCGGGCCCCGGTGGATTGACGCGGTCGCTGCTGAAAGAAGGCGCGGGCCACGTTTATGCAGTGGAAACGGATTCCCGATTCATTCCCGCGCTGCAGGAAATTAGCGACGCCTACCCCGGACGGCTCACCATTATTGAAGCCGATGCGCTCGAAATTGATGAGTCGAATATTTTGGGTCACCCCGCGAAGGTTGTTGCCAACCTACCCTACAACGTCGGAACCCCTCTTTTATTGCGCTGGCTTGCAGCACCGCAACAGTTCATCTCGATGACACTGATGTTTCAAAAAGAAGTGGCAAACCGGCTTTCAGCAAATCCGGGAAGCCGATCCTTTGGCCGCCTTTCGGTCGCCGCGCAATGGCGATTTGAAGTCGGCAATTTATTCGACGTCAATCCGAAGGCATTTGTCCCGCCGCCTAAAGTTACGTCGACGGTCGTTCAACTTGTTCCCCGATCCCAACCTCTCGGCGAGGCCGATCCAATCATATTGGAGGCTGTGACGGCGGTGGCGTTTGGCCAACGTCGAAAGATGCTGCGGTCGAGCCTCAAGAGCATGGGCGTTGACCCGCTGCCCATTCTTGACGCTGCCAGTATTGATGGCCGGCGACGGGCTGAAGAACTTTCGGTGGAAGAATTTTGTACGCTCGCGCGCGGATTTGCCGCTGCGAAATCGAATGTCCATAATCAGGCACCGTAACTAGAGGTCCGAAATCAAGGTCCTGACGAAGTCGTCGAGGCTCGGCAGGTCTCGATTCTCTCCCTGACGGGCGGCGTGGAGAATGCTCTTTATTTCGCCGAAGCATTGATCGATGTCCTCGTTGATCAGGACGTAGTCATATTTTTTCCAATGACGGATTTCGTCAACGGCCTTTTCCATCCGTGAGGCCACCACATCATCACTGTCCTGCGCGCGTTCCTTCAGGCGGCGGTGCAGTTCTTCCAGCGACGGCGGCAAAATGAAAACACTGACATGGTCGTCGGGAAGCTTTATCGCAACCTGTTCGGCACCCTGCCAATCGATATCAAACAGCACATCTTTCCCTTGGGAGAGCGTTGTTTCTATTGGCGCAAGCGGTGTGCCGTATTGATTTCCAAACACGGTGGCATGTTCCAGAAACGCATTCTCCTTCACCATCCGTGCAAATTCATCGTCATCGACGAACAAATAATCGACGCCGTTGGTTTCATTGGCTCGCTTCTTACGCGTCGTGGCTGATACCGAAAGCAGAATCTTGCTATCAGCTTCCAGAAGGCGGCGGGCGAGCGTCGACTTGCCCGCACCCGAAGGCGATGACAAAACAAACGCGATTCCACGATCCGAATTTTTCATCGCTGTATTCATTCGATGTTCTGAACTTGCTCTCGCATCCGGTCGATCAAAACTTTTAGTTCGAGACCAATTTTAACAAGTTCGCCATCATTTGCCTTGGAACACAAAGTGCTCGCTTCGCGATTGAGTTCCTGACAAAGAAAATCCAGGCGACGGCCATTGACGCCGCCATCAGACAGCAACCCACGAAACGATTCGGTGTGCGCGCGCAACCTGTCGAGTTCTTCGGTCACATCGCCTTTCACAATAAGAATTGCAACTTCCTGGGCGAGACGATCTTCCGGCAGCGCCGGTGATTCTTCAAGCGCGGCATTCACCCGTTCCCGAACTCGTTCCGCGATGCCTGAATCGCGCTCTCCCGCAGCAGCATCGGCTGCGTTGATGAGGGTTTCGGCTTCATCAAGATTTCCGGAAAGTAGGCCTGCCAGGGCCCGGCCTTCGTCGGCGCGAAAGGCCGCAAGCCCTTGAATTGCCACTAAAAAACTGGAAGTTATCAACACGTCCCGAGCGCTTTGATTGGCTTCATCAAGGGCATCGCGCAATGGCTCAACGACGCCCCGGATCGCCAAAAGACCATCAATTTGAGCGGGCGCGGTGCCGGGCGCCCCGTCAATTCTTGCGACCGTTTCCAGCAAGGTGTCGAGGATGGCGTGATTGATCTGGATGCCGGCTGAATCCACGGTCCGGTCCGACTGCAAGGAAATTGAGACGTTGCCGCGAGACAGGTGCTCCACTGCCACGGCACGCAACGGCGTCTCGAGATATTCGTATCCCGCCGGAAAACGAAAACGCAGGTCGAGCCCGCGTCCGTTGACGCTTTTCAATTCCCAGGTCCAGGAATCGGAATCGTGTTCGCCGGTGGCGCGGGCAAACCCAGTCATGCTGGAAAGTGTCAAACCGTTCGTCTCCTCATGCCGCGATTGCAGTTGAAAAATATCAGGCGGACTCTATCACGCGGGTTCGTTCGCCGGATACCGGTTGCGGCGACAATTCGGCCAGTGACCAATCCGGAACGCGGCCAATTCCGCCTCAGTTCTTGCGCCCTCTTTGGATCGCCCGCCAGCGCG
Source organism: Alphaproteobacteria bacterium (assembly GCA_029936875.1). Classification (GTDB taxonomy): domain Bacteria; phylum Pseudomonadota; class Alphaproteobacteria; order SHVP01; family SHVP01; genus JAPYRS01. The sequence continues at coordinate 1,309 of JAPYRS010000164.1, read as the reverse complement.
AGACGTTGCGCTGATGCTCCGCCAACGTCTTGGCAAAGACATGGCCGCCGTCGCCGTTGGCAACAAAATACAATTCGTCTGTAGTCAGCGGATGAAGCACCGCCGAAATGGAACCGCGCCCCGGATTGGCGATTGCGCCGGGCGGGAGCGCTGGAATGAGATAGGTGTTGTATTTGCTTTCATCACGAAGATCGCTCAACGTCAGGGGCCGGGCCATCGGCCGCTTGCCGCCGGTTATTCCATAAGCGACGGTCGGGTCGGACTGAAGCCGCATACCGCGGCGAAGCCGATTAACGAACACCGCCGCAATCCGCGGGCGTTCTTCGGCGAGGCCGGTTTCCTTTTCGACAATTGATGCAAGGATAAGCGCCGCGTTTTGGCTGTCGAAAGGAAGGTTCGAATCGCGTTCGGGCCAAAGCTCCGCCATTAATTCGTCCAACGACGTCATCATGCGGGCAAACAGGGCCGACCGTTCATCGCCGAACGAAAAGTAATAGGTTTCCGGCAACAACGACCCTTCGGCGGGAAGCGCGCCAATTTCGCCGGCAAGACCAGTCGTGGATGCCATCACTTTCGCGATCTCCGACACCGTCAATCCTTCCGGTATCGTGATGCGCCGGAGGACGGTCTTGCCGCTGACCAGAATTTCCATGACCTGGCGAGAGGTGGCGCGCGCCGGAATCAAAAACTCACCGGCCTGAAGGTTACGGGCATTGCCGGTGACCCGTACGCCCATGCGAAAGACCCACGAATCGATGATGACGTCGCCGGCCTCAAGACTTTCTGAAATTTGTTTAAGACCGGTACCGGATTCGAGAATGACGGTCGTATCATTCCGCGTCTTACCGGGGGCATGGAAGCGGGCGATCGAAAAACCGCCGATCGCAAGCACGACAATGATGGGGATGGCTATCAGCCGAATGATCGTCCGCCGCCAGACGTCATCCATAAAATTAGTCCGTTAAGACGCCTTGGCGAAAATAAGCGAAGCGTTGGTTCCGCCAAATCCAAAGGAATTTGAAAGAGCGGCCCGCACTTCCCGCTTCTTGGCCCTAAACGGGACTAGGTCGATGTCGCAACCGTCTGAAGGATTGTCGAGGTTGAGAGTCGGCGGCACGACGTCGTTCTGAACCGCAAGGACCGAATAGATGGCTTCAACGCTTCCCGCGGCCCCGAGCAAATGCCCGATTGCGGATTTCGTCGATGACATCGAAATCTTGGCTGCGGCGCCACCAAACAGGCGCTTCACCGCGCCCAGTTCAATTTCGTCACCGAGCGGCGTCGAGGTGCCGTGGGCATTGACGTAATC
>JAPYRS010000163.1 GCA_029936875.1 Alphaproteobacteria bacterium | reverse complement strand
GTCATATTCGAGGCAGTGAATGAAATAGGCGTTGACGATGGCGGCCGTGGTTGCGGGCACGCGGGTGCCATGAACAAACAATCGCGAATCATCGCCCGATCCCCAACCGCTAACGGTCGCGATCAGTTCCTTCACAAACGGGCCGTTCGACCCGGCAACGCCGACGCCGATCGAATCGAGAATGAATGTTTTTGCAGCCGCCACTGCGTCAGGCGGCAAATCTTCAAAGGTCGTGCCCGTGATATGGGCCGCCAACAGGTCAACCGGATTATCCAACGTATTCCCCTAGTTTAGATATTTCGTCATTTCATCGATGGTGCCGCCGGACGCAAGCCGCGCACAATTGTCGATAATTCCGTTGCCGCGTTCCGGCGTCCAGTCGGCCGCCAGCATCAGTTCCCGCGCCTTTTCGATGATGCGTTCGTTGGTGACCGGATTTGCGGGATCGCCGAGCGCATCCGAAACTGAAGCGCGTTTTTCTTCGCCCGACTTCAATGTCGCAACAAGTTCAGCGCCGTAGTGATGCGGGTAAACCCGGTCGTATTCCTCGCCGATTTCAACCGAAATGCGTTCGCGAAATGCGGCCAAGTCGGCACGCTCATAACATTCAGGATCAAACGAAGACAAGACCGGCGGCCCATCGATCAACGTCACCGCAACCGCATGCTGATGGCTGAATTTGGAATCGACCACGGTTTTCGGCTGCGGGCGATCGCAAAAGGCGACCGAGTCGGCGTAAGTCCGAACGGTGATGTGTTCAATCGCATCAGTCTCGACGGCATCTCTCAAAAGGAGTGCAGCATCAATGCCCGGATGGGCATGGCGGCAGGCGGGCCAGGGTTTGAAACTGGTATCGTACATTTTCCAGGGCGCATCCGGTTCGGCGGTGACCGCGTCCGGATTTGGGTCCGGACACATGCCGGCGTAGAAACCCTGCGGGCCTTCGAGAATGAGACGCGGCCCGGTAAATCCTTTTTCTGCTAACACTGCGGCATTCAATCCAGCCTGAGCCGCGCGCGCGGTGTGAAGCTGTTTCGACATCGCGTTTTCATGCCGCACTTGCCACAGCCCGCCCGCCGTTGTGCCAGCGTTACCGAGCGCATCGGCCATCTGTTCGTCATCGAGACCGAACAGAAATCCGGCGGCGGCAGCGGCGCCAAACGGACCGCAGGTCGCGGTGTTATGAAACCTTTTGTAGTGGCCGAGGCCGACCGAAACGCCGATCCGAATGACAGCGTCGTAGCCGCGGACGATGGCATCGAGCAGGGCGCCGGCGTCTGAGCCAAGGCTTTGCGCTGCCGCCAGGGCCGCCGGAATCACCACCGGACCTGGATGCAGAATTGAGGTGCGGTGAATATCGTCCATTTCGAGGACGTTGCCAAAACTGCCGTTGACGAAAGCTGCGGTCTCCGCGCGCACTTCACCGACACCAATCGCCATGCACGGCCCGGCTGGCTGACGCGCGCCGTAATCCTTCATTACGGTGCCGGGTTCAGCCATGCTGCCAAGCGCCGCACAGCCGATCCAATCGAGAATATGGAGGGTCGCCCGCTTGCGGTCGGCTTGGGTGACAGGCCGCCGCATCAGCTGAATCAACTGCTCTGTCAGACTTCCGTCTGCAGCAATCGTCGCTTGCTCAATTCCTGCCTCAGCCACTTGTTTCCTGCCCCAAGTTCAATATTGGCGCGGCCGCGTTTTTTGCGGCCGGTCCCTGTAAAGGCCACGCTTTCAGCGCATACGCAATCAGAAAATTAGCCCCATCCGCCTTGCCCACTTGCCTTACCCGAGCGCCTTGGATGGGACCGCCAGCGCCATGCTATAATAGGGTCCCATAAAGACAATTGACCCTTGGCGAACCTCCAGGTGAAGCCAGCAATTACGGCAATCCTCGACCTCTTTCGCCGACCACGGTACTTTCCCCATGACCAAGACAATTCAAGCATCCGACCTCCCCGGGCTGCTCAAGCCCGGCATGACCGTCCTGATTGAAGGCACCGGCGGCGAATCTCTGTTATTTCGCGATCAGCTGCTCGCCAACCCCGATGCGAGCCGGGGCATACGCTATACCGGCGTCCTGATCCCGGGCGTGAACCGGGTCGACTATCCCGGCATCCATGAAGAGGCGAGGATGCTGGCGTTCTTCCTGACGCCGGATATTGCAAAATCCTATGAGGCCGGCAAGGTCGATTTCGTGCCGATGCATTACTCAGGGGTCACGCCATATCTACGCGGCCATATCGATATCGATCTGGCACTTATTCAGGTGGCGCCGGCTGTCGACGGAAAACACAGCGTCGGCATCTCCGCCGATTTCATTCCGTCGGTGCTCGACAATGTGAAAACCGTTGTCGCCCACGTGAACCCAAGAATGCCGGCAATGAAACACGGGCCGAGCATTCCGGCCGAGCGCCTCGATTACATCGTCAACGAGGCGCACGAATTACTGGAATACAGCATGGGCAGCATCCCCGAAACAATTGGCAAGCTCGGCGCGAATTTGGCAACCCTAATCCGCGACGATGATGTCGTTGAAATTGGTTTGGGTAAAATTCAGGCCGCCGTGCTCGCACCGCTGACTGACCGCAAGAACTTGCGGCTTCATGCCGGAATGATATGTGACCCGTTGATGGCGCTGCTCGATTCGGGCGCCTTCGCCGACTGGAATGGCGATCAGCCGCCGGTAACAACTGGTGTCGCGGTCGGCAGCCGCGCGTTTTACGATTATGTGGCGGAGCGCGACGAAATTGCCTTTCGCCCAGTGACACACACCCACGATATAGGTGTCCTTGCCGAGATCGATAATCTGGTCGCGATCAATTCGGCGATCGAAATCGATCTCCTCAGCCAGGCAAATGCGGAAATGATCGGCGGGCGGCAGGTAAGCAGCGCCGGTGGCTTGGTCGATTTCATGCGCGGCGCAAAACGATCCAAGAACGGCCGTGCCATCCTCGCCTTGGTGTCGGCGACATCGAACGGCGAGACATCGCGCATTGTGCCGGCCTTCAAGGCCGGAACGGCGGTTAGTTGCGCCCGCGCCGATATTGATTTTGTTGTGACCGAAAACGGCGTTGCCGAACTTCGCGGCAAAGGCGTTCGCGCCCGCGCCGAAGCTTTGATCGAAGTTGCTGCGCCGCAGTTCCAAAGCGAACTTGAGATCGCGCTCTCGAATCTAAAGGGCTGAGGCCTAAATCACGCCGCGTTCGCGAAAACTAGCGATGTCTGCGTCCGAGTAATCGTATTCCTTCAGGATCTCATCGGCATGTTCGCCGAGACCGGGCGTCTTGAAGTTGACCTTTCCCGGTTCGTTCTGAAATTTGATCGGTATGCCCATGTGATCAATGCCGTCTGGATCCTTTAGCCGCATTTCGCGGGCCCAAACCTGCGGATGATCCCAGGCTTCTTTCAGGTCGAGTACCGGCGCGAAACAAATGTCGCGACCGGAAAACCAGTCAACCCATTCGGCCCGTGTTTTGGTTTTAAATTCTTCCCGAAGGTATTCCTGTGCCGGCCAATGCCCAGGGCCGGGATCACCGCAAACCGGTTCGATAAATTCAGGCCGCCCGAGACCATCGAATAGATTCTTGGTGAACTTCGCTTCCGCCCCGCCGAGCGCCACGTGCATACCGTCCGAGGTCTCGTAAATGTTGAGCATAGCGTTTCCGCCGAGCGAGCGTTCTTCATTGAGAACGGGCGCACGATCTTCGGCAAACACCGGGCCGGTTAAATTGGTCTGCGCGTTCATCAGCGAATCGTGCATGCCGATATCGATAAAGTCCCCTTCGCCGGTGGTATTCTTGCGTACCAGCGCCATCATGATTCCACCAAATGCGAGGTGGCTGGCCAGCATATCGGCGCTGGCGATACCGACAATTGCCGGGCCGCCGTTGTGCGAACGGGTGATTGAGGAAACACCTGACAAGGCTGCCGTCGCCGTGTCGTGCGCCGGTTGATCCCGCATCGGACCGGTTTGGCCGAACGCCGCGATCGAACAATAAATAAGGCCGGGATTAATTTTCCGCAGCGTCTCGTAATCGATGCCGAGACGCTTCATCACGCCGGGGCGGAATGATTCGACAAACACGTCTGCCGTTTTGACCAACTTCAACAGGATCGCTTTTCCGTCTTCTTCTTTGAGATTAAGCGTGAGGCTCCGTTTGCCGCGCTGGCTGTTGCGAAAAAAGACTGTCTCGCCCGCCTGCTTGTAGCCAATGTAACGACCGGGTTCGCCGCCCTTTGGATTTTCGATCTTGAGAATGTCGGCGCCGTGGTCGGCCATCATCAATGTCACCGCCGGCCCCGGCAGGAACAGGGACAGGTCGACAACGCGAATCCCTTCCAGTTTCATAAATCACCCATAAAGTTTTGCGCTAGATCACGTCTTTAATATCTTGGCGGGTCAAACCACGCCGTCGCCGCGGAGTTTGGCGATCTCGGATTCTGAATAACCAATTTCGGAAAGAATATCGTCGTTGTCGGCGCCGAGTTGTGGCGCGGGTTTGCCCGGCATGCGTTCACCGTCGACCTGAATAGGATTGGCGATCACACGAAGGCCCGGTTTGGTCGGATGATCGACCGTCTGAATCATTTTCCGTTCATCGAGATAGGGATTATCGAGCGCCTTGGGGATGTCATAAACCGGGCCGACCGGAATGCGACCGGCAAACATCTCCATCCATTCGGCGACGGTCTTTCCGGCAAGCACGGGGTCGAGCAC
>JAPYRS010000019.1 GCA_029936875.1 Alphaproteobacteria bacterium | reverse complement strand
CGTTGATGTAGCGAATCCGGTAGACATTAATTCCAAGCGTGTCGGCTGCGCGCGGGTGCTCGCCGACGGCGCGCTAACCCGCAGAAACGCTGGCGTCCCCTAGGGGAATCGAACCCCTGTTTTCGGCGTGAGAGGCCGATGTCCTGACCGCTAGACGAAGGGGACGCGGTCTCGAGACCCCCCGACTTAGGGCGCGACTTGGCTCGAGTCAAGCAAAGGCGATCAGGCCCCGGATGCCACCTTCATATCGGCGAGGAAGCCCTCGATTTCGCCCACGTCACTGTTAAAGGCGGCGACCATGCGCACGACGCGGTCGGCCTCGTCCCAGTGGCCCATGCCGTGGCCGCTTGCCGCCATTTTGTCGAACGTCCCTTCGGCCAAGCGAGCGAATATCTGATTGCCTTCGACCGGGTAGAGCACGTCGACATTTTCGATCTTGCCGAGACCCGCAGCGATTTTGGTGGCGATGCTGTTGGCGTGAAGCGCATTCGTCTGCCAAAGGTCATTCGTGAAATATGCCTCCAATTGCGCTGAGACAAATCGCATCTTCGATATCAGATGCCCCGCGCGCTTGCGCAGGAACGGCATCGCCGTCCCTTTGGCCGGATCAAAAAACACCAATGCCTCGGCAGCGAGCGCACCGTTTTTGGTGGCGCCAAACGAAAGCGCGTCAACGCCCGCCCTCCAGCTAATGTCGGCGAAGCTGCAACCGAGATGAACCACGGCATTGGCGATGCGGGCGCCGTCCATGTGCACTTGAAGACCGCGCGCGTGCGCGATTTCGGCAAGTTCGGCGACCTGGTCCGGCGTGTAGGTGGTGCCGACTTCGGTGATTTGGCTGAGGCAAACAGCGGCAGGTTGCGCGTTGTGTTCGTTATGCGGCGTGGCCGCATCAATCGCGGCAGCGAGTGCGTCCGGATTTAGCTTTCCGTTCGCGCCTTCCATCAGAACAAGCTTGGCGCCGCCAGTGTAAAATTCCGGCGCGTTGCATTCGTCGTTGGCGATATGCGCCACCTGGTGGCAATAGACTGAACCGTAGGGCGGCACCAGGGCTGCAAGGGCGAGCGAGTTTGCCGCCGTGCCCGTCGTCAGCGGGAACACGGCAACGTCGTGTTCAAAAAAATTAGCGAACAGCGGCGTGAGGCCCGCGGTGACATCATCGGCACCGTAGGCCGCGACCGTACCTTCGTTCACGCGGCTAATCGCCGCAATCATTTCCGGCGAAACGCCGGCAAGATTATCGGACCCAAGGTTCATGTAATTTCACTCTCACTATTTGAATTCAAAACTCTAAACCGGAACCCTTTATCGGTGGGCCGGCCGGGAGTTCGCCCCAATCGGATGTGCGCACCGGGATCTCAATGAACGAAGATTGAACGTCGTCGGTCTCAATAATGTAGCCGCCGAGCTGGACACCTTGCCCGTCCCGGACCGAAACGATCAGCCAGGCAAGATCAGGCTCCCACGCCGACTCGAGATCGGTTGCGGACGGTTGCGGGCTCGCATTCGGATGGGAATGATAAAGCCCGATCACTTTCTCTGAGGTCTCGCGTAATTCTTTTTGTAATTTCAAACGCAGCGCTGGATCAATCTCGAAGTGTTCTTCGCCTGACGGCGCGAGATTTTCGCTCGCCTCAATGCGGGCAACGCGGATGACCCGCGCCGTGCCATCTCCTTCGACCGTGCCAACCAATAACCCGCAGGCCTCTTTCGGATAGGCAATTTCGCAGGCACCGACGATGTCGCGCAAATGATCAGGCAGAAAAACAATCATCGACCGCGCCCAAATTTATTGGCCGGAATTGAGATTGATCACACCGCGGCGATTTCCGGTGCGCAGGTCGATGATGACAAGCTGCTCCGAGCCGCCCAGAAGGCGGTAGCGCAATATGACGGCACCGTCTCCGGCGCTGGTCGAAATCAGTTCGCCGTTCGGAACGTAAACCTCTGTGGCAAAGTCGCGCGCCGCTGATGCCGCTGATGCCGCTGAGGCTGGCGCATTCGATTGAACGCGAGAGACGTTGGCCGGCGGTTTCGGACTCTGTGAGCGATTGTAAATTGTCGCGATAATCACGGCGAGGCCGAGAAAAATCGCGACCCCCATGATGATAACGATCGCCTTCAGCACGCGATGGTCGCTGGTTCCGCCTATACTCGGGTCGTGAGACATAATTTTACATGTGACGGTTATGAGCAGCCCGGTTTCTGAAACCCACCAGGTCGAGGTTCAAGACGACGATGCGGGGGCGCGGCTTGATCGAATGCTGGCGGCGTCCCTGCCCCGGCTTTCGCGAACCCGCCTGCAAAAATTGATTCGGGACGGCAATGTCGCGTTAGCGGGCGAGACCGTAACGGACCCCTCAAGGGCGGTCAAACTAGGGCAGACCGTGACGGTCACCGTGCCGCCGCCAGTGTCGCCCGTACCAAAAGGCGAAAAGATCGCACTCGATATCCTGTTTGAAGATCGTCACCTCGTCGTTCTCAACAAGCCGGCCGGCCTCGTCGTGCACCCGGCGCCGGGCAACCCCGACCGAACTTTGGTCAACGCGTTGATCGCCCATTGCGGCGATTCACTTTCCGGTATCGGGGGCGTTCGGCGTCCCGGCATCGTCCACCGCATTGACAAAGAGACCAGCGGCTTGATGGTGATTGCCAAAACTGACGAAGCCCACAAAAGCCTTTCCGGTCAGTTCAAGGACCGCAGCGTCGAACGCGCCTATGTCGCACTCTGCCGGGGATGGGTTCCGGAACAGCCCGGCGTGATTGAGGGTGCCATCGGCCGCAACCCCCGCAACCGCAAGAAGATGGCGGTCGTCGAAAGAGGCGGCAAACATGCCCGAACCAGATATTCCGTCCTCAAGCGCTTTGGGAAAGCAGCGACGCTGGTTGAATGCCGCCTCGATACCGGGCGAACGCACCAAATCCGGGTGCATATGGCTTTTTTTGAGCATTCCCTGGTCGGTGACCCCATATATGGAAGAACGGGGAGGGCAAGCGGAAAACATAACCCCCTATTCGAGACCCTAAACGACTTCAAACGGCAGGCCCTTCACGCCAGATTGATCGGATTTCAACATCCAAAAACAGGGAAAATGGTACATTTCGAGAGTGAGTTGCCCAAAGATATTAACGATTTGTTAGAACAATTGGCCTCAGCTGAAGATTAGCGCTAATACCTGACTAAATTAGTTGGGTAAACTTGACATTTCGGGAATTATTTCGTATTTTGGCACTCTAATTTGAGAGTGCCAAACCTTCCAATTTCAGGTTGAGAACAAAATGGCCAGAACACCGATACCAGTTGCGAGCGAAGGCGGCCTTTCCAGCTACCTTCGGGAGATTCGGAAGTTTCCGATGCTGGAGCCGGATCAGGAATTCATGCTGGCAAAAAGCTGGCAGGAACATGGCGACTCGAGTGCGGCCCATGAGTTGGTCACAAGCCATCTCCGCCTCGTCGCCAAGATTGCGTCCGGCTATCGCGGCTACGGCCTGCCGATGAGCGAACTAATTTCCGAAGGCAACGTCGGCATGATGCAGGCCGTCAAACGATTCGACCCCGATCGTGGTTTCCGTCTCGCGACTTATGCAATGTGGTGGATACGGGCATCGATTCAGGAATACATTCTGCATTCGTGGTCGCTGGTGAAAATCGGTACGACAGCGGCGCAAAAGAAACTGTTTTTCAATCTGCGCAAACTTAAAGGGCAGATCAAAGCGCTCGAAGAAGGCGACCTCCACCCTGAAAACGTCACCACCATTGCCGACCGGCTGAATGTTCCGGAAAAAGATGTTGTATCGATGAACCGCCGTATGGCGGCGGGCGATTCCTCATTGAACGCACCGATGCGACAGGACGGCGAAGGCGAATGGATGGACTGGTTGGTGGACGATAGTCCGAGCCAGGAAACGATTTACGCGGAATCTGAAGAACTGGAAGATCGCCGCGATCTTTTATCGACCGCAATGTCGGCCTTGAACGACCGGGAACGTCACATTCTGACAGAACGCCGCCTCAAAGATGACCCGTCCACACTTGAACAACTGAGCAAGGTTTACGACATCAGTCGTGAACGAGTTCGGCAGATTGAAGTGCGCGCGTTTGAAAAGATTCAAAAAGCAATGCGTAACGCCGCCCGCGATAAACGCCTGATTACTTAATTTATTGGATGTGCGCGTGATGGTTTCCGGTGTGACGTTCATACCGGCGGCGCACGTCATTGTGCGCTGCGATCAAAGGCGCGATTGAAATCTATTTTCAGGTTCTCGCAATTTTCCGCGGTGCCGAATAGGGCTTTGACTTCGGCGCCGAAGCCGAGCGGGCCACGCCGGGACCGGCATTCGCCTTGGGTCTTCCCCGGCCTACGTTTTCGCGGCTTTGTTCGGCCTTGCCCTTCGCGTGTTTACCGCGGACCTCGTCTCCCCACTCCTGTACCAGTATTCGCTGCGCTTTCTGAAGTTTGACGATGCGGGTTTCAGCGGCCTTTCGCATAACGAAGATCGCCATCGTCGGGAGCGCACTATGAATTGCCATTGCGATCCCGGCCGCGCCAAGCATCATCAACAACGGCAGCGGCTCACCAAGTAATTCCATCGCCGTCTCGATGGTATTGCCACGATCAAAAACCATCCCGATGACCGGCGTGATCCCGCCCAGACTCATCGCCGCCATGGTCAGCGTTGCACGTTTGTCGCCGCCCGTCGCAGACATGCGAGATACGAGGGTCGGAATCATGCCGGCAACGATAATGATCATGCTCGGCAGCGAAACGATCGCGCCAATAATCAGTATTGCGAAAACCACAATAACGAGGCCCATAGCGCCGCCGCCCTTTGGCGCGACGATTCCGACGTCGGAGGCGACCTCGTCGGTGGTTTCGTCGGCTGACATGCTATTTAAATCCGAATAGCACGAGGACAAAAGATAGAACCATCAAGACCACGGCCAACGAATTTGCGGCGCGACCGCCCACCACCCGGCCCATCTCCGTCACTCGGTCCGCATTACCGACCAATTCCTGAAGGTCCGCATGATGCTGAGCGTACTGTGCGGTCGCCTTTTTGAATTGGACGGAGTCACCGGAATCTTGTGAATCGGCCTCGCGCACCAGGATCAGCAATTGCGCAATAACGCCGCTCCCTTTTACAGCTGCGACCCTTTCTTTCATTTCTTGACGCTTGGTACGGCTGTGATAGCTCCGGATGATGGGATCGAAACGACCCGCCATCCATTTGGTCAGGGACGGGACTTCCTCGACCTTTAACCGTTGTTGCACGAAGGCATATAACTCAAGCGATAAACGGAGCTTGTCGAGATTTTCCTTCGCCGCATTGCTCAGGATGGTCGCAGCAATGTCCAAATGCATCGCGAGAAAGCCAGCAATCTGGGTATCGATTATTTCGGTAGGTTTCTTTGAACCCTTAACAGCCTGATCAAGTGCCGGCAGAAGATCACGTGGGTGCGTCACCCAGTATTTTGAAACCAGGGGGCTCTGACAGGGGAGAGATGAATTCAGCTCATAGAGGCAACGTTCGGGGCCCAATCCCAGTTTTTCCTTGGCGATAAATTCCTTGATATCGACGATCTTGTCGAAGCCGGCCGTGGTTCCCCCAGCGGCTCGCCTGGCGTCCATCCATTGACCGGGCAGGGACTGGAAGAAGGCCAACGACGGATTTCAGCAGGGCCTTGTCACGCCGGCCAAAGGCCTCGGCGAGGAGTGGCCCTATTCCATCCGGTTCCACTGAAATATCGCCCTGCCGCAAGGGCCCGCGCGGCTGCATTGCAAGGATCGTCAGTGCCATAAAATCTGACGGCGGTCGGCCGCCTTTCCCGCTCAGCGGCGCATTTTTGGCAATTTCCTGGACTCTTGCCGCAAGCGGTTTGTCCTGCAGGCCTGTGCTTATCCACTCTTCGAACTCCGGCGTTCGGATGACCTGGCGGGCCCCACCGGATTTCTGAAAAAGGCGTCGACCAGCTCAAGGTCGTGGGTGATGGCACGACCGTCAAAATTCATGGGCTGGGTAGCGCGGCGGGAGAGGACAATTCGCTTAGGCGAACTTCGGCGTCCTCGGATCCAACCGTCGATCTCGTCGAGATCCCAACGTTCTTCAAGGTCGTCGGACATTGTTCCGCGCAGCAACTCCTGAATTGCAGGCGGCAGCCGCGTCTCTTTAATGATCGCCGTGTAGGACCCGTTGGTCAGGCGCTCGGCAATCAGTTTTGCGTCTTCCCACTGCGCCCGGGGGTCGACCCCTGTCAGGAGCGATAGCATCGTGACCCCAAGCGCGTAGACATCGGACTTGCCCGTTCCAATACCGTGGCCCTCCGGCATCGCCTGCGCCGTTTCAATTGGCTCGTAAATGGAGGGTTGCATGCGACCCGGCGGAACGGTCAGAAAATCGCCGAGCACCAAGGTCTCGCGGGAATCATCACCATAAAAAATATTTTCAGGACGTATCCCTCGGTGGGTCACGCCTATTTCTTCCAGTTCACGCAGGGCCGCGAGAAGCTGCGGAAGAATTTGATTGGTAAGGACGCGTTCTTCGAGAGGCCGGCCTTGACGCTCTGCAAGCAGGTCGGCGAGCGTTCGTTCGATTGGCCGATCAAAAACAATGGCGAGCCGGGATTGGTCGACGCCCTTTGGCGAGATAACGCCGTCGACGACAACTGACAAAACATTTTTGTGCAACCGTCCGCGAAGGGCATCAAGAGGTTTGCCGCGAATCGGAACTTTCGGATCACAAACCAGGGCGAAGATTTTTCGACCCGGATCACCTTTGTCCTGGGCCATAAAGGCAGACGCCCGAAATGAATCGAGCGCAGGAATTCGATTTTCGAGATCAATTTCGATGCGACCGCGAAGGACCGCGGTTCCCTCCCCGAAACCCTTCGCAGCATTGGCGGGGTCAGAGGTTGAATCTGATTTTTTTCCGGCGTTTACGGCAGCCGGTTTTGGCGGCGCTGACGCGCGTTCGGCCTCCGCCACAGCGGATTCTGCTTCGGCCTTGAACGCCGCAGCCAAACCTCGCGCGCCCGTATCTTTTCGTGCTGCGTCCGCCATCCGACTTCCTGCAATTGCCGCGTCACTGGCCCCAATTGGACCTCCGGCAGCAACATTTCAGCAGGGTTAGGTTAAGGAGTGCTTACAACGGCGAAACCTGTCGCGTAGGCCAGTTGGGCGCTCAGCCCCGTATGGTTAACCGACGTCAGGGGTTTAATCCGCAAAGGGATTGCGCACCAGAATCGTGTCGTCGCGTTCCGGACTGGTCGAAAGCATGGCGACAGGTGCACCAATCAGTTCTTCAATCCGGCGGATATATTTGACGGAATTGGCAGGCAGATCTGCCCAGCTGCGGGCACCGCGTGTGCTTTCGGACCACCCTTCCATCGTCTCAAAAACCGGCGTTACGCGTGCTTGTGCAGCCATGCCAGCAGGAAATCGGTGTATCGTTTCGCCTTCGAGTTGATAGCCGATACAGACTTTCAGCTCGGGCATTCCATCCAAGACATCGAGCTTGGTAAGCGCGATGCCCTCAATGCCGCCGACGACGATGGCTTGGCGGACCATAACGGCATCGAACCACCCGCAGCGCCGCGCGCGCCCGGTCACCGAACCAAATTCAGCGCCGCGCTCGCCGAGCCCCTGGCCAATGTCATCGTGAAGTTCGGTTGGAAACGGCCCTTCCCCGACCCGCGTCGTGTAGGCCTTGGTAATGCCGAGAATATATCCGACGGCGCCCGGCCCGACCCCGCTTCCGACCGCGATCTGGCCGGCCATCGTGTTGGACGACGTGACAAACGGGTAGGTCCCGTGATCGACATCGAGCATGGCACCTTGCGCACCCTCAAACAGAATGCGATCGCCCCGTTCCCGCGCTTGATCGAGCAGTTGCCAAACCGGCGCGACAAAAGGCCTGATTCGAGGGGCAACCTCCTGCAACAGGGACAAAACCTCTTCCTCATCAATCGCGCTCTGGCCGAAGCCGATCCGGAGCGCGTTGTGGTGCGCAAGCAGGGTGTGGACTTTGAGCCGAAGGGCTGGAAGATCATCGAGATCGCAGACACGAATACCGCGACGACCGACTTTATCCTCATATGCGGGTCCGATGCCGCGCCGGGTGGTTCCAATATTAACGCCGACCGAATCTTCCCGCGCCGCATCAAGTTCAGAATGCAACGGAAGAATGAGCGTCGCGTTGTCGGCAACCTTCAACGTCTCCGGCGTCACTTCAACACCTTGCTTTTTGAGTGAGGCAATTTCTTCTAGCAGCGCCCACGGATCGACAACAACACCGTTGCCAATGATCGATAGTTTGCCGCCGCGAACGACGCCGGACGGCAGCGCGCTCAGTTTGTAAACGGTGCCGTCGATGACCAGCGTGTGCCCGGCATTGTGGCCACCCTGAAAACGCACGACAACATCGGCACGTTCTGACAGCCAATCGACAATCTTGCCTTTGCCTTCGTCGCCCCATTGGGCCCCAACCACCGCAACATTCGCCATCGTCAATCCTCCAGCCGCACCGCTTCCCTGCTCCCAAATCCGGACCCCTTAAATTCTGGGCATCCAAACCCCTAGGCGTCCAATCCAATGGGCGTCCTAGTCCAGCAGGCGCGCCTCACCTTTCGAAAATATGTGGGTGCAGGAAAGCGCCTTGGCACTCGCCTGCGAATCTGAATCGGGTTCCATTCCCTGCACCGTTCGCCAGCCCTCCTCGCGCAGGCGCGCAGCCGCATCAATCGGCGTATCGGCGGGGAGGTAAATCTTTTGTTCCGGGGCCGGTGCCGGCAGCGCCCGCATGATCGAATCGAGATATATCGAGACGCCGACAGCGGGCTCACCGTTTTGCAGCCGATAGCGACCGCCCCGACCCAATTCGCCGCGTACGTCTTTGGCGAACAATGTGAAGCAGGTGCCGGATTCATACTCGAAGCCGCGGTATTCGCCGGGATCAATGGTCAGGGCGACGCCGGGAATTCTGGTCTTCAATATTTCCGTCAGCGAGGCAACGCCTGCGCGTAGCAGTTCGGCTTCACCGCTTATAGAGAGCGCGCTTAGTTTTTCGAGGCCTGTATCGGCCTCCCCCGCCGCCGCCAGAATGGGAGCAAATGTTTTCGCCGCAATACCGCCAATGGCTTCCAGCCCGGCCGCATCTTTCCGATCCAAAAGGTCTCTGATCTTTTCTGATTCGTCGGCACTGAGGCCAAGCCCGCGGCAAATTGTCGGGACAAAAGTCGGCATCGTCAGATCGATGCTGAGGTCCTTGATGCCAAGCGACGTCAGCGCCTCTGCCGCGACCTGAACCACTTCGGCATCACCGGCAAGCGCTTCGGTGCCGATCAGTTCAAAACCGGCCTGCGTAAATTGGCGGTCATTGCGCAGTTGCGAACCAGAAACACGAAGCACCGATCCCGCGTAACTAAGCCGCAAGGGACGCGGCACCGAACCAAGGCGTGTGCCGGCGATGCGTGCAACCTGCACCGTCATGTCGGCGCGAACGCCCATCATGCGTTGTGATTGCGGGTCCATCAGTCGAAAGGTTTGACGGGCCAGCGACTGCCCCGGTCCCGCCAGCAAGCTGTCTTCAAATTCCACCAGCGGCGGTTTCACGCGCTCATAGCCATAACCCGCACAGGTCGCCATCAGATGATGGATAACCATTGCCTCCTGGGCTGCGCGCGGTGGCAGTTGGTCGGTCAGGCCCGCCGGTAACAGGGCGAGCGACGGTTCATCATCATTCATTGCGGGCGGAGTGTAGCGCCTGACAGCGGCCTTGTCCCCGGCGCCAGGGTCCGGCATCGGGTAGAGGACCGCAATATTTTAGACGAAACGGAGCGCACGGGCCGTTGCCACCAGAGGCAGCGACCGGATGGTTTCGAGGACCGAATCCGGCACCGCCTGATCGACGCTGACCAGCGCAATCGCTTCGCCGCCTTCTTCACGGCGGCCAAGATGGAAAGTGGCAATATTGATTCCGGCCTCACCCAGCGCCGTTCCCAATTTGCCGATAAAGCCGGGCTGATCTTCGTTGGTGACATAGAGCATTTCCGGCGAGACCTGGGCTTCGACGCCGATGCCATCGACCGAGACCAAACGGGGCTGGCTATCGGCGAATAACGTTCCGGCGACACAGCGTTCGGTTTCGCCGCCGGTTACCGTCAGGCGAATAAGGCTGTGGTAATCGGCGCTGCGTTCATTTGCCGATTCGGTCACGTCGATGCCGCGATCCTTGGCGATGATCGGCGCGTTGACCATGTTGACCGATTCCATCAGCGGCTTGAGAAGTCCCTGAAGAACGATTGCCGCGAGTGGCCGTGTGTTGAGTGTGCCGACATCGCCTTCAAAATCGATGCGGATACCGGTAAATCCCGGTTCGACCATCTGGCCAAGAAAGCTGCCGACCTGTTCGGCGAGTTTCATATAGGGGCGAAGGCGGGGTGCATCCTCGGCACTGACCGAGGGCATGTTGAGCGCGTTGGTGACGGCACCGACCGTCAGAAAATCGGACATCTGTTCGGCGACCTGAACCGCAACATTTTCCTGCGCCTCCGCCGTCGACGCGCCGAGATGCGGCGTGAGCACGGCGTTGGCAGTCCCGAACAGGATGTTGTCTTTTGCCGGCTCTTCCGAGAACACATCGAAGGCAGCACCGGCGACTTTGCCGACCTCGAGTGCAACCTTGATATCTTTTTCGATAACCAGGCCGCCGCGTGCGCAATTGACGATGTAAACACCGTCTTTCATTTTTTCGATGGCGTCCGCGTCGATAATGCCGCGCGTTGCTTCTGTCAGCGGCGTGTGAAGCGTGATGAAATCGGCGCGGCGAAGCAGCTCATCGAGCTCGACTTTTTCGACGCCGAGATTTGCCGCCCGGTCCGGCGAAAGATACGGATCATAAGCGATCACGCGCATCTTCAGGCCTTGCGCCCGTTCCGCTACGATTGACCCAATATTACCGGCGCCAATAAGGCCGAGCGTTTTGGCAAAAACCTCAACGCCCATGAATTTCGATTTCTCCCACTTGCCGGCATGAGTTGATGTGTTGGCTTCCGTAATTTTCCGGGCGACGGCCAACATCATCGCAATCGCATGTTCCGCTGTGGTGATGGAATTGCCGAACGGCGTATTCATCACCGCGACGCCGTGTGCGGTCGCAGCCGGCAGATCGACATTGTCGACACCGATACCGGCACGGCCAATGACTTTCAAATTTGTTGCTGCCGCCAGTATTGCCTCGGTGACCTTGGTGGCAGAGCGGATGGCGAGGCCATCGTATTCACCAATGCAAGCGGCGAGTTCGTCCGGCGACATCCCGGTGATTTGATCCACATCCACGCCGCGCTCCCGAAAAATATCAGCGGCGCGCGGGCTCAAATTGTCGGAAATCAAAACTTTTGGCATTAATCATTCATCGTCGCGGCGTCTCGCCCGACGTGCTCCTATCTATTGATTGGCTTTGATGGTGGCAAAGGCCCAATCAAGCCACGGCGTAAGTGCGCGTAAATTTTCGGATTCGATAGTGGCACCCGTCCAAATTCTTAATCCGGGGGGCGCATCACGGTAGCCGCCAATGTCGAAGGCGACGCCCTCGGCATCAAGCAGCGCGGCAATGTCTTTGGCGACTTTCGCCTGCGCATCGGCATCAAGTCCGACAAACCAGGGATCAACGATCTTCAGGCACACAGACGTATTTGACCGGGTCGCTGCATCGCTGCTGAGAAAATCGACCCAGGATGTTTTTTGGACCCATTGTTCGAGAACGCCGAGGTTATCTCGCGACCTTTTAATCAGGCCTTTGAGCCCGCCGACGCTGTCCGCCCATTTCAAGGCATCGAGCGCGTCCTCAACACAAAGCATCGACGGCGTGTTGATGGTTTCGCCGCGAAAAATTCCCTCGATCAGTTTTCCACCCTTGGTGAGGCGAAATATTTTTGGCAGCGGCCAGGGCGGTGAATAACTCTCGAGCCGCTCCACCGCGCGCGGGCTCAAAATCAGTAGGCCGTGCGCCGCCTCTCCGCCCAAAACTTTTTGCCACGAATAGGTCACCACATCGAGCTTTGGCCACGGCAGCGGCATCGCGAACACAGCCGACGTTGCATCACAAATCGTCAGCCCAACCCGGTTATCGTCAATCCAGTCGCCGTTCGGCACGCACACGCCCGACGTGGTGCCATTCCAGGTGAAAACGACATCGCGCGAAAAATCGACCTTGCTGAGGTCGGGCAATTCACCGTAGTCGGCCTTCAGCTGGCGTATATCGTCGAGTTTAAGTTGCTTGGCGACATCGGTGATCCAGCCTTCGCCGAAACTTTCAAAGGCGATCAGGTCAGCCCCGCGAGCGCCGAGCAGCGACCACAGCGCCATTTCGACAGCGCCGGTATCGGACGCCGGCACGATGCCAATTCGATAATCGTCAGGAATTCTCAGAATACGCCGGCTGTCGTCGAGAACGGCCGCGAGCTTGGCTTTCCCGGGCTTTGATCGATGCGACCGGCCAAGGCACGCCCCCTCAAGTGCTGCAACCGACCAGCCGGGCCGTTTGGCGCAGGGACCTGAGGAAAAGTTGGGATTTTCCGGCCGAACGGCCGGACGCGATTCAGAATTCATACTCCTATTCCTTCCAGAATAGATGCGACCCGTTGGGGGGCCGTGGCCCGCGCGGGATACTACGGACGGAAGTTCGGGAGTCAATGAATGAATCCGGTCCGGCCTGCGACATGTTGCCCGACCGGCACAGCCGTGGAATGGTTGCCTCAACACGCGCGGCTTCGCGCAGGGCTATTGGGAGGAAATTGTGATGATGAAGCACAAGACATTGACCGGATTGGCGAGTGCCGCCGTCTTGTTCTTTTCCCTTTGGAGTGCCTCGCCTGCCGCACAGGCGCAGGGCGCATTTTCATTGAACCCCGCGACGCCGCAACCGGCCGCAGAACGACTTCGATCCGGACTCGGCGTCAAATATTTGATCGGCAAATTCAACAGCCTGTTTGAAGTCGAGGACATGGCGACCTGGACAAAGCCCGAATCCGGCACTCCGCTGCCGATGCTCAATTACAATGTCGGAAAGGGTGCCGTCCTCTCCAACCACAATACCGATCTTGTCGGTGCTTTTATTGACGGATACATCCGCTTTGATCAGGCCGGAACCTATGTCATGTCGGTGCAGTACAACGACGGCGTACGCCTCACAGTGGCGGGCGAAATGCTCCACGAAGACCCAATCGTTGCGCCGGATCGTTTTTCGCCAAATCTCGAAATCAAAATTGCGGCACCGGGTTGGTATCCCATCTCGATTATTTATTACGAAAAAAAGAACACAGCGACGCTTGAACTCTACTGGCAGCCACCGGGTGCGGATTCATTTGTTTTTGTGCCGGCAGCGGCCTTCGCCCACATCCCGAGCGAACAAACCAGTTGATCTGTTCGCTGTTTGTCGGCGGCGCTAAATTTTTAGCGGCGCGACGGTGTGGCCGTGATTGAGCGGCCCATTTCCAGAACCAAAACCGGGCGCGGTCTTGATCGCCTCGAGCACATAGTACCGGGCGCGCTCAACGGCGTCCGGG
This sequence comes from Alphaproteobacteria bacterium, assembly GCA_029936875.1. Classification (GTDB taxonomy): domain Bacteria; phylum Pseudomonadota; class Alphaproteobacteria; order SHVP01; family SHVP01; genus JAPYRS01. The sequence goes on along the minus strand of JAPYRS010000019.1, from coordinate 14,027 downwards.
ACTGGAAATCCCTGAGCGATCCCGGTCGCGATGGCCGACGCCAATGAACAGCCCGTGCCATGCGTGTGGATCGAATTGATGCGCTGCGATTCAAACTCGAAGACCTCGTCTTCACGAACCAAAATATCCCGCACCAGATCGCCCTTCATATGGCCGCCCTTTAGCAGCACATAGGTCGAACCAAGCGTGAGCAACATCGTTGCCGCGTGGTGAAAATCCGCGAAGTTGGAAATCTTCATGCCCGTCAGGGCTTCGGCCTCAGGCACGTTCGGCGTGAACACCCTTGCTTTCAGAATCAGCCGCGCTTTCAGCGCCTGGCGTGCGCCTTGATCGAGAAGTTTGTCGCCACTTTTGGAGACCATCACCGGATCAACCACCAGGGGAAGCTCGGGGTCACGGGCATCAAGAATATCGGCAACGGCCTCGATAATTTTCGCATTGGCCAGCATGCCGGTCTTGATGCAGTCCGCGCCAATGTCATCGAGTACGACGCGGGTCTGTTCAGCGACGAATGCAGGGTCTACGGCGCTGATACTGTGGACCTTTTTCGTATCCTGCGCGGTCAAGGCGGTCACTGCAGTTGCCGCATATCCGCCAAGCGCCGTCACCGTTTTGATATCAGCCTGGATGCCGGCGCCGCCGCCGGAATCGGATCCAGCGATAATGAGGACGCGGCCTTTCATTTTTGAGCCCGGACAAAAATCAATGCGCGGCCTCTTCCAGCGCACCGACAATCGAATCAACGACTTCTGTTACCAGTGTTTCGTTTTCACCCTCGGCCATGACACGGATGAGGGGTTCGGTTCCTGATGGCCGGACGAGTAGACGCCCTGTCTTGCCGAGGCGCGCCGTACCACTATCGATTGCCAACTGAACTTTGGCATCTTCCAGCGTCGACCGGTCAGTGACGGTAACGCTTTTCAAAGTCTGCGGCAGTGGATCAAAAGCCCGCACGACTTCGCTCACCGGCTTTGCCTCATCGGCCACGGCCGCCAGCATCTGTAGTGCGGAAATCAGCCCGTCCCCTGTGGTCGCAAAATCGGAAAGGATAATGTGACCCGACTGCTCGCCGCCGATGTTGGTTCCATGCTCGCGCATGTGGCTGACGACATAACGATCGCCGACCTGGACCCGGTGGAGCGACAGTCCTAATCCCTCAAGATAATGTTCGAGCCCGAGGTTCGACATCACCGTCGCGGTAATGCCGCCGCCCTTTAGTTTATCGGCCGCCTGCCAGCGGCGCGCCATCGTCGCCATCAGCTGATCGCCGTCGAGCAGGCGCCCGGTTTCATCCGCAATCACAAGTCTGTCGGCGTCGCCGTCAAAGGCAATGCCGATGTCCGCCCCGTGCGTCACAACTTGCTGACACATCATTTCCGGTGAGATCGAACCGCAGCCGTCGTTGATGTTGGTCCCGTCCGGCGTTGTCGCAACCGGAATCACTTCCGCGCCGAGCTCCCACAGAACTGTGGGCGCCGCCTTATAGGCCGCACCGTTGGCGCAATCGACGACAACTTTTAGGCCCTCCAGGGAAAGCTGGCGGGGGAATGTCGCCTTCGAATATTCGATGTAGCGCCCAATCGCATCATCGAGGCGTTGCGCCCGGCCGAGCAATGAAGGGCTGGCCCGTTCGTCGCCGAGGTTGGACATGCGGGCTTCGATGTCCCGCTCCTGGTCATCGGAAAGTTTGTATCCGTCCGGGCCGACAAGTTTGATCCCGTTATCCTGATGCGGGTTGTGGGATGCAGAAATCATCACGCCAAGATCGGCACGCAGCGAACGCGTCAACATCGCAACTGCAGGCGTCGGCACCGGCCCAACCAGAATGACATCCATGCCTACCGAGACAAATCCCGCTGTCAGCGCCGGTTCGATCAGGTAGCCGGACAGGCGCGTGTCTTTCCCGATGACGACACGGTGACGGTGATCGCCGCGATGGAATGCCGCGCCAGCAGCGCGACCAACCCGAAGCGCTGTCTCTGCCGTCATCGGGTCTGTATTGGCAGTGCCGCGAATACCGTCGGTGCCAAAAATTCGTTCTGTCATGTTCTTCCAGAGGGGGCCAATCGCCCTACTGGTCCGGGGGGATGGGCCAGCAACCCTATGAATACTTGGGCTTTTCCCGATATCAAAGCTTTTTTGTTATTCCCGAAGCGCTGCCAGGATCAATTTAGGCCGGTGGATCCCGCCGATAGCGGCGCCCATACCGCCAAAGCCTGACGGGTTTCGGAAACATCGTGGACCCGAATTATGTGAGCGCCTTGCGTCGCAGCCCACAACGCACCGGCGATGGAACCGGCCAGCCGGTCTTCGGATGAAGATTCTTGGTCCAGTGCGGCAATCATGCTTTTTCTCGAAAGGCCAATGGCGACCGGACACCCGAGACCGTGAAGCAGCGAAAGGCCATTCAGGATTTCGACGTTGTGGACAAGTGTCTTTCCGAAGCCTATGCCGGGATCAACGATCAGCCTTGTCCTAGAGATACCAGCCGATTCACACGCCGCGATTCGCGCACTGAGCCCGTCATAAACATCGAGCAGCGCGTGATCATATTTGGGATCGTTCTGCATCGTGTTGGGATCACCCCGGGCATGCATGAGCAGAATGGGAACGTCGGTTGCAGCCGCGACCGCGAGGCTCTGGGGATCGGTGGTCAAGGCGCTGACGTCATTAATAAGACCGGCACCAAGTTCGATGGAACGTTGCATGACGGTGGCATGACGCGTATCGATCGAAATCAATTTCTGGCCGGAAAGGCCTTCGATGACGGGCGCAACCCGGTCGAATTCCTCCTCAGGCGATACCGGCTGCGCGCCAGGCCGGGTCGACTCGCCGCCGATGTCGAGAATATCAGCGCCGGATGCGGCAAGCTGCCGGCCATGTTCAATCGCCGCGTCGGCCTGAAGGAACTTGCCGCCATCTGAAAAGCTGTCGGGTGTCACGTTGATCACACCCATGATCAGGGGCCGATCCCAGCTAAGCCCCGGCAAAGGCGCACGCGGTGACGTCAGCGCCTGCAAAGCAGAACGCGCACCGATCGCCAGGTCGCTGTGATTGCCGCCGATCCAATCTTCAAGCGCAGCCCGGTCGATCACCGCTTTGGTGACGTCCTGCCCATCGCGAATAATGAATTCGCAATTGCTGAACCGCGGCGTCCCGTCAGGGTTGCGAATCTCCGACATATCGAGCGGGCGCACGTAGGCGCGGGCGTCTCGTGAAAAACCCCGCGTAAACGCGGGGTTTGAAAGGGAGCTACTCACAACGGTTGCCGCGCGCTCAGGAACCCGCTTGCGGCTCGGGATTGAGATCGCTGGACGGGCCTTTTTTGGGACCGGTCGACGGGAACGGCGAACTGGTCCCGGAATCGGCAGAAGATTCATCATCTTCCGGCCGCAGGATCGTTTCACCGCGAATAAGGGCGGCAATGTCGTCACCGGTCAGCGTCTCATATTCGAGCAAGCCTTTTGCAATGATGTGAAGCTGATCGAGTTTTGTCGTCAGGATTTCACGCGCTTTGGCTTCGCCTTCATCGACCAGACGCCGAATTTCTTCGTCGATCATCTGCGCCGTCGCTTCCGAGATATTTTTGCGCTGCGTTACCGAATGGCCGAGGAAAATTTCTTCCTCATTGTTGCTGAGACGAAGCGGCCCAAGTTTCGGGCTCATGCCCCATTCGGTGACCATGCGCCGCGCCAAATCGGTGGCCTGCTGAATATCGCTGGATGCGCCGGTGGTCACTTTTTCCGCGCCGAAAATAAGCTCCTCGGCAACACGCCCGCCCATGGCAATTGTGATGGCGGCATTTAGATATTCGAGCGACTGCGAATATTTGTCATGTTCCGGCAGACGCTGGACCAACCCAAGCGCGCGTCCGCGCGGGATAATGGTCGCTTTATGGATGGGATCTGAAGCCGGGCAATTGACGGTGACCAGGGCGTGTCCGCCTTCGTGATAGGCCGTCAGTTTTTTCTCCTCGTCGGTCATGACCATCGACCGCCGCTCGGCGCCCATCATCACCTTGTCTTTTGATGTTTCAAACTCGGCCATCGAGACGACGCGACGCCCTTTGCGGGCAGCAAGCAAGGCCGCCTCGTTGACGAGATTGGCGAGGTCGGCACCGGAAAAACCGGGCGTGCCACGGGCGATCGTGCGCGCCACGACATCCGGTGCGAGCGGCACCATCCGCATGTGAACCTTGAGAATTTTCTCGCGGCCAAGAATATCAGGGTTGGGGACGATAACCTGTCGATCAAAACGGCCGGGCCGCAAAAGCGCGGGATCAAGCACGTCCGGACGGTTTGTTGCCGCGATCAGGATCACGCCTTCGGTGGTCTCGAAGCCGTCCATCTCGACCAGTAGCTGGTTGAGCGTTTGCTCGCGCTCGTCATTGCCGCCGCCGAGACCTGCACCGCGGTGCCGGCCGACCGCGTCAATTTCATCAATGAAGATGATGCAGGGTGCATTTTTCTTGGCCTGCTCGAACATGTCGCGGACACGGCTCGCACCGACACCGACAAACATTTCGACAAAATCAGAACCGGAAATCGTGAAGAATGGCACGTTCGCTTCGCCCGCAATCGCGCGCGCGAGCAGCGTCTTGCCGGTACCGGTCGGGCCGACGAGCAGCGCACCTTTGGGAATCTTGCCGCCGAGTTTCTGATAGCGACCCGGATCCTTCAGGAAGTCGACAATTTCTTCCAGCTCTTCTTTGGCTTCATCAACACCGGCAACATCATCAAACGTAATGCGGCCGTGGCGTTCGGTTAGAAGCCGCGCGCGTGACTTGCCAAACCCCATTGCCTTGCCGCCGCCCTGCATCTGGCGCATGAAGAAAATCCAAACGCCGATCAGAAGCAGCATTGGGAACCAGGAGATCAAAACGCCAAACAGTGTGAAGCCGCTATCAGCCGGTTTGGCGCGAATGACGACGCCGCGGTCGCTGAGGCGCTGGACCAGCAGGCTGTCGCCCGGGTTAAATGTTTCGAACGCCCGACCGTCACCAAATGTGCCGGTAATATCATCGCCACTGATGACAACGTCGCGGACCGTTCCCGCAGTCACTTCGGCAAGGAACTCGGAATAGGGGAGATCGCGGACCGAACCCTGATTGGACGGGTTCTGAAAGAGCTGAAACAGCGCGATTACCAAAAGGCCGATAATCGCCCAGAGCGCCAAATTCTTGCCGAAATCACTCACAAAGCCGCCTTCATAATTGAATATGCCACCCGGAATCACCTATTACCGGCTGAGGGTGGGCCCGCCGAATACCTATTAGATAGGGTCGGAGGGCGCCAGCGCAACCGCAAAATAGGCGGGAACCAGCGGGTATCGCGGCAAAAAATCCATCTGAACAGTGCCTTGAAAGTCTTTCTCCCGCCAGTAGCCAAGATGAGGGACGGCATAAAGGCCATTTTCATCGCGCAGCGCCGGCAACGAACGCCTCGCGACCTCTGGAATTGCGAACCGCCCCGGCCCCAATTTCCGCCCGTCTTTTGCCCCCAACGGCCCAAGCGTTCCCGAGTTTGCACCAAATAGCCTGACCCGAAATCGACCGTCCCAATCGGCCACCAATGCGGCATCATCAGACCGGCCAATTGGCACCCGTTCGATGTTTCGGGATTCCCGGCAGATCAAGATTTGTTGTTCGGAGATGGGCGCGACCAAACAACCGCCGAGGGTATGGACCCGCGTTAGCCCGCCTGCCATTGAGGCCGTGAGATTGGCGAGGCCCGGACCGCGCGCGCCGTAGGGCCGCCCGCCAATGCACGCCAACACCCGGGCTAACCCGGCCGAACGCAGTTCCATCGGCGCGTCACCAAAAGCGGCGGCCTCAACCACAAGGTAACCGGCCGGATAAATTTGTGCGTACCGGGCGAGAAAGCGCGCAACGGTGGCTTCTTCTTTGGCTCGAATTGCACCGATCCGTCCGGCGGTCTCGACCTGGGTCTGAATGTCGCCGGCCAAGGCTTCGCGCATCCGAACGCGGGCAAAACGGCGGTCTTTGTTAGACGGATCCTCGATCCAATTCTGCCCGCGATCCTGCAGAGTCGCCCGAAGGCGCTGTGGTTCAACTGAAAGCAATGGGCGCAACAGCCGCGGCCAGCTCGGCCCGACCCCGCTAGTCCCAAACCCACTTACACTTTGAATAAGCGACATGCCGGCGAGGCCGCGAAATCCACTTTCCATTCCGGCCCGCAGCAGCATTGTTTCCGCTTGATCGCCGGCATGATGGCCGGTCAATAGATGAAGGATGCCGTCTTCGTGGCAGGCATCGGCGAGTAGGCGATACCGGGCGTCCCGCGCTGCCGCCTGAATGCCGGTGCGTGGTTTTTCCCCGGTCCAAGTGACGACCCGGCTGCCAATGCCGTTCTGGTGCAAGACGTCGGCGACCTGACGGGCCTCCGTTTGAGATTCAGGCCGCAGTCCATGATCGACAATCAGACCTACTACCGACCCGCCGCGGGCGCGCGCCCAATCCGCGCCGAGCAGAGCAAGGGCGAGGCTATCGGCACCGCCGGACACGGCGACCGCAATTTCCGGCTCGGCTTCGAACGGGCCAATCCGCTCCATCAAGCGTTCAAATTCAGCTTCAGATAGTGGCAGGTTTGAGGGGCGGGTCACGCCTGGCCCCGATTTGGACGGGCGGGCCGCCGCGTTTGCGGTCATGGCACAGCCGCCGCGTGTCCGACCATAATTTTAACAGCCGAGGCCGCTCTGCACCTGTTGCACACGCCGGGTAATGCGTTCCTCAGCATTTGGAAACTGATCTAGCAATTCGCCTAACGTCGCGCACGCATCATCCGTCTGTTCCATCTTGCCAAGCGACATGCCGAGCTTCAGCAAATTGTCGGGCGCCTTGTTGCCGGACGGGAAGCGCTGGTAGCCTTCGTAGAAAGAACCCGCCGCTTCTGAGTAATTTTTACGCACGTAATAGGTTTCGCCGAGCCAATAATAGGCGTTGCCGGCGAGGGCATCCTCCGGATTGATTTTAAGAAATTCCTGAAAGGCGATCTCAGCGCTTACATAATCAAGCCGGGTCAGTAGCGAACGCGCAAACGTATATTGTTCCTGCGGTGTCCCATCAGGAATAATTTTGGGAGCTTGCGGCGGCGGCGATTCTTCTTCTGCCGGGGTGAGAGCGGCCGTCTCGGTCGTCGCCGCTGAACTTGGCCCCTGATCCGAAGCGACCGGTAATCCTTCCGTCAATCGAGCGGCAATCTCGGCCAAACTTTTTTCGATCGCACTTAGGCGAAAGTCGACATCGGCGACAAGGCGATCCATCCGCGCGTTCATCAGGTCGACGCGATGTCCGATCGTTTCAATGTCACCGGTGAGCGCGCTCATCGAAGTTTCAATATCGGTCAGCCGCCCCTCAGTGCCTGCAGCAGGAAGGGGAATAGCTCGCGGAGGCGCAGCGACCTCGGTGACGGCAGGTTCGGTAATTCGCCGTGGCGACTGCCGGGTATTAAACAATTCCCGCTGTACGTCACTGAGCGAGTCTTCCATCGCTTCAAGCCGTCGTAAGAGTTCGCGGAATTCCGCGTTCTGCGCCGCTGCCGGCGAAATCGCGAGAGGCACCAAGAGCAAAAACAACGCGCCAAAAAATAGTGCGGCGCGCGAAAGGCGGCCAAAGGGAATCGACCGGAAAGGCTGAGCAAATCCTGACATTGCCAATTTCGACTTTAAAAGTTTTTGAGTCATGCGCATTGGTGCATATAGCGTGCGCAATTGTGGCAGAAATGGGGTCCCGATACAAAAAACCTGCCCACCGGAACCGGGGACAGGCTTTTTGAAGAAAGTTTGAAGCGGAGGTCTAGTTGACGAGGGTTACTCCACGACGGTTCTGGGCCCACGCCGCATCATTCGAGCCGAGCGCCACAGGGCGTTCTTTCCCGAACGAAATGGTTGTGATCCGGCTCGGCGCAACGCCGAGCTCGACCAGAAAATTCTTGATGGAATTGGCACGCCGCTCGCCGAGCGCGAGGTTGTATTCCCGGGTACCGCGTTCATCACAATGACCTTCGACGCGAACCGAAAGACCGGAATTACTTATCAGCCACTCCGCCTGCAGGCGAAGCGTCCGCTGGGCGTCAGAACTCAAATCGAATTTATCAAAACCGAAGAAAATCCGATCGCCAACATTTGCGACCAGATCAGCTTGCGATCCTGCCTGATCAGCTTGCGATCCTGCCTGATCAGCTTGCGATCCTGGCCTGACCTGATCATCGCTCGAGCGCGATGCAGACTGTCCGGCGCTACTTCCACCGCCGCTGCTGCCGCTGTCGGTTGTGACTGTCGTCCGCGAGGTTGATGTTGATCCCCCTGCACCACCGGAATCGGCCGCTTCTTCGGGCGCGGTTGTACACGCTGCCACGAAAAACAGGGCCGCAACTGTAATAACGAGCTTTGGACTCATCGAATAATCTCCATTCCGGAAGTGTCTGTGGTTCTATTTAGAAGCCAGCGAGCCCCCGCCACCTGTGACCTAAAAAGCCCCAATGTACGGAAATAACCACTGACCTTATTATTTGCCCCGTTACTTAGCCGTATATGTTTACCAAAGTAAGGTCGGCGCTACCATATTGTCCAGCCCTTAACGAAACTTTAATAGCGATTCTAACGGTTTACGTGCGAAAGCGGCGACCAAGCCGGGTCGGATGCATCAAGCGGCGTCAGCACAATCCGCTCATTAAATCCTGTCAGGTCTATCGACCATAGCGCGACCTTACCGCCGCGACCGGCTGTGTCTCGCGGCGCTTGGCGGAAAAACATGATGACACGGCCATTCGGCGCCCACGTTGGCCCTTCGTCGAGAAAGCTTCCTGTTAGGAGACGTTCGCCTGAACCGTCCGGTCGCATGACGCCGATGTGAAACCTTCCGGGATAGCCCTTTGTGAAGGCAATCAGATCCCCACGCGGCGACCAGACCGGCGTCGTATATTGGCCACTGCCAAAACTGATTCGTTTTGAATTCCGGCCGTTTGCATCCATGACATAGATTTGCCGGGTGCCGCTGCGGTCCGAATTAAAAGTAATGCGGGATCCATCCGGCGAATAGGACGGCGACGTATCGATCGCCGGATGGGTAGTCAATCGATCCACCCGGCGCGTCAGGATATCCATCGTATGAATATCGATGTTGCCGTTTGTCGCGAGGCTCATCACGACTCGGTTGCCGTCCGGCGAAAAACGGGGCGCAAACGACATTCCCGGAAACTCGCCGAGGACTTCCTGCTGGCCGGTGTCGATGTTGTAAATGTAAACGCGGGGATTATCGTTGAAGTACGAAAGATAAGTAATTTCCTGCCGCGACGGTGAAAAGCGCGGCGTCAGGACCAACGTCCCATCATCATCTGTCAGAAACTTATGATTGGCGCCGTCCTGATCCATGATCGCGAGACGTTTCATCCTCCGGTCGGCGGGCCCGGTTTCAGAGATGTAAACAATGCGCGTATCAAAATAACCGTCTTCGCCGGTAAGCCGCTTATAGATCGCGTCCGATATTAAATGACCGACGCGCCGCCAATTAGAAAATGTTGTGCGGTAAACAAGACCTTCCATCTGTTGTTCGGCGAATGTATCCCAAAGCCGGAACTCGGCCTTGAAGCGCCCATCAGGTTGAACGGTAATGCGTCCCGTCACCAACGCTTGTGCATTGATCAGACGCCAGTCGCCAAACCGAGGGGGCGATACGATTTTGGAGGAATCCTCAATAAAGGCTTTTTGATCGATCGGTTTGAACAGCCCCGAACGTTCCAAATTTCCGGCGATGAGCGCGGAAAGGTTTGCGCCGACTTCCCGGCCGCGTTCGACGTCAGAAACAAACTTCGTGATTGCGACCGGCAGCGGATCGACGTTGCCTTGGGTAATATCAACTTCCAAAACCGCAAAAGCCGGTGCTGCCCAAACCAGCAACGATCCGAGCGCCAAAATTAAGGTTCGCGGTCTTGCGGCCCGCACAATTGGCGTCAATAGGGCCGCCCCGCAACTGAGCACGCGATTTCCAGACGATTGAATCACTTTATGAAGGTCAAAATTTATCATCCGCGCAACTGATCCCTCGGATTAAACGTCAAAACGATATCGCGCCAGCGCTCATATTTTTCCGGCGGTAGATTTTTTAACGGCGTGCAGATCTTGACTGCACGATACGCACTTTCAGCCGCAATACGAAAATATTCTTGGCCGGGTTGATTCATCCGCGCTTGATCGACGATCGTCGGGTCGCCCAACAATGTGCCATCGGGTTTTAGTTGCAGGCGAATTTTGATGACCAGATTTTCGGCATCGAGCGCACCGGACGGAATGCTCCAGCATTCTTGAATCTGTAAGCGGATCGCATCCATTTCGCTCATCGTCAATGGAAGCGATGACGTTAGCTGCGACTGATTGGTCGGCTTGGGAAGGATGAAGGGCTTCTTTTCCTCCTCCTTCTCTTCCTCCGGCTCTTCGAGGGCAACCGTCGCTGCCGTTTCCTCGCGCGACTTATCGATCAGGGCAGCGATTCGGCCTGGGTTAAATTCACGCGGGCGCACCGGCGCCGCTGGCTTTCGGGGCGATGCCGACACTTCACGCGTGGGCTCTGGTTTCGGCTCCGGCGGTGCCGGTTTTTCCGAAGCGGGTTTCGGGTCCGGTTTTGGCGCGGGAACCGTGATCACTTCTTCCACGGCGGCGACTTCCGGTTTCGGCGGCGGCGGCGGTGCGGCTGGCTTCGGCGGCGGCGGTGGTGGCGGCTTTTTCTCCGGCACAGGTTCCGGTTCTTCTTCCGGAATGGCCGCGGGCGCCGGTCGCGACGTCGTCACTTCGGCAATCGTCACCAATTCAACCAGAATCGGTGTGGCACCCGGGTCCGGGTCATCCCACAGCTGCGGCAGCCCAAAGGCAGCAACCGTTATCAGTGCCACATGGAATCCGACCGATAGGAGAGCCTCAACGCGCACGCTGATTTCCTGTTCTTTGAGCCGTCGTTAGCTGGCGGGCTGCAGTTGCTCGGCGACCAGTGCCACTTTGCTGAAGCCCGCGCCGTTCAGTGCCGCCATGACCTCCATGATTCGGCCATAAGCGATATTCTGGTCGCCGCGAATAAATATCCGAGTTCCCGGTTTGCTTGCCGTGATCGCAATCAAACGGGGTGCGAGTTCTTTCAGCTCGACTTTTGTATCCTGAATAAAAATTTGCCCTTCGGAATTGATCGTGACCGCAAGCGGCTCGTCCTGACCTTCAAGTGTCGGTGCATCCGTTTTTGGCAAATCCACTTTGACCCCGACGGTCAACAACGGCGCTGTCACCATGAAGACGACCAGCAATACCAGCATCACATCGACGAAGGGGGTGACGTTTATTTCCGCCATCGGCCGATACGACCGGCCTTTGGTGATATGGGCATCCGCGCCCTGTAGTTGTGTTGCCATATCTAAGCCGCGCGCTCGTCAAGTTGGCGCGACAGGATTGCCGCGAACTCCGCCGAGAACCCGTCCATGCGATTAGCAAAGCGCCCGAGGTCATTTGAAAATTTGTTGTAGGCAACAACGGCCGGGATCGCCGCGACCAACCCAAGTGCGGTCGCAAAAAGCGCTTCGGCAATGCCCGGCGCGACAACGGCGAGGCTGGTATTCTTGCTGACGGCAATCGACTGAAACGAATTCATGATGCCCCAGACCGTCCCGAACAACCCGACAAAGGGCGCCGTCGATCCCACCGTCGCGAGGAACCCGACATAACGTTCCAGCGCTTCCATTTCACGGCTGATGCTGAGGCGCATGACCTGGTGGATGCGGTCGCGGAGGCCCGCGCTCAACTTGTCGCTTTGGGTTAGGCCCTTCGATTCAGAGCGTCGCCATTCCCGCATCGCCGAAGAAAAAAGAACGCCCATGGGGTGATCGGCATTTTTTCCGACGCGATCGTATAAATCGTCGAGCGATCCACCGGACCAAAAGGCTTCTTCAAATGTGTTTGCCTTTATCCTGATTTCGCGCATGCGACGTATTTTTTCGAAAATAATCGCCCATGACCAAACGGAGGAGGCGAGAAGAACGACCAGGACTATTTTGACGATGAAGTCCGCTCGAATGATGAGAGAAATTATCGACAGGTCCAAATCAACTGACCCGGCCAAAATCGCGGCATCAACGGCTTGCTGTTCCATGGCGTATCTTTAGTTCCTTCGGGCAGGGGAAATGACGGGTACCATCTTGGTCAAGGCTTCGCGCACAGGTGTCGGCAATCGATGTGGCCGACCCGCTGAATCGATGCAGGCAATCTGCAACATCGCGACCGCGATATCGTCACCGTCCCGCTTCACCGTTTGCACGGCATCGAGTGAGGCACCACGAACGGCAACAAGACGGGATTCGATTTCCAGTTCATCGTCGAGACGGGCCGGCGCGAGGTAATCAATTTCGCAGCGGCGAACCGCGAAGGCCACGCCTTCTTCGGCCATCGTCTCGGAATGGGTGATATCAAGAATACGCAAAAGGTCGGTACGCGCGCGTTCAATGAATTTGAGGTAGTTCGCGTAATAGACAATGCCGGACGCGTCGGTGTCTTCGTAATAAACGCGCATCGGCATGCGGTGCACTTGATCTTCGATCAGACCAATTGTTGGGCGTAGAGACTGAGATTCCGTGGACATGTACTGCTTACTGACTTTCTTCCTGGTCGGAGACATCGAGATCGAGCTGGACTTTCGGCAGGTCCGGCGCGGTCATGCCGAGGTGTTCAAATGCGGACTTGGTCAAAAGGCGCCCGCGCGGCGTGCGCTGCAGAAACCCTTCCTGAATGAGAAACGGCTCGACAATATCTTCGAGCGCGTCACGCGGCTCGCTTAAAGCGGCTGCAATTGTCTCGATACCAACCGGGCCGCCGCCGTAATGATCGGCAATCGCCTTCAAATAGCGGCGATCCATTGCGTCGAAGCCGCGATGGTCGACTTCAAGCCGCGTCAGCGCATTTTCAGCGATGTCGCGGTTGATCTCAGCGTTGCCTTCGACCGAGGCAAAGTCGCGCACGCGGCGCAACAGACGGCCAGCGATGCGCGGGGTGCCGCGTGAGCGACGGGCAATTTCTGTGGCACCTTCGTCGGTTATATGAATGCCGAATACTTTCGCGTTACGGCGGACGATCGTTTCCAAATCTTCGACGCCGTAAAATTGCAGCCGAAGCGGAATGCCGAACCTTTCGCGGAGCGGCGTTGTCAATAATCCTGTTCGGGTCGTCGCACCAACCAGCGTGAAGGGCGGCAGGTCAATCCGAACCGAACGTGCCGCCGGTCCCTCGCCAATAATCAGATCGAGATGAAAATCTTCCATTGCCGGGTAGAGGATTTCCTCGACGGCGGGATTGAGGCGATGGATTTCATCAATGAAAAGAACGTCGTGCTCCTGAAGATTGGTGAGAAGTGCGGCGAGGTCACCGGACTTCGCGATCACCGGCCCCGCAGTCGCGCGAAAGTTCACGCCCAGTTCGCGAGCAACAATCTGCGCCAGCGTCGTTTTACCGAGGCCGGGCGGCCCCACCAGCAGAACATGATCGAGCGCGTCGCCGCGTTTTTTCGCGGCATCTATAAAGACATTGAGGTTGTCGCAGATCTGGGTCTGGCCGATAAAATCTTTGAGCGTCGTTGGCCGAAGTGGCACCTCGGCTCCATCGCCGTCAATTGCGGCCGGCGCAACCATCCGGGACGGCGTGCCCTCGGTCATTGGGCAAGTTCCTTCAGGCCAATCCGGATCAGCGCCTCAACTTCAACGTCAGACCCGGCGTCTCGCGCGGCCGTTGCCACCGCCCCGTAGGCATCGACCCGGCGGTAACCAAGATTGACCAGCGCCGAGACTGCATCCTCAGTGGCGCCTGCCTCAACCGGTGCGGCGTCCCGCCCGCTCTTGCCGTCGGCTGCAAAAACTTCAATCAGCGCCGGCACCTTGTCGCGCAACTCCAAAACCATACGGGCGGCGAGTTTCGGGCCGACGCCGGGGGCCTGCGAGACGGCGGCCTTATCCTGTGCCGCCACGGCTTGTGCCAACTGGTTTGGC
>JAPYRS010000162.1 GCA_029936875.1 Alphaproteobacteria bacterium | reverse complement strand
GGTTCGCCCTTGACGACGACGACGTGGCATGGCTCATGTCGATCGACTGGCTCTAGGGCGCCGCATCCAGGCCCCATCACCTACAAGTCACCACCCGCTTAGGGCGTCTGTTGTCACAGCGCTCTGCGACGATGTCGGTGGATCGACGTGATCCAAGAGACACGGAAGGGGGTGACTATGAGCGACTTTTTTGACGAGCCCGGTGTTGGTATGGGCGGTACGGCTGACGTGCCGTCTCGCAGCGGGGTGCACTGCGACGCATGCAACGAGTGGATGGACGTGGACGACGCCAACTGTCCGAACTGCGGCAGCGAGCGTTAGCCGCCGGAGCGGTCTTCAAGTAGGAAGCCACGCAGGCAGCCCGGTTTCCCGGGCACGTGTCACAGAGATACGCGACCATTGAGGTGCGGTCTCGAACGACGAGAGGGCCCCGGCCATGAGAATCCTTCACACCAGCGACTGGCACCTGGGACGGTCGTTCAAGCGCGTCCCCCTTCTCGAGGAGCAGTGCCGGTTCACCGACCAAGTGGTCGATCTGGTCGGCAGCGAGGGGATCGACCTCGTCGTCGTGGCTGGCGACGTGTTCGACCGGGCGCTGCCTCCGGTCGAGGCCGTCGAGGCGTGGTACGGGGCACTCGAGCGGATTGTCGATGCGGGGGCGCAGGTGGTCGGCATCGCCGGCAACCACGACCAGGGAGAACGCATCGAGATTCCGCCGCGCCTGTTGCGCGAGGGCGTCGTGATTCGTGGGAGCCGGGAGCCCGGTGCCGTGATGCTGGAGTTCGACGACGGCCCCCTCCTTGTCGCGCCCATCCCCTTTCTCGATCCGTTCCTTGCACGAGGGCTTTCGGACGGTGAGGGTGCGGCGACCCACCAGTCCGTTCTCGAGGGGTGGCTTGCCCGCGTCCAGAAAGATGTGGACCGCAGCCCTCGATCCCTCGTCGTGTCACACGCCTTCGTGCGTGGCGGACTGGAAAGCGAGTCCGAACGGTCCCTGCTCCAGGTCGGGGGAGCCGAACTCGTCGATGCCAGCGTGTACAAGGGGATTTCGTACGTGGCGCTCGGGCACCTGCACCGTCCTCAGGTCGTGGGCGACAACGAGCGGGTCGCCTACTGCGGCTCACCGATCCCGTACTCGTTCTCGGAGACAGACCCCAAGTCGCTCCGGCTCGTCGACCTGAGCGCCGATGGCACGGACCTCACCGTGGAGTTGATCCCGGTCGAGGCCGGCTGGCCGGTGGTGACGATCGAGGATTCCTTTGAGAACCTTGTTTCGGACAAGCGTTACGTCGAGTACGAAAAGCGCTTCTTCGTGCGTGCGATGCTCACGGACCCTGTGGTGCAGCCGGGTGCAATGGACCGACTCCGGACCCGCTACGACGGCATCATCCAACTCGGGTACGCGTTCCTCGACGAAGTCGCGGGCACCCGCCGTGTCGACCTCGACGTCGATGGTGGTGCTGATCCTCGGAAGTTGGCCGACGAGTTCTGGGAGGACGTCACGGGGCGGTCTCCGACGAAGCCCGAGGGGTTGCTTCTCGACGAGGCGATCCGGGTCGGCTTCCGCGACCAGGAGGTGCCGGCATGAGGCCGCTGGCGCTCGAGTTGGAGGCCTTCGGACCGTTTGCCGCCAAGGAGGAGGTCGATTTCTCGGCGCTCACGGAACTCGGTCTCTACCTGGTCGCTGGAGACACCGGCGCCGGCAAGACCTCGCTGTTCGACGCCATGGTCTACGCCCTCTACGGGAAGGTGCCCGGGGCCCGGGGGGATGGGATCGCGAGGCTCCGGTCTGACTTTGCGAAGGACGCTGCAACGACCTCGGTGAGCCTCGAGTTCGAGGTCAACGACGCCAGGTGGCGGGTGCATCGCACGCCGACGCAACAGCGGGACAAGCAGCGGGGTGAGGGCACGACTGAGGTCCCAGCCAAGGCCACGCTCGAGCGCTACGACGGACGGGCGTGGCAGGAGGAGGCCGCAGGGAAGCGTCCCGTCGATGGTCGGATCCTCGACCTCCTGGGCCTCGACCACGAGCAGTTCTCGCAGGTGGTCCTGCTCCCTCAGGGGAAGTTCGACCAGGTCCTCCGGGCGGATTCCGGTGATCGCGAGAAGTTGCTCCGAACGCTGTTCTCCACCGAGGGTTTCATGCTGGCGGCCGAGCACCTCAGGCGCCTTGCGGCGACGCGGCGCGCCGAGGCGAACGAGGCCGAGACTTTGTCGAACGAGGCGGTGGGCCAGGCGGTCGAAGCGTGGGATGAAGCACTCGGCGGTCTCACGGAGGTCACCGAGGGCACCGGGGTCACTGTCGCCGCATGGAAAGACGATGACCAGAACGTGGTGGTCGGTAGGGCCGATCGTCTCACCTACCTCGATCGCTGGAAGAAGGCGGTCGAGAAAGCACGTGCTGTTGCGGACAAGGGTGTCACTGAGGCGCAGGACCGACTCCGACAGGTAGAGGGGGAGGCCGGCCGGTTCGACGAGGCGAAGGAACTTCGAGAGGCACTCAACGAAATCGAGAAGACGAAGTCGCAGGCCAAGAAGGATGCCAAAGTCCTGGAGGACGGGCGAAGGGCCGCACCGGTGGTCGAGGCCCTCGACGAGTTGGGCACGCGGGCCGACGTGCTCACCGAGGCGCAGTCGGAACACTCGTCGGCCATCAAGGGGCTCGTCGATGCCGGCCTGCCGGCCAACGAGGTGCCGACCACGGTCGTGGAGGCGAATGGCCTCAGCACGAAATGGTCGAAGCGGGAGGAGAAGTGCACGGGATACGCCGCCGACCTGAAGGCTGCTGGGGTGCACGCCGGTTCGGCGCTCGACCTCCGGGAGCAGGTCGACGACGCTAGGGAGCAGGCGGCGGGCTTCGCAGAGGCGGTGACCGAGCAAGGCAGCGACCTCGAGGATCTCGAGGCCGACCACACGGAGGCCGCCGGGGCGCAGGCCGAACTTCCGGGTGCACTGAAGCTGGAACAGGATGCGATGACCGCCCATGAGGTGGCCACCGACCTCAGTGGGGCACGCAAGGACCTCACGGCCGCCGAGAAGGCGGCGGGCATGGCGAAGAGGGCCCGCCAGACAGCCAAGTCGGAGGTCGAGGCGCAGCGCCGCCGCGACCTGGAGAACGTCGCCGCCCATCTGGCCCGAGATGGTCTCGTCGACGGCGAGCCCTGCCCGGTGTGCGGATCGCTCGAGCATCCGAGTCCTGCGTCACCAGCGAAGGGCTCAGGCGGATCGCGTCTCGAGGCCGCTGAGGCTGCCCTGACCGGCGCTGTAGCGGCGGAGGCGTCAGCAGAGGAGATCCTTCGCCGGGCGACGAAGGATCTCGACAAGTCGGAAAGGGCATTCATCAAGGCAGGCATCGGAAAACCGGTGGGTGACCTCCGTCCGATCATCACCAAGGCGAAGGAGGCGCTCACGAAGGCGGGGGCCGAGGTCAAGCGGTTGCAGAAGTTTGCCGGGCGCGCCGCGGCACTGGGGACCGATGTCAAGAAGGCCCGGATGGATCTCCAGGTGTCGAAGGACGAGGGGGCGAAGCAGCAGGCTGAGGCCAAGCGCCTGGATGGTCTGGCAGGGGTCGACGAAGGGGAGGCCGAGCGACTGACGGCGAAGGTCGAACGGGCGTTGGGCAAGGGAGTCGACCCCTCTGTCCTGGCCGAGGAGGCGGGTCGGATCGTCGCGGCGCTGGAGTCAGTCGTAGCGACCCTGGGCGTCGTCGTCGAGGCTTTCGCCCATCACGATGCACAGCAGGACCTCGTCGTAAAGATGCTGAAGTCGACGGGCTTCGCCGAGGAGGCCGCCACGCGCTCAGCCGAACGCCCCTCGAGGGAACTTGACGAGATCGACGAGCGCCTCGAGAAGCGCCAGCAGGCCGAGAAGGGGGCGAAGGCACGCCTCGGCGTGCTCACGAAGGAAGGCGTTCCCAAGGCTCGCCCGGCCGTGGAGGTGGCGGCGACCGCTGTGGCTGACGCGGTGGAGCGTGTCGGGTCACTGCGCGAGGCCATCCGCCTGCTGAGCGAACGGCACAAGGCGTTCAAGGGCGCCGCCGATTCGGCGGACCAGAAGCGCTCAGCGGCGGCGAAGGCCAGGGCAGGGGCGGACCTAGCCGAGCAGGTTGACAAGACGTGTCGGGGTAAGGGTCCCGGGTCGAAGCAGTCGCTCGAGCAGTGGGTGTTGGCGCACTTCCTTCGCGAGGTCTCCGCCGAGGCGACGGTCAGGCTTCGTTCAATGTCGGACGGTCGCTTTGGCTTCGTGGTCAGCGACCAGGACGAGAAGGGCCGGGCGGTCGGCCTTCGCCTCGACATCGAGGACAGCTACACCGGGAAGAAGAGGCCGGCCAACTCGTTGTCCGGGGGCGAGACCTTCCTGGCGTCGCTCTCCTTGGCGCTCGGCCTCGCCGACACGGTCCAGCGCCGCAACGGGGGCGTCCGGATCGACTGCCTGTTCGTGGACGAGGGCTTCGGCGCCCTTGACACCGATGCGCTCGACCTCGCCATCGACACGCTCGCCGAACTGCGTGCCGGCGGTCGGACCGTCGGTGTCATCAGCCATGTCGAGGGCGTCAAGCAGCGCCTCGACCTCGGCCTCCGCGTCGTCAAGACCGACCGCGGCTCCCACATCGTCCCGGGGCGCGAGTGAGAAGTTGAATTCAGTCGTTCCGCCACGGGGGTGACACACCCTGACAGAAGCCTGGAGGCCCTTCCGACAGCCTTGCTGGTCGATCCGTACCTTCGATGGCATGGAAGAGGTCGAGGGTTCAATTCCCTCTAGCTCCACGTGACGCCG
>JAPYRS010000161.1 GCA_029936875.1 Alphaproteobacteria bacterium | reverse complement strand
GGGCATAACCAAAGTAGGGCAGCACTGCGGTGATGCGGCGCGCTGAGGCTCGCTTCAGGGCATCGATGATGACCAGAAGTTCCATTAAATTATCGTTTGCCGGATAGGAGGTCGACTGAAGGATAAAAACATCCTCGCCGCGGACGTTTTCAAGAATTTCGACAAACACTTCCATGTCGGCGAAGCGCCGAATGCTGGCTTTTGTAAGGGGAATGTTCAAAAACGCGGCGACGGCTTCGGCTAGGGGCCGGTTGGAATTTCCGGCGACGATTTTCATACGCGCGTCCCTTGTCAGGCCAACACTCCGGGGCGTTGGCGCCCGTCAGGCGCGCGGAATGTATCAAGCGTTTCCCATACTGTAAACGCCTGAAGACGGGAACGATCGGAACTACAGATCGGGTTCAACAAGCATCGCTTCGGGGGTAATCAGAAGGGCTGCCAGACCCTCCGCCGCGCCGTCTGCAATTGCGAATGCAATGTCTCGCCAAGGCCCGTCGACGACACCCAAGGGAACGGTATTGCTCTGATCAACACTGCCGATTTGATCGCCGTCGGGCCGGACAAGCGACCAGTGCAGGTCGACCCGCTGCCTGTCTCCCTCGGTCGTAATAGAGACGCTGCCGGCAATGACGAATGCATCGACGTCATCGTTGTCGGTGATGCGCACGCCGCGCAATCGAAGCGCCGCCTCAAGGGCCAGTGTAAGCAGTGGGCCGCCGTCACTTGGTGCACCGGCGACCGGCCATACCGTCACGACAAGTGGCCGGGTTGGAATGGGGTCAGATCCGCCGGCAGACACGTAATTTGAAAGTTGTTCCGCGCCCCGTCCCGCGAGAAACGCGAATAGTCCGAGATCGGCGCTCTGCCAGGCAAGGCCGTCGACAACTTCCAGCTGGTCCCACGAGGCGAAGATGCCGCCTTCCGGGTCTACGAACCGCCAGCGCAAAAGTAATTCATGGCGGCGCGGGGTAACTTCCCGACCGCTAATGTCGACCCGCAAGGTGTAACGAAGGTGAGGGTTGCCGACGGCGGTCGCCGGCAAATCGCGGTCCCTCAGCGCGGCGGCCGTATAATCCGCAAATTGTTGTCCTGCCGACCCGGAAAGATCGGGCGCGATTACGACAATGCCGGTCCGCGGCCCAAGGTCCGACAGTTGCCTCGCCGTGACCACTTTGGCGGCAGGTTGAAATGGGCGAATCAGGGGCTGACAGGCGGTGACAGCCAGCAACGCCAGTACAACGACCGCCCAGAAAATAAGGTTGGCGCTGTGCCGGTCGCTATTTGACCCAGGCAATCGCCGCAAGCTGTCTTCCATAATCCGGCTCTCCACGGTGACAGGTCCGACGATAGCTGAAAAACCGCCGCTCATCGGCATATGTGTCTTGCCCGATTGCGTCCACGCTTTCTATCCCGGCCATTCTTAAACGGCTAGCAACAAATCCTGAAAGGTCGAAAGTCAGGCGACCGTTTTCTCCTTCATAAAAATATTCAGTATTTGCCATGCTCTCCGCCGCGAACTCCGCCCGAAACTCCTCGCCGACTTCGTATGAGGCGAAGCCGATGCAGGGGCCAATAGCGGCAACCATGCGAGAAGGGTCCGCGCCGAGGCGTTTCATTTCATCAACGGAATTGGAGATAACACCTTTCAACGCGCCTTTCCAACCGCAATGGACGGCGGCCGCAACCCGGGCTTCAGGGTCGGCGATCAGGACCGGCGCACAGTCCGCCGTCAAAATTCCAAGCGCCAAGGTGGTCGTCTCCGTTACCAGTGCATCGGCCGGCTTTTTCTCATCGGCAATTATCGGCTGCTCGGCAACCACGGCGGTCGTTCCGTGGTGCTGCCACACCGTGCAGAGACGATCCTGAGACAATTGCAGGGACTTCATCGCTGTGGCCCGGTTTGATTGCACGGTGTTTGCGTCGTCGTCAGAACCCTGTCCGCAATTTAGGGATTGGTAAATTCCTTTTGATGCCCCGCCTTCGCGCGTGAAAAAGGCGTGGCTTAACCCGGATATTTCAGCGAGTAGTTTTGATCGGATCATGTTGACACTTCGAACCCTGGCGGTGCCGGTGCACCCGCTTTTGAGATCACGAGTACTTTGAAAAGACTGCCCATCTGGTCCGCCTCCGTCAATCGAGCGAGGCCTGCGTTGATCTCGCTTTCTTCCTCGGCGGTCGCGCCCTGAATTAGTTGTGAGGCGCGCAAGCCGATTCCCAATGCGTTCAGAAAATCGCCCTGTGTTGTCGGGCCATGAGCGGCGGCCCCGTTCGACTCTGCCTCCGCCTGAAGTGGCGCAAAGTCGACGTGAGCACAAAGGTCGGCGTTCCCGGGCGACTCAAAAATGTCGGCGGTCTTGTGATCGCGGACAGCCTGCAATGTTTCGCCGCAGCGGCTCGCCGCGTATCCGTAATCAATCAACAATGCGATGCCGCCAAACCGTGAAATGTGCTGGCTAATTTCCGCGACGATGCCGCGTGCCGGATCGCAGATTTCTACAATGCTGTCTATTGGCGCATTCCGAACAGAATCCGGGATGAGGTCGTTGGAATCGGTATCGCCAAGAACAATCCGAAAGGTCTTGGAGATATGGTCCCAATCAACCATCCGCTCTCGCCATCCTGGCAGGCACCGTTGAAACTGCCGAATTGGCAAGGCGTCGATAAATTCATTGGCGATGAAAATTGCAGTATTGTCGGGAATAGTGTCGAGACGGTCGTGCCAGGTGACGTTCTGTGCGCTGAGCGCTTCGGCTTGTTTGGGTCTGAGGACGGGACTCGTTTCAATTAAATGTACCGCCGTCCCTGCATCAATTTCGGGGACGGTCGCGGCAGCGCGCAAAGCGTCGGCCATGAGGGTGCCGCGCCCCGGTCCCATTTCGACAATGATTGCGTCTTCAGGCGCGCCCATCGTCTGCCACGCGTCGGCCATCCAAAGGCCGATCATTTCACCAAATAATTGGCTGACTTCGGGCGCGGTGATGAAATCGCCGGCGGCACCAATCGGATCGCGGGTCATGTAATAGCCAAACGCCGGATGACCGAGGGCTTCCGCCATATATCGTGAAATCGATATCGGGCCGCCGGTACCAATCAGTTCCGCAAGGTATTCCGCTAGATTGCGGTTGCTCATTTAGGATGCCGGGCTGGTACTTAATTGGCGCCTCGCCTGCACGATCATCCACAGCCCAAAAACTAGCACCGGGATCGACAGTATTTGCCCCATTGTGACCCCACCGAGGAAAAACCCAAGGTGTGCGTCCGGCTCGCGGAAAAACTCGACCAGCAAGCGTGCAATGCCGTATCCCAAAAAGAATATCCCGGCCAGAACGCCAGGCGTTTTGCGGATGTTGGTGAACCGCAAAAGCCAATAAAGAATTGCGAACAACACAATGCCTTCCAGGGCCGCCTCATAAAGCTGACTGGGGTGGCGCGGGATCGGCCCCGCATTTGGAAAGACGACTCCCCAGCGAACGTCCGTTGTTCTGCCCCATAATTCCGCATTGATGAAGTTTGCAATTCGGCCGAAAAAAAGCCCAAGCGGCGCGGCGACCGCAATCATGTCCGCGACACCAAAAAGATTGAGTTTGTGTTTGCGGCTGAACAGAAGGACCGCGGCGACAACGCCGGTTAGCCCGCCGTGAAAGGCCATGCCGCCCTGCCAAACGTACAGAACCTCAACCAAATTCTCGGAATAATAACCGGGGCGATAAAACAGCGCGTAGCCGAGGCGTCCGCCGATAACAACGCCGATCGTTGCCCAAACAATAAAGTCGTCGACCTGTTTTACCGAAAGCGCTGCATCCCCGCTCTTCGCCATGCGCAGCAAAAATCGCCAGCCGAGGACAAGACCAGCGATATAGGCAAGGGCATACCAGCGGATATCGATTGGCCCCAACGATATAGCGACGGGGTCGATGGCCGGAAACGGGATCGCAAGAAAAATGGGCGGCATGTGATCTCTGTTGTTGGGAAGAACCGGCGCAAAGGCTAGGGCGCTACCGTAGGCGGGGCAAGGGCCTCGACTTGCCCAGCGGTCGGGGTCGCGTCATATTGATGGCAATTGAACGTGAATAGACCAAGGGTTTCCCATGCAAACGAATCGACGTCTTCTTGACGACCTGGCGCGTGTGGCCAGCGGTGCCACGGGAACATTTCAGGGCATTCGCGAGGATGTCGAGGGGCGGATTCGCGAAAAATTGGAGCGCGTCCTTCAAGATATGGAATTTGTAACGCGCGAGGAATTTGACGCCGTCGCGGAAATGGCTGCGCGGGCCCGGACCGAAAACGACGAGCTTCGAAGTCGCGTGGAAGCGCTTGAAGCGGTCATTAATCCAGCACACAAAAACGCCGACGATTAATCGGCCGGGGCGCCCGCAGAAATCGGCAATCGATAGACGCGAATATTCGATATCTCGTTGAGAGAGGACCGAGGCGCTTTTCTTAAATTTGATTGGGTTCCGTCGGACCATTTCGATTGATCAAATTCCGGTCCCCAGCAGTCGTCCAATAATTGACCGCTTGCGCTAAGCCCAAGTTTTTGGCAATTTACTTGGTATGGTGGTTTGTCGGGGGTGTACCTACTATATATCGTGGCCCAACAGGGTCTCGGAGGCCGCCGGTTGCAACCACTTTCACCGCGCCAAACGTAGAAATCCATTCAAATATGACCAATTTTCTGGGCCATCCGTGAGGAACCGCAGATGCTGGGCCTGACTGATCCTGCCCCTGACGTCAAAACGACACCCCTCGATATTGTCGAGCAGATTGTCGCGGCCAATCAATGGC
>JAPYRS010000160.1 GCA_029936875.1 Alphaproteobacteria bacterium | reverse complement strand
GTGAAAGAACGGGCCGGCGTTGAAGCGCAATTGGCACTTGGTGCGACCAGGCGTGAGGCGCTGTTGCCGGTGATGCGAGGATCGCTCCGGACTGCGCTGATGCCGATTGTGAACATGATGGCGGCAACGGGGTTGGTCGCGATGCCCGGCATGATGACCGGGCAGATCCTCGCCGGCGCCGATCCCGGCGACGCGGTGCGCTACCAAATTTTGATTATGTTTTTGATCGCCGGCGGCACCGGCATTGGATCGATTGCGGCTGTATTTGGCGGCGGTTACCGGTTGACCGATTCGCGCCACCGTTTGCGCCTCGACCGGCTTCAGCCGGCGAAAAAATAATCAGGCGGCGGCGAGCCGAACCAGCACCACGGCTGCAATCACCAACTGCAGCATATTTATTCGCACACTAAGGCGATGGAGAAACTTAAATCGTTTTTCGGCTTTCGCATCGCCGTCTTGACGTGACGTGCGCGCCCGATTAATCGCCGGTAAAAGCCTGATCAAAAGCAAGACGAAAAGGACGGCGATCACAGTGAGCGCGATGCCTTCGATCTGTTGCCAAAGGGCGAGGGCGGCAAGGATGGAAATTCCGCCCATGACTTTGTAATAGACCGCGAAACTAGTCCGCAGGAAATCGCCGGCGGCCTGTCTTTCCATTTTCGCAAAGACAAGCGGCGTCATGACAAACGAATAGAACGCCATTCCGCCCAGCAGCAATGCTGTGAGGAATGTGCCAACAACGGCAAACGTAAAAAATTCCAAAGTGCGCCCCTAGATGAGAATGAAGGCAATGACCGCGACCAGCATCAGCAACACCCATACGGCGGAGCTGCCAACTGGCCAGGCCCGTGACAACACGCCTTGCGGCCCGGCCTGTTCGTTGAGGAATTCCATCATCGCGTTCAACTGATCACGGGTGCCGGTGCGCACGGCCTCGTTGACGTAGCCGATTTGGCCACTCAGCCACCGCACGAGGCGCGGGCCGGCCGCGCGATAAACCCAATCGGCATCAAGGTTGGTCGATTTCAGTTCCGGCGGATAAAGCCCGACCATCATCAGCCAGCCAAAGGCAATCGCCGAGAGAAACAATATCTGCGTCTGGGTGATGACGTGGGTCAGCGTGTAGGCCTCATAGTGCAGTTCCCACGGCAGCAAACTGTAAAGAAGGCCCGGTGACGATCCGACATAGATGCACGCGCCTGCGGCCATGATCATTGCCAGCATCATTCCGGCCGGCACGGGTTTGCGCACGCGAATGCCGCTGTCATGGGCGAAAAAGGCGAAGTACGGAATCTTGATCCCGGCATGGTGGAAGACACCGGCCGATGCAAACAGCATCACCATCCACACGAACGTGTAACCCTCTTCAATTGCCGCCAGCACGATCATCGATTTCGAAACGAACCCGGCGAACAGCGGGAACGCCGAAATCGAAGCGGCGCCGACAATGCAGAGAATCGTTGTCACCGGCATCGTCTTGTAGAGCCCGCCAAGTTCCGAGCCTTTTATCTTGCCGGTCATGTGCAAGACGACGCCCATCGACATCATCAGCAAGCCCTTGAAGAGGATGTCGTTAAAGGCGTGACTGACGGCGCCGTTCAGCGCGAGGTTGGTGCCGATGCCGATACCGATCACCATGAAACCAATCTGATTGATCATTGAATAGGCGAGCACACGGCGGAGATCGTTTTCGATGACGGCAAAGAAGATCGGGAAGAACGTCATCAAGGCGCCGATCCAGATCAGGATTTCGGCGCCGGGGTAGGCCCGCGCCAGCGCATAGACCGCAACTTTGGTTGTGAACGCGCTTAAGAGAACCGTACCGAGCGGCGTTGCTTCCGGGTAGCCGTCGGTGACCCAGTTATGCAGCAGCGGGAACGCGCATTTGATTCCGAACGACAGAAAGATCAGCCAAGACGCCAAACCACCGAGGCCGATGAAGCCAAACTCAAACGAACCGGTTTGCGACTTCATGATCAGTGCGCCGCTGAGAAGCAGTAGGCCGGAGACGACGTTGATCGCGAGGTAACGCATGCCGGCGCCGGGGCTACGGTCGCTCCGCCGCGCCCAGATCAGCAAAACCGATGTGAGCGCAAGCAATTCCCAGAATATGAACAGCGTCAGCAAGTCGCCGGCGAATACCGCACCGAGCGCAGCGCCGGGATAGGCAAGGGAGGCAAACTGCTGGACCTTGTCTTTGACGTGAAGGCCGTAGATGACGGCGAAGAACGCTGCGACATGGAAGATGTAGCCGAACAAAAGGCTAAGCCGGTCGGCGTGGTAAAGGGCAAGTTCGAGGTTGCCGATCTGCACATCCCACATGTCGCCCGCACCAAGCGACAGGATGTTGATCGCGCCAATTGCCGGTGTCACCAATAGGATCAGCGTCCGAATCCAACCGCGCGGCGCCAGCAACAGCAAAATTGCGCCGGCAAAAAAGATCATCGACGGCGGCAGGTTCCACGGCGCACCAATGACGCTGAGGTCGAGCGGCAGCCCCAGAGGCATGTCCGTCACCATCGCGGAAATATCACCGGTTCTAATCGTCATAGTGATCTTCGTCTCGCATCACGAGGTTGCGTAATTTGCGCGCGGCCAGCACCAATACGACGCAACTAACGAAACCCCATATGCCGTAAAAGCCGACCAGGCGCTCAAACGGGTGTTCAACGTGACGCTCAATAAACAGGTCGAGACCAAGTGTGCCGAACGCGACCAACAGGAACAGCACCAGTAGCCCACGGGCGAAACGGGGCCTGTCGAGCAGGTATTTCTTTTCGGATTCTTTGTTGGTTACGCTCATGCCATCAGCCTGTGAAAATCATTTCCATCAGCGCGATCACCGGCCCTGGTATGAAAAACAGAATGATGCAGAGCGCGGACGAAATGCCCATTGCCAACAACATCGGCCACGGCGCTTCTTTAATTTCAGTGCTGGCACCGTTGATTTCGGCGCCCGAGCCACCGTCGCTATCCTTGGACGTTGCAAAAAATCCCTGCACGATCACCGGCATCAGGTAACCAATCGCCAGCAGCGAACTCGTCATCAGCACGCCGAGCAGCAGATAGTTCTCGGCCTCCAGCGTTGCCAGGGCGAGGTACCATTTGCTCCACATGCCGCCGGTTGGCGGCAGGCCGATAATGCTGAGCGCGCCAATGAAAAAGAAAATGAAGGTGAGCGGCATCTTTTTGCCGAGCCCGGCCATTTGGCTAACCTCGGTCTTATGGGCGGCAACGATAATCGCGCCGGCACAAAAGAAAAGTGTGATCTTGCCAAACGCGTGCGCGGCGATCTGCATTCCGCCGCCGACGATGCCGAGCGAACTGGCGATCATCGCGCCGAGCACAATGTAAGAAAGCTGGCTGACGGTGGAATAAGCGAGGCGTTTTTTGAGATTGTCCTGCCGCAAAGCAACGATGGAGGCGGCGAGGATTGTAAATGCCGCCACATACATGAAGATCTGGCTCGTCCCCATCTCGGCGAGCGTGTCGATGCCAAAAATATAAACGGCGATCTTCACAATTGCGAAGACACCGGCTTTGACGACTGCGACCGCGTGCAACAACGCGCTAACCGGTGTCGGTGCGACCATTGCGGCCGGCAACCAGCGGTGAAACGGCATCACGCCCGCTTTGGCAATGCCGAATACAAACAGCGCCAGCAATCCCAGCAGTGTCAGGGTTTCCGCTTTGCCGCCGAGGATTCCGCCTGGGGTAAAGTCGAGCGTTCCGGCAACCGTCCATGTCCACAATATTGCCAGCAGAAAAAATCCAATCGACGTGCCGATCAAAATTCCGAGGTAAGTGCGGCCGCCGCGTTTTGCCGCTTCGGTGCCGGCGTGTGTCACTAACGGATACGTTGACAGTGACAGTGCCTCGTAGGCGACAAACATCGTCATCAGGTTGCCGCTATAGGCGACGGCCATGGTCGCGGCGAGTGCAATGGCGAAAAACGCATAGAACCGCGTCTGGTTTTCTTCGCCGTGGCCGCGCATATAGCCAATCGCGTAAATCGTTGTGACAAACCAAAGCCCGCTCGCCACCAAGCCAAACAAAAGCGCCAGCGGCTCCGCGGAAAGGACCAGCGCCGCGCCCGGCAGAAAGGGCAGTATTTCGATCACCGGGCGGCCGCCGTCGGTCACGGTCGGGATCAGTGCGAGATTCGCAAGGAACAGGATCGCCGCTGTCGCCAACGAGACGCCTTCCCGAACATTGGGATTGTTGCGAAACAGCGGAATAAGCGCGGCCCCGCCAAGCGGGATAAGAATTGTAAGCGCCAGTAAAATTTGACTGGTCATGGCGATGTCACAAAGAGAAACTGGGCCGCGTCACGAGCGAGGCCGAGCGAAAGCGAACTCTCAACGCCGAAATAAACCGTTGCCGCAATCAGCACCCAGGTCGGGATCAACATCGACATTGGCGCTTCCTTGATCGACGAATTACCTGTCGGAAGGGGCTGAAAATAGGCCGCTTCGACAATCTTCCAGATGTAGGCGACCGCCAGCAGCGATGTCGCCAGGACCAGCACCGCGACCGGCCACCAGCCGCGTTCCACCGCGCCCAATACCAGCGTCCATTTGCTGACGAAGCCTGCGGTCAACGGCACGCCGATCAGGCTCAAGCCGGCGATGACAAATCCGGCCATCGTCCAGGGCATCCGTTTTGCAATGCCGTTCAGCGATGAGATGTCGGTGCCGCCAAGGCGATAGACGAGACAGGCAGCGACCAGAAACAATCCGCCCTTGGTCGCGGCATGATTAAAAATATGAACCAGCGATGCCGTCAGC
>JAPYRS010000159.1:2222-4800 GCA_029936875.1 Alphaproteobacteria bacterium | reverse complement strand
CCAACAGCCTCACCCGCGACAATCAGCAAATCTCTCCTTACGCAGACCCTGAATACAAGCCAAAGGACTACTACTACACCGACGCCATTAGCGATCACGCTGTCCGGTTTATCAACGATCACTGCAAGACCTCCGAAACCAAGAGCAAGCCTTTCTTTCTTTACGTTGCATACACTGCCGCTCACTGGCCAATGCACGCATTGCCTAAAGACATCGCGAAGTACAAGGGCAAGTATGATGAGGGTTTCAAGAAGACTCGCAGCCAACGTTACCAACGGATGGTCGAGCTTGGTCTTATCGATCCGAAGTGGGACCTCAGTCCTCAGGCCCGCAACTGGGCACAAAACAAACATCAAGCCTGGGACGCGATCAACATGGAGGTCTACGCCGCCATGGTCGACAACATGGACCAGGGTATCGGGCGAATCGTTGCCTCGCTGAAAAAGACCGGGCAACTCGACAACACCCTAGTTGTCTATATGCAAGACAACGGTGGCTGCGCTGAGGGCATGGGCCGCCGCGGCAACAAAGCTCGTGCTGACAAACCCACACTAACGCCCATGGATGCCAGTGCTCTCCAAACCAATATGATCCCCAGGCAAACCCGCGATGGTTATCCGGTTCTGCAGGGCACCGGCGTGATGCCCGGGCCCGCCGATACCTACATTGGGTACGGACAAGGGTGGGCCAATGTGTCCAACACCCCATTCCGGGAATACAAGCACTGGGTCCACGAAGGGGGCATCTCCACCCCTCTCGTTGCCCACTGGCCGAAAGGAATCCCTGCCGAGATGAACGGCAAGCTGGTAACAGAGCCCGGGCACCTGATCGACATCATGGCAACCTGTGTGGATATTTCTGGTGTCACATACCCAAAGACCTTCCACGAACAGGGCAATGCAATCACTCCAATGGAAGGCCTGAGTCTCGTCCCTGCGTTGCGCGGCCAGAAGCTCGCCCGCGACGCGATCTACTGGGAACACGAGGGCAATGTCGCCATCCGCATCAACAATCTCAAAGCGGTCGCCAAATTTGGTGGATACAAAAACGACCGGTGGGAGCTCTACGACCTCGCAGCCGACCGCACAGAGATGCACGACCTATCCAAGGCCCGACCTGAAGAACTTTCAGAGCTGAAGATGAAGTGGCATGAGTTCGCCAAGAAGGCCAACTTTCTGCCCGTCAACGGTGGCCGCGGCAACAAAAAGAAAAAGCCGGCACCGAAGGCACGCAAGAAGAAGGGCTAAAACAAAAGAAGGTCGTCCCATCAGACCTTCCTCAGCCTCCTTACTTCAAATCGATCGACTCGCCAGGGGCAAGGATCACCGTGCGCAGCGGCTTCATATCACTTTGCAAGCGCAGAGCCTTCTCGTAGGTGTACCTTCCTCCAAATTCTGCTGGGTACTCAGCAGCGACAAACACATCTTCGATCACTGTGTACCGAGCATTCACGGCTCTAGCGATCGGGATGGCATCTTGATGGGCACCTGAAACGATCAACACATCTGGGCGCAGTCCAATCTTTTTGATTTCAGCAGGCGTGATGGATAGCCCTGCCACCAGCAAGGTCGGGCCATCCTTCCACTTGATAAGATAGCCATAGCTCAGCGTTACCTTGCCATCATCGGAGACCCGTCCAATTGCCTGGATGCTCTCGAGCCCCCCCATCAAGTATTCTACGAAGGGCTTTATCATGAACATGCTGCCGGGCACCGCGCCCTGCAGATGAAATTCAAGGTGCGTGAAGAACTGTCGCTTTGGCTTCGAAGCTGCCATGCGAATCAATAACGGGTCGTGTCGTCGCGTCGGCTCGGTGGGTCGAGTCAGAACAGCAAAGTCGACACCCCGTTTCATGTAGAGGCTTTCCACTCCGTGACCGCACGGGTCTATCACGAAGTTGCAGGTCGCGCTTCGAACGTACCAACCACCTTGTGGCAAGCGAAACAGTCGTATCGCTTGCCCGTCCGGGGGCTCCTTGATTCGTCGCGCCATATCCGTGAACGCGTAGCGCCAAAAGAACGGCAGCCCGCTTTGCCCAAGGCCCGCGTTCTCTCGCGACATGCGGCGCTGGATTCGGTAGTGGTAGTTGAGGTTGTCGAGCCTCGGGTAGTCCTCTAGGTGCTTGTCGAGGTCCACCAAAAGCTTGTGGCGTGCCTGCCCTCCGACTGTCGATGGGTCGGTGGTTGTGGCAGTGGCAAATGCTGGCTTGGTTTCGCGGATGCCCCGATACAGGGCGAGCCATGCTTCTCGCTCCACTAGCTTATGAGGCGGTTTTGGCGCCCGCGGAAACCTCGGAGCCTTGTCACGTGTCGCGTCAAACTCCTTCAACAGCATCAGCGAGCCCCATAGCCCCGGATTAATCTTGGGGCCCATCCCAAAATTCCATCCCACGCGAGTTTGCGGCAGGCGATCGGTGTGTTCATCGTAATCATTGATCACGACTTGCATATCGAGAACGTAGCCCTGAACCGGGTTCGTTCCTGATGGCAAAATGATCTGCCAGGGAATCCTGGCTTCGTAAATCGTGACCCCTTCTTTGGCGCGTCGCGTCACAACGCATTTGGCCCCCGTCGCCAGG
>JAPYRS010000159.1:0-2212 GCA_029936875.1 Alphaproteobacteria bacterium | reverse complement strand
GGGTCTTGCTGCCCCGCAGCCGGTCCCAAAGGATGAGTTGGCCGGCTGTCTGTTCCATATCTGAAAACAGGAACGTCCGATCCTCCTGTCGACCCGGATCCGAACCCATCGCCACTGTGTCTCGCTTCGGATCAAAAGTGATGATCACGTTGTCCGCCGGAGGAATCTCTTGGCGGAGCGGAACGTTTTTCTTCAAGTCCCGGTGCCAATCATCAATCACCTGAATCGCAACGAACAGGTTCTTCTCGTCCCACACCGTATACACCTGCCCAGAGATGTCGTTGGGACCCCTGTAGGCACCAAGAGAGGTCCCCGATACCTGCCGAGGATCCTGCAGCTCAATCGGGACGGCTTTTGGCCAATCCGATAAGGCACCGTCAATCTCAATCTTCCGCGCTCCGCGATATTGAGCGATCGTTCCGGGTAAGGGCATCGGACGGAACATCCGTTGCTCCGCCTGGGGCTTAG
Organism: Alphaproteobacteria bacterium; assembly: GCA_029936875.1. GTDB lineage: Bacteria > Pseudomonadota > Alphaproteobacteria > SHVP01 > SHVP01 > JAPYRS01. The sequence continues at coordinate 1,744 of JAPYRS010000159.1, read as the reverse complement.
CTACCGACTTTTTAGGGTCGGGCTTGCCTCCTTGTGGCATCAGCAACACTGGCATCAACAAACAAGTAGTCCAGATCATGGCAGGGTCATTCTCCGCAGGGAGATGAAGTTGATAAGAGCATGAGCAACCGTAACGGACAAAAGCCCACATCCGCTATCGATCAACAAACTGAAGCACAGACCAAGAATCGCGGCGCAAGCGCCCCACAGCAACAATCCAGGGCCTGTGTGGAGAACTCCAAAAACCAAGGCCGATAAGTATGGCCCTACAACATCCTGCAAGGCACATCGAAAAAGCAACTCCTCGCCAATCGCCGATGTCATTGCAAGCAGCACTATCTCCGATTCGCTTAGAGACCCGAGGGTCACGCGGAGACGAGCTTCTAGCCCTTGGAATGCTGCCTGGTAACGAACGAACAGCGCGATTATCCCGCTTAGCCCGAGTCCAACGGCCGTGCCTACCCCTAAAGATGCATAGCCCTCGAGTTCGCCAAACGCCATCTCCGGCAAAATTTGGACTCGGTCACGAAGGTATAGCCACAACAACGCTGTCACTACAAAACCGCTGTATACAAGCGTGGCAACGATCACCAACGATCCTCGCGAACCCTGTTCCGGCTCTTCGTCTATCATCGCTCGAAGGGCCGGGCCCTTGCCCAAGGGGAGAGAATTCCAATCAACCGGCCAACCAATCGGTCTGCGGAAACTGTTCCCAGTGTGGTCCGGGAGTCCTGGCTATCATGCGCATTGTCTCCGAGCAAAAACATGTGCCCGGCAGGGACGTGATACATCCCGTCACCCTGCCCAAAGGAACCACCAACAGGGGTTGCTGCAAGGTCACGAAAGACGGTGAGCTGCGGAATCGAAACTGTTCCTGTGCCGCAAAATCCAAACTGCAGCCCGTTGGCTCGAAGTGCTTTGCGATGGCTTGGCATCGTGACATCCTGCAGCAGCACGACCTCGTCGTTTCGGGTCAGAAAAATCCTGCCATCAAGGTGACCAAAAACCAGGTCCATCGCCCCATCGCTAAATAAGTGGTTCGCCATGGATTCCCCTACAACGCCATCAACAACAGTTCTCAGTTCTCCGGACCGCTCCCAGATAACTGCCACGTCGTGATCGCGGTACTCATGCAAAAACACCAGAGCGTCGACGCCAGGCGATGGGGTGACCTGCATCTCAATGCCCACGTCGGCATAATAATTCCGGCCTTCCCAGTAACGTTTCCCCACCGGATTCAAAAACGAATCATCAAGGCCTTTATGGGTAGCTATAAACCCGGGCACAAAGGTCGTCATGCCAGCACCCTCTGGTCGTCGCAAATTTGGCTGCAAGTCCGTAACGATCTGCGAGACTAGCGGGCGCGCTGGGCCCAACTCAATCACGCCCATTGGTGACACCGAGGACGCCCTCGGCGGCAAGTAGGCAAACTCCTCCAGCGTTTGCTGGCATGGTCCAGTGCCATGACGAAACAGATCAATTCGCAGATCCTGGTAAAGCAGTGGGTCTTTTTGGATTCGCTGTAGCTCCCCGGTCTGGTCCGAAACCCAGAGATCGCCACGCACCAGACGGACATCGCACTTTCCGATAGCTGCAACTCGCTTAACGATGTGGTGCTTGCCCGGTGTTCGGCTGCGGAACACAACCAAATCAAAAGGCTCTGGAGAGGCCGTCCACCAACTCGTCTTATTCACGAGAACCAGGTCTCCCAGGGCCGCCTCGCCGTGCAAGGTCGGTTCCATAC
>JAPYRS010000018.1 GCA_029936875.1 Alphaproteobacteria bacterium | reverse complement strand
AGCATGTTGTGGACCGCGTCGGCGACCTTATTGCCGAGCGCGCCGATGGTGGCTGATCGTTCTGGTGTGACCATCGCCTGGTGCGTGAGATCAAGCCCAGCCACCGTCAGCGGTCGGCCACATTGAAAAATGATGTGCGCTGCATGCGGATCGACATAGATGTTGAATTCGGCGCAGGGCGTAATGTTGCCGCCCTCACGCATCGCGCCGCCCATCAAAACGATTTCATGAATCTTCGGCAGGATTTCCGGAGCTTGTGTGATTGCCGCTGCAATATTGGTGAGCGGCCCGGTCGGGACAACCGTTATCGAATCGTCATCAGCAGCAAGCAGCGTCTCGACAAGAAAATCGACCGCATGCGTTTCTTGGAGCGGCATCGCCGGTTCATAAACCGCAAAGCCATCGATGCCGGTGCCGCCGTGGACGTGTTCTGCAGTGACGAGTTCCCGTTTCAGGGGTCGCGAAGATCCCGCAAATACCGGAATTTCGGCGCGGCCGGCCAGCTCACATGTGATACGGGCGTTTCGCTGGGTGAGATCAAGCGGCACATTGCCAGCCACCGTGGTGAGGCCAAGGATGTTGAAATCTTCGGGGGACGCGATCGCCAGCAGCAACATGATGGCGTCGTCCTGGCCGGGGTCGCAGTCAATCAGTATGGGTCGCGGCGCCATAATTCCCCCTCATGCTTTCCCGCCACACTTCCTAGCCAGTGGCCCGGTGACAATCTTCGTGCCCGCCAAGGCCATAATACTCGGCACCCACGTTAACAAGGAACACGCGGGCCCGCACGGTAATCTGTGCCCCGGAAATCGGTTAGACTGACCTTAAGTTTTCGTTCGCCGAGGGAAGGCCGTTTGCTGCGTTTCAATGACACTTTGCAGCGATTCCGCGCAGGATTGCTGATTGGGGCGATCATCGTCGTGGTCTGACCGATCGGATTTGCCCGCGCGCAAGACAAGTTCGCCGTCGATCTCGAATTGATCCTTGCGATTGATGTGTCCGGCAGTGTCGATGCCTTTGAGGCGCGTCTTCAGCGGGACGGGTACGTTGCCGCGTTTCTCGATCCTGTCATTATCAATGCCATCCCAACCGGCCCGCTCGGTCGAATCGCGGTGACGTACTTTGAATGGTCGGGCTTTGGCCAAACGGTCCGGACGACGGGTTGGATTTTGCTCTCAAGCGTCGAAGATGCGCAGGCCTTTGCGACCAGACTTGATCAGGCGCCGCTCGTGCGTGGGCGCTTCACATCAATTAGTGGCGCAATCGGATATTCGCTGGCGCTCTTCCCGGAAAGCCCGTATCGCGGCCCGCGCCGCGTCATCGATGTTTCGGGGGACGGGCCAAACAATACCGGCCCTCATGTCGATTTCGCCCGCGATGAAGCGCTGAAGAATGGCATCACCATCAACGGCCTGCCGATCATCAATGATCGGCTGCAACCGTTCGGGTTGCCGCAAATGCCTGACCTCGATCTTTATTACGAAAATTGCGTCATCGGTGGGGCCGGCGCCTTTATCGTCGTCGCTGAAAGTTTCGTGGATTTCGGCAGTGCCATTCGGCGAAAACTAATATTGGAAATTGCCAACTAAGGCCCGGAATGGGAACCGAATGGGATTGGCGCTGGCCGCTATCGTGTGGTCTACCAATCTCGGTCGAATTCGCGTTTCATGGATGGGTCGGCCCGAGTCCACCCTGTGGCCGATTTTGTTCCACCCGATTGCCTTTACGGCGAACGAATGCTTCAAATGTTCCGCTTCAATCGATTCGACTTTCTGCCTTAATACCTTTTCAGACATTTCCACCTCGTAATCCCATCTATCCTGGAGACTCTCAATATGGCTAACGATATCGAACGTCCCATAAACGCGGGCGGCAATCTATTGCCTGAATTCGGCAGCGACGTTGTCGCACTCGCGCTCCGGCGTCTCGGTATTCGTTATATCAGTCTCAACCCCGGTGCCAGTTACCGCGGGTTGCACGACAGCCTGGTTAATTTTCTCGGCAACAATGAGCCGACGATGATTCTCTGTCTGCATGAAGAGCATGCGGTTGCGATCGCTCACGCCTACGCCAAAGTTACCGGCGAGCCGATGGCGGTTGCGGTTCACAGTAACGTCGGCCTGATGCACGCGATCATGGGAATTTTCGATGCCTGGTGCGACCGGGTTCCGGTTCTAGTGCTCGGGGCGACGGGGCCAGTTGATGCTGCAAAGCGGCGTCCCTGGATCGACTGGATCCATACGTCGCGCGATCAAGGCGGGTTGATCCGTGACTTCATCAAGTTTGATGACCAACCGGCGTCAGCAGAGGCGGCTGTCGAATCAATTTACCGCGCGAATAACATTATCCAGACCATCCCGAAGGGTCCGGCGTACTTAAACTTTGACGTCACCTTGCAGGAAATGAAATTGCCGAACCCGGTCGATGTTCCGGACCCGGCGCGCTTTGCACCAGCGGAGCCACCGCGGCCGTCGAGCGATTCGGTGAACGCCGCTATTGCTGCGCTATCGACGGCAAAATCGCCGGTAATTTTAGCGGGCCGCGTGAGCCGCAATCGAGACGACTGGGATCGCCGGATTGAACTTGCGGAACGTTTGAATGCGGTCGTACTGACCGATCACAAGGCCGGTGCGTCGTTTCCAACCGACCATCCGCTATATGCGGGCCGCGTTGCGATTTCTTCGCCGCGTGCCAACGAAGTAATTCGCGGTGCCGACGTTGTCCTTAGTCTCGATTGGATTGATCTCGCCGGTAGCCTAAGCATGGCCTGGCCGGATGAAGAAGTCGGCGCAACCGTGATCAACTGTTCTTCCGATGTTCATGGTCACAACGGCTGGACGATGGACCATCAAGGCATGGCACCGGTCGATATTCATCTTCTGGCTGACGCCGATACCTCGGTGGTGTCGCTGATGGATGCAGGTGTGAAGCGGGACGGGGCTCCGATAGCTTTGTCCGATGTTGAAACACCCACATTGGACGATGCGCCGCTTCGCACCGCCCACATTGCGCATGCGTTGAAGGCAGCGCTCGGCGATGATGATTTCTGCTTTGTTCGCATTGGCGGCGGCTGGCCGGACGGCGTCATCAAATTTCGCGGCCCGCTTGATTACATGGGCACCGACGGCGGCGGTGGCATCGGCTCTGGTCCCGGCATGACGGTCGGCGGCGCACTGGCGCTAAGAGATTCGGCCCGCATCGCCATTTCAATCCTGGGCGACGGCGATTTTTCGATGGGCATGAACGCGCTTTGGACAGCCGCTCATTACAGCTTGCCGATGTTGATCATCGTTGCCAACAACCGCTCCTATTTCAACGACGAGATGCATCAGGACCGGGTCGCGCGGATCCGTGGCCGTGAACCGGCAAACCGCTGGATCGGTCAGCGCATCACTGATCCGGAACTGGATATCGTCGGCATTGCCGAATCACAGGGCCTCAAGGGAATGGGCCCGGTGGAAACGCTTGATGACTTGCACAAGGTTGTTGCCGAAGGTCTCGACCTCGTTCGGGCAGGTGCGGCGGTGGTGATCGATGCTCGCGTTACACCGATTGATTCTGCGGCCGCCGCCACGCAGGTCGCGCGCAAGACCTAGAATTTGGCGGGAGAGCCTCGGCGCAGCATAACAGTCAGGCGGATTGGGCGAGGCACCGCTCCAATCCATACAAAATTGCTTCCATCATGACGAAGTAATGCGCCGGACCCGCGTCAAGTTCTCGTCCCATGGGATCAAGCCAAACATATTGCGCCTTGGTACGTTCAAGAAGGGTCCTAACAAATGGCGGCGGCGACACTTCACCGAAGACGCAGCGAATTGATTCCGATTGAAGGTATGTGCGAATCAATTTCAGGCTCTTGGCGCCCGGCGAATCTTCAGGGTGATTCAGCACCGCGCCGGCGGGCGTCAATCCAAAACGGTTTTCGAAATGTTGGAACGCATCATTGAGAACCAAATAATTTGAATTGAGCTGCGGCCCGAGCAAATCGCCAATTGATTCCATGAAGCGCGTCACATCGCGCGCAAAGGAATCTGCATTTTGTGCGTATCGCATTGCGTTAGGTGGGTCATATTCAGCAAGTGTCGCTGCGACGAAACGGGCAATCGAAACTGCGTTATCAGGATCAAGCCATATATGGGGATCGAGTGCACCGCTTTGCGTGGATTTATTTTCGGGTTTTGAGATCCAAATCCCGCGTGTGCGGAGGGGCAAGCGTGAGAGGCCCGGCGCCTGATCCAGCGCGACCACATTTACCTGATCCGGCAAGGCACCAAAAGTCCGATCCAGAAAAATTTCGAGATCGCGGCCAACCCAAAAAACAACATCGGCGTGGGCGAGGGCGCGGGAATCTGAAATTCGGATTGCGTAGGTGTGCGGATCTTCGCCGCCGTCGAGCAGTAACCGGGGCTGGGCGACACCCTCCATCACTTTGGCAACGATGCCGTGAATGGGTTTGACCGTCACAATGACGTCCAAAGCATTGGTGACGTCCAACGCGTTTGCCGGGCGTGTGGCCAGCAAAGCGAGGCATATCGCGCCCACTAAGGCGATAATTCTGATGCGCAGTGTCCGCCGGGTTCGACCCACGTGGATTTGCCGGATCGGTCCAGAACACCGGTATCCGTTCAGGAGTTCGAAGGGCGATCTCCGGCAAGGTGTGGATCGGCCATGGGCGGATCGTCTTTTGTTGTCACGCAGCATTCTGTTCGCTCAGCCAATTTTGGTATGTTATATCATATCAAGTTGGACATTGCAGAGATGGGAAGGGTTTGAATATGGCAGCGAACAGTGTTCTCGCCCCGTTTCGGTCTGGACGACACGATCACGGACACTGCATTGAAGATGCGCTCAAAGCGGCGGAGACCGTTTGCCGGGACCGTGGTTTGCGATTAACCGAATTGCGCCGGCAGGTCCTTGAAATGGTCTGGACGGAGCATCGCCCGGTTCGCGCCTACGATCTCCTTGACCGGTTGCGGGAGACACGCGGCCGCGCCGCGCCGCCAACGATTTATCGGGCGCTCGATTTTCTCCGCGATCAGGGTCTCGTGCACCGCATCGAATCCTTGAATGCCTACATTGGTTGCGGCAGCCCGTTGAGCCAGCACAGCGGACAATTTCTGATATGCCGGGAATGCAGCGCGGTTGCTGAGCTTGATGATCCCGCGATTGAGAAACTTATCAAAAAGAGAGCGAATGACGCGGGCTTTCAGGTCGTTGGTCAAACCATCGAAATAACCGGTCTCTGCCCGCAGTGTTCGGGCGGTGACGAGTCTTCCAGTCCCGGCTCCGAAAATGCCCTCTCCGAACATGCATGATAGCAGCGCGTTATTGACCGTTCGTGCGGCCAGCGTTTCGGTCGGCGGATTCTCCGTGCTCCAGAAGGTCGACCTGACGGTCGAACGGAGCGAGATTGTTTCTCTGATCGGCCCCAACGGTTCCGGCAAAACAACTCTCGTGCGTTTGGCGCTCGGGCTGATCGATCCCGACCAGGGCATCGCCAGTCGGGTGCCCGGCATCGTGATCGGTTATGTGCCGCAACTTTTTTCGGTTGATGAGACGTTGCCCCTGACCACCGCGCGTTTGCTGTCTATGGCGGGCGGCGACCGCGCCCAAGTCGAAGAGGCTTTGGCGGAAGTTGGTGCGGCGCATTTGATCAGGCGTCCGATTCAGGGGCTGTCGGTCGGCGAGACCAAACGCATTCTTCTCGCCCGTGCGCTGCTGCGCTCGCCGGACCTTCTTGTGCTCGACGAACCGGCCGCCGGTGTCGACATGGGCGGGCAGGCGGAATTTTACGGCCTGCTCGGAAAAATTCGCGACCGCACCGGATGCGGCATACTCCTCATCTCTCACGATCTTCATTTCGTCATGGCCGCGACCGACAAAGTGGTGTGCCTCAATCACCATGTGTGTTGCACGGGCGCGCCCGATGCCGTGACCCGTCACCCGGAATATATCGCGCTGTTTGGTCCAGAGATGGCGACAGGTCTTGCCGTCTATGCGCACGAGCATGATCACCACCACGATATTTCTGGTGAAGCAGTGGCCGATGACGGGGCCGAAAACGTTACTGATAAATCAGGCGCCCATAATCATGGATGAAATTCTCGCGCATGGATGAATTTCTGGTTCGGGCGCTTCTTGGTGGATTCGGGGTGGCCATCATTTCAGGGCCGCTCGGTTCCATACTGATATGGCGGCGGATGGTTTTTTACGGCGCGACATTGGCCCATGCTGCCCTTCTCGGCGTCGCTCTCTCAATCCTGTTTCGAGCGCCAACAATAATTGGCGTCATCATCATTTGCATAATTGTTGCGCTGCTGATGGCCGCATTTGGCCGGCAAAACAAACTGTCTCAAGGAACGTTGCTCGGAATTTTTGCTCACGCGACATTGGCCGGCGGCATCGTCGTGCTGTCCTTTGCATCCGGCGTCCGGGTTGATCTCAATGCGTTGTTATTCGGCGATATTTTGGCCGTCAGCTGGAATGACCTTATCTGGATCTATGCCGGCGGTGCGCTTGGCCTTGGCGTGCTGGCAATGATATGGCGGCATCTGCTTGCCGTTGTCATTCATGAAGACATGGCGCGCGTCGAAGGGACACCCGCGGCGTTGGTTCAATTCCTGTTTATGGTCTTGGTCGCTCTGGTCATTGCGATCGCAATGAAAATTGTCGGCATACTTTTGATCGTGTCTTTGCTGGTCATCCCGGCAGCGACGGCCCGGCAGTTTGCGCGTACCCCAGAATCAATGGCGGGACTCGCTTCCATTGTGGGATTGGGCGCGGTCGCAGGCGGAATTTGGGCGTCGTATCTTGCTGATATTCCCGCCGGACCCGGTATTGTTCTTGCGGCCACCTTTATGTTCGGAATATCGCTATTGTTTACCATTCGGCAGCATAATCACTGACAGTGATGTGGTCCGGCGCGGGCCGCTGCCACCAGAGAATTTGGGGAATCGTGAAAAAAAGGTTACGTCGATACTACGCACGGACAGGTGCATTACCGCCGTTTTGGTGACAGCGGGCCCGATCTCGTTCTGCTTCACGAAGCGCCGTTGTCGTCCGTCGTGTTTGATAAGTGTCTGCCAATTTTGGGGCGATCCGCTCGAGCGGTCGCTTTCGACCTACCCGGGTACGGGGCATCCGATCCGCCATCCCACGCACCAACAATCAAAGAATATTCGAATCTTGTCATTGAGGCGATTGAACTTTTGGGCATCGAGGATTTCGCACTCGCCGGCGTTCACACCGGGGCCGCCATTGGCGCTGAGCTCATTTCCCAGGACGAGGATTCGCAAGTTACCCATGCGATCTTTACCGGCATGCCGCTTTTGGACGCGGATCACAAGGCGGCAATCGAAAGTCGCATCGTGCCGCCTCAACCGAACCCCGATGGCAGCCACATGGAAAAAGTTTGGGCAGCACGTCAGCAAACGGTTGGCGAGAGCGGCGACTTTGAACTCTGTCAGTTGGGCGCCATCGACATTTTGTCTGTCTACGAACGCTACGACTGGGGAATTCGGGCAACCATTGATCATGACGCCGCACCGGCGTTGAAGGTTCTGAAATGCCCGGTCCTGTTTTTGAACGGTGCCGGCGACAGAATGGCAAAATCCGACGAGGCGGCCGCAGCCCTCGTTCCCGACGCAAAACTTGAGATCAATCCAGACATGGGATCGCAGATTCCGTGGCATGAACCCGATTATTACGCGCGTGTATTGCTCGAATTTTTGGGCGTTGGTGATGCTTCCGTTCGGAACGTCGGCCGTTAAAAGGAATCACGTCGCCTCCGGAATTCAAACCGGCGCTCATCAAAAGCTGCCGAGCATTGGCCAATCGTCCTGACAATTGCAACTAATTCCAAATTGATGGACGTGTTGTAATACGCCCATCAACGATTCCTCCTTTCAGCCCTTTGATGTCGCCGACTGGCGCCGCCAGATCATCGAACTCTATGCCGATATGCGGCGATCACCTGATTCGGCTGCTGCCCACAAGACATGGCGAGAGGAGCGGGATCGGCTTTTTCGAAATCATTCTGCCTCGCCAATTGCGAGCGCGGGACGCGACCAGTTTAGTGGCTTGGAATATTTTGAATACGACCCGGCGTGGCGGACAATCGGCCAAGTGAAACCCCTCAAGGGTGAATCAATCCGTGTTGATTTGGGCGCCGATGGTGAATTTCGCTTTTGCCCTGTCGCGACGACGTCCGGCCTGTCGGCAATGATCGAAACCGAGCTTACGATTTACCGGATTGAAGGATACGGCGGCGGAATATTCCTTCCGTTTGCCGATGCGACGTCCGGCGACCAAACATTTGGTGGCGGTCGGTATTTGTATGACACGATTAAGGGGGCGGAGCTTGGCGCGCTTGGAAACTCAATAATCGTCGATTTCAATTTCGCCTATAATCCCTCCTGCAGTTATTCTGCGGAATGGGTCTGCCCGCTGGCGCCCGAAGAAAATCGAGTGTCCAAGGCGATTCATGCCGGCGAACGCGGTCAAGTGCGAGGGCCGAACATCAGCTAGAATTGATTCGATCATGGCAATTCGACCGATTCTTATTGGTAATGAGATATACCGGCGTCTTCCGCACGGGCCGCGCCACTCGTTGAGTGTACCGCGCGTTTCCGCCTGCATGGATCTCTGCCGGGCCTTGGGCTGGCTCGACGATGATGAATATCGCGGCTCATCACCTGCATCGCTCGAGCAGATCCTGACTTTTCACGAACCCGAATACCTCGACGCTTTGCAGAGAATTGAGGTGGGCGAGACATTAACCGCCGACGAAAAAGTCCGTTTCAATATCGGCGTTAATGGCAACCCGGTTTTTCCCGAAATCTTTACCCGACCGGCAACAGCATGTGGTGCGACATTAGCGGCGACAGAAATTGTCGAGACCGGCGGTATCGTCTTCAGTCCCGCCGGCGGCACCCATCACGGCCGTCCGGGAAGGGCGAGCGGTTCTTGTTACCTCAACGATCTTGCGATCGGAATCGGTTCACTTCTCACTCGGGGGTCCCAACCTATCCTCTACCTCGATATTGATGCGCACCATGGCGACGGTGTGCAGGACGCGTTTCATGATGATGATCGCGTTCTCACAGTATCGATTCACGAGGCCGGGCGCTGGCCGAGGACAGGAGAGGTGGAGGACTGCGGCGGCGGGTTTGCGCTTAATCTTCCGGCGCCGCCGGGCTTCAACGATTCCGAAATGGATGCGATAATGGAGCGCGTCATTTCTCCGTTGGCACATTCCTTCGCGCCGGAAATAATCCTGCTGCAATGTGGCGCGGATGGTCTTCGAGATGATCCGATGTCAAAGCTTGATCTCTCGAACAATGCGCTTTGGAGTGTGGTTTCGCAGGTCTCCGAATGGTCTGACCGGGTGATCGTATTCGGCGGCGGCGGTTTAATCCGTGGAGCGTTGCCCGCGCCTGGGCCGGGGTATGGGCGACCATCAAGGGTATTTCAGTTCCGGAGAGACTACCGGTGCCGGCGGAAGAGTTTTTGCGGTCGATCAGATGGCATCGACGTGAGGGTCGCAATCCACCCGAACACTGGTTTACAACACTCCGCGATGCCGCCAATTTGGGGGTGGTTCGGCCTGAAATCGAAGAGATGATCGAAAATGTACGCACCCGGCGCTATGTTCAGAAATCGGCGGAAGAGGTACACGAGCGCGCAATCGGCGGGCGTAGTCCAGTAATTGAAATGGGTGAAACGAATTGAAAGACAAGATTTGCATCATTACCGGCGCCACCGGCGGCATTGGCCTCCGGACTGCGGAAGGTTTGGCGGCACAGGGCGCGCAATTGGCATTGGTCGCGCGCGATCCTGAAAAAGCCGCGCGAGTTGGGGAATCACTTCGCCGTCTCGGCGCGAGTTCCGTTGAAATATTTCAGGCCGACCTCTCGCGGCAAGATGACATCCGCAGGGTGTCCGCCGAATTGTTGGAACGCCTGCCGAGGATTGATGTTCTCATTAATAATGCCGGCGCGTTTTACAACAAGCGGGTGGAAACGGCTGATGGCATCGAGATGACATTTGCGCTCAATCATCTTGCGCCATTCCTGATGACCAATTTGTTGTTGGAACAGCTTATTGAAAATAAGGCGCGCATCGTAACGGTCGCATCGATGGCCCACGGCAATGCGCAACTGGATTTCGATGATTTGGAACTCAAGAATGAATTTGGTGGTTGGAAATCCTATGCTCGGTCAAAACTCGGAAACATAATGTTCACCAACGAGCTCGCGCGAAGGCTTGACGGTACTGGTGCAACGGCGAATTCGCTTCATCCCGGATTCGTTCGCTCGAATTTTGGATCCAACAACGGCATTTTACTCCGAATTGGTATGTGGTTGGCGATGCGGTTCGCGATCAGCGAAGTCAAAGGCGCGGCGACAAGCATCTACCTCGCGTCTTCGCCCGAGGTCGCCGAATTCAATGGCCGCTACTTCGACAAATGCCGGCCCCGGTATTCCTCGCGCATCAGCCAGGTCGAAGAGTCCTGGGTGAAACTCTGGGACCAGAGCGAGAAAATGGTTGGCTTGGCCAAGGCCTAAGACATCGTGACAACGATCAAACCCCTTTCCCGGCGGCTGTCGGTCGCACCGATGATGGAGCGCACGAATCGGTACTGCCGCCTGTTCCACCGGCTGCTTTCGACTGAGACGCTGCTCTATAGCGAAATGATCACGACTGGCGCGATCCTGTTCGGCGACCAGGAGCGGCATCTTGGATTTGATTCGGCGGAGCAACCCGTTGCCCTTCAGTTAGGCGGGGCCGATCCCGTGGCGCTGGCTGAAAGTGCCGCGATGGGGCAGTCCTTTGGCTATGCCGAGATTAATCTCAATGTCGGATGCCCAAGCGACCGGGTTCAGTCGGGCCGGTTTGGTGCGGCGCTTATGGCCGACCCCGCGTTGGTCGGTGAATGCGTGGCGGCGATGCAAAACGTGGTTCAAATCCCGGTCACGGTGAAATGCCGTATCGGTATCGATGGTCAGGACAGCGACGAGGAGTTGGACCGGTTTGTGGCGACAGTGTCGGACGCCGGATGCGAGGTTTTCATCGTTCATGCGCGGAAGGCGATTTTGGCGGGCCTCAGCCCAAAGGAAAATCGCGAGATTCCGCCGCTCAAATACGACATGGTCTACCGGTTGAAGGAAAAGCGCCCCGGCCTGGAAATTATACTGAACGGCGGCGTTCAAACGCTTGAACAAGCGTCGCAACATCTGGATCACGTTGATGGTGTGATGATCGGCCGGTCGGCATATCAAAACCCCTACATGCTGGCGTCCGCCGATTCAGAAATTTTTGGTGCGAAGACGCCAGTTTCCTCTCGCCTCGATATTCTCGAAACCTTTGCCGACATCGTTGCTGACAAGATCGCTGATGGCGTTCCGCTAAAGCGAATGGCGCGACATGTCGTTGGATTATTTCAGGGGGAGCCGGGCGCGCGCGTGTACCGGCGGTATCTTGCCGAAAATGCGTGGAAAAATGATGCTGATGCCGATGTGCTGCGGCGGGCTGCCGACCTGATCGGCCCGGTCACCCGCAACGATGCAAACGAAACAGTGGGCGCCGCGCCAGCGCCAACCGCCTAACGCCACTCCGAATTACGCGGCGGATTTAACTTCGTTCATATAGGCGATGAGTTCGTTGCTCGAGAGCACGTCCGCGTATTTCTGCCCTATATCGAAAAGGTTGGCGTCGTGCGGACCAATCGCGCGGTCGCCGACGCAGTCACGGGCAACCATTGGCCGGTAGTTAAAGGCGATCGCATCGACAACGGATGCCCGGACGCAACCGGATGTCGTTGCGCCTGCGGTGATCAGCGTGTCGATGCGACGGTAAGTCAACCACGCCTGTAAAGCGGTGCCTTGAAAGGCGGAGGCGTCGGTTTTGTCGACAATCAGTTCGCCGTCGATCGGTGTCAGTTCCGGCACAATCTGGCTCATCGGATGATTGAGCGTCAGTTCTTTGAGGCGAGGCGCTTTTTCCGTAAACACGCCAGCGTTGCTGCCGTCTTCGGCGTAAATAATGCGGGTGAAGGCAACCGGAATATTATTCTCTCGTGCCGCCGCCAGAAGGCCGACCGTGCTCTGGATGGCGGCATCAATATTGCCGCCACCGAACCATTCCGGATCATTAAAGCTGTTCACAAAGTCGATTATCAGCAGGGCAGGGCGTTCGCCAAATCCGAGCCTATTGCCAAGGCCCTGGCGCTGGTAAATTTCTGTTTCGTCCATGTTCCGGCCCTCCCAGACCTGTGCCTTCTCTATCGCGCGGCTAGGGGGAGGTCAACGTATCGCCACCAAAACGGAAAGGGCGATACGGACGGGCCCGGATATTTCTTCGACGGGCGAGCCTACAAGGGCCAGTCGTCGCTAGAGTGGTTGCTCTAGGCCGTCGGGGTCGTTTTGATGTTGTGAATACCTTCCCAAGCACTTCCCGTCGCAACAACACAACTCGGGCTCTGAGGCGAGGTGACGATGACCGTAAAGGTGCCGGTTCTGGAGGTGAAAACTTCCATCAGCTTGCCGTCGTCTGTGAGGGCGGCAAAGGCCAGAATTTCGGCATATCGCACTTCGAGGGTGTTTGCGAGGGTGGCCCGTTCACCGCAAACAGGTGCGGCATGACCTGGGCTCGAAGGGGGGATCAGCACTCCCAACATAAAGAGGGCGATCATTAATTTTCGAAACATGGTTTCGTCCTTTCGCCTTTAGAACCAAAAGGCTCCCGACGTTTTCCCTCCCTGATAAATGCTTCGTTTAGAGTGACTATTCGGCACTTCTGCGCCTTACCTTTAGAAAGGCATTATTTCCACAAAAACATCTGATCGTCACGATAACTTGCAATATTTTACAGATGGTTAAGACGCGACGAAATTTTTTGCCCCAAAGGAAAATATGGCTATTTTCTGCGGTGCTCATGGTTAATTACCAAGGTGTTGCCATGAATTTCGTCATTTAGTTTTCCTTGGATTCCATGCAAATTGATGGCCATCTAAAGACCTGAATTGGCCACCGAACCTGTCACTTTCGAGCGAAATGGGAACTGTCCGACATGTCTGAAATCATCATCCTGCCAAAACCGATAGACGAGGCCAGCTTTGCGCCCTTCGGGCAGGTCCTAAACTCCCCCGGCGAAAGTCCCCGCCATGATCACGCCGCAGAGGTCGCCAACCAGCGCGACGAGGCTGCAATAAACGTCGCTGTGGTCCGGGCATTGCCGGCAAAACTGCCGCTTCAGGTTTCGGCGTTGGAACGGCACCCCTTTTCGTCCCAATCATTTTTCCCACTGGATGTCGGGCGTTATCTGATCGCGGTTGCGACGGCAGACGGTGACAAACCCGATCTCGCCGGGCTGCAGGCTTTTATCGTTGATGGATCGACGGCAATCAATTATGCGCCGGGCGTTTGGCATCATCCTTTGCAAACGCTTGATGATCCCGGGACCTTCGCCCTTCTGATGTGGGAAGACGGGGGACCGCGCGACACCGACTGGCACCAGGTCGAAGGCGAGGTCCGCATCGAAATCGGCGGTTAGTCGCAAATTCCCGGCAACTTAGTTATTCCCTGAATTCGGCGTGAGAATCTCTCTAGGCGCTTGATATTGTTGGGCAACCTTCATAGATTACGGCCCGCTGGGGCGCTGGGGTGGATCCTTCAGGCTGAATGACAATCCGGGAAAGAAACGCAGCTTCGCCGACCGATTTCGGCCTCTGCACACCGCCGATAGGTATCGGCTTTTGCCCGATGTGATTGGCTTGCTTTCCGGCACGGGTTTGAATGGGAAACCATCGTTGAGTAGAGCGTGACTGAAGTACTCGAAGTATCAGGATTGACCAAAAGGTTTGGGGCGTTGACCGCCGTCGAAGACGTGTCCTTTCACGCGTCACGCGGCGAGGTGCTGGGATTTCTTGGCCCGAACGGTGCCGGGAAATCGACCACGATGCGCATGATCACCGGATTTCTTGCTCCAACCGCTGGCGTCATCACCGTTTGCGGCAATGATTCGGTAACGGACGCAATCGAAACCAAACGTTCGATTGGCTATTTGCCGGAAGGCGCGCCGCTCTACGGCGATATGACACCAAAGGCGTTCCTTACATTCGTCGGCCGCGTGCGCGGCATGACGCGCGCGGATATCCGCAGGAGCATCGAAGACGTCGTAGACAAGGTTCACCTCGAAGAAGTTATTTTTCGCCCGATCGATACCCTGTCGAAGGGCTTCAAGCGCCGCGTGGGGCTTGCCCAGGCGATCTTGCACAATCCGCCGCTACTTATTCTCGACGAACCAACGGACGGGCTTGATCCCAATCAGAAACATGAGGTGCGCGCGCTGCTGTCCGAGATGGCCGCAGAAAAGGCGATCGTTATCTCGACGCATATTCTCGAAGAGGTGGACGCCATCTGCCACCGCGCCATGATTATCGCGCGCGGCCGGATTGTTGCCCATGGCACGCCTGATGAACTGCGCGAAAAGTCCAATGCCAAAGACAAAACCTCTCTCGATTCCGTATTTCGCGAAATTACGACGCGGGCGGAAAGCTGATGCGACCAACCATCAGCATCATGTGGCGCGAGCTGACGGGTTATTTCTCGACCCCGGTCGCGTATGTCTTTCTGGTCATTTTTCTCGCCATGGTCGGCGCGTTTACTTTTTATATGGGCGGCTTTTTCTCACGCGGGCAGGCGGACCTGCAGCCTTTTTTCAATTTTCATCCCTGGCTCTATCTCTTCCTGATCCCTTCGATTGGGATGCGGCTTTGGGCCGAAGAGCGGAAATCGGGAACCATTGAACTTCTGATGACGCTGCCGCTTCGCACCATCCACGTTGTGCTCGGCAAGTTTTTGGCGGCCTGGGCGTTCACGGCGATTGCGCTTGCGCTCACCTTCCCGATTTGGATCTCGGTCAATTATCTCGGCGACCCGGACAACGGCGTCATTTTCGCTAGCTATTTCGGTAGCCTGTTGATGGCGGGCGCGTTTCTGGCGCTGGTTGCGGCTTTGTCGGCGCTGACCAAGAACCAGGTTGTCGCCTTCGTATTGGGCGCAGCCGTCTCATTCCTGTTCCTGATGAGCGGGCTCGATCTTGTGCTCGGGTTTTTCCGTGGATGGGCACCCCAATTTGTTGTCGAAGTCGTTTCCTCGCTGAGTTTTCTGACCAACTTTCAGGCGATTAGCCGCGGTGTTATCGATCTCCGCGAAGTCATCTTCTTTGGTTCGATGATTGCGCTCAGCCTGCTGATCAATACGGCGATCATCGAATTGAAAAAGGCCAATTGACCGTGGCCGCCCAGAACAAATCGCCGGATCGCACGATGCTGAGCGTGGTTACGATTGTGCTGGCGATCGTGCTGTTTTTTTCGATCAATATTTTTTCCAGCACGGTTTTCAAAACCGCGCAGCTTGATCTGACAGAAGAGCGCCTCTACACGCTCTCTCAGGCGACCCGTAACATTCTCAACGATCTCGATGAGCCGGTAACAATTCGGTTCTACATTTCAGACCTCATTCGTGAAGAACTGGCCGGCCTTGCCAATTACGCGAACCGTGTTGAAGAACTTCTCCGCGAATACGAAAGAATTTCCGGCGGTAGGGTCAATCTCGAGATTTTCCATCCGCAGCAGTTCTCGCCAGAAGAGGATCAGGCGGTTGGATTTGGCATTCAGGCTTTACCGGTTAGTGCAGCAGGCGAAGTTGTTTATTTTGGCCTCGCCGGCAGCAACAGCACCGATGACGAAGATACGATTCCGTTCTTCAATCCGGGCCGTGAAACCTTCCTCGAATACGACCTCTCGAAACTGATCTTCAATCTGTCTCATCCCAAGAAGACTTTGGTCGCGTTGATATCGGCACTGCCGATGACAGCTGATCCGCGCAACCGTTATGCGCCTTGGGTGATTCAGTCGCAGATGGATCAGTTCTTTGATGTCCGTGTTCTCGGCGGTGAATTTGACCGTATCGAAGACGAGGTCGACATCGTCATGCTGGTGCATCCGACGGTGCTCAACGACCGTTCGCAATATGCCATCGAGCAGTTTCTGCTTCGCGGCGGCAAGGCGCTGATCTTTGTCGATCCGCATCCCGAAAATTATCCGCGACCGCAAGGTCAACAGCGAGAGTACAAGCCGCCGCCCGGCCATGCGCTCGGTTCGTTGTTCGACGCCTGGGGCATTTCCATGTCGCCCGATTTCGTTGTTGGGGATCGCACCTTTGCCCAGCGTGTCAACGCTCAAAGCGGCGGCCGCCGGATCGTGACGGATTTCCTGCCGTGGATGCAGCTCGACCGTCAGGGAATTGAGCAAACCGACGTCGTGACTTCGGAAATTGAGCGCATCGGTATTCTCAGTCCCGGTTTGCTGGAAGTTTCTGACACGTCGCCGTTGGCAATGACGCCGCTATTGTTCAGTACTCCGCATTCGGTGCTGCTTGAGATCGAAAGGGTGCGGCCTTTTCCGGACCCGGTGCAGCTGCTGACGGATTTTGTCGCGTCCGAAACCAGATACCCAATTGCGGCACGGTTTGTCGGGCCGCTGGAGACCATGTTTCCAGACGGCGCACCGGTGCGGATGAATGCGCGCGACGAAGTGATCGGCGAAGATCCGAATAACCCGTTGCCGGAACATGTCGCAAAATCGAACGGCCCGGTAAACATGATCGTGGTTGCCGACACCGATATTCTCGCCGACGTTACTTGGCTTCGCGGTGCACCCGGTTCGGCCCAACCTGTCGCCCAAAACAACGCCTTTGTTGTGAACGCGCTCGACAATCTTGTTGGCAGTGCCGATCTCATCGCCTTGCGGGGGCGCGGGCTGTCCGGTCGACCATTCGATACGGTTGAAACGATCCGCCGGGATTCCGAATTGAAGTTCCGCGCAAAGGAACGAGAATTGGTTCGGGCGCTCGGTGAAGCCGAACGGAAGATCCAGGAGTTACAGCAGGAAGACCAGGGCGAAGCGATCATGTCGGTTGAGCAGCGCCGCACGATTGATGGATTTCGCGCCGATATGCTGGCCATGCGCGCAGAACTCCGTGAAGTTCAGCACGCACTGGTCCGTGATATAGACGCTCTCGACGCGCGGCTCAAGATGATAAATATCGGCGCAATCCCCGTCATCATCGGCGTGTTCGCAATCTTCCTCGCGCTTTTCCGGCGCATCCGATACAACCGCCGCCTTCGCACACAGCGTTCGTAAACAAGGCCTAATTTTTTGTCATGAGTCCCAAGACCGTCATACGCCTTCTGATCATTACGATTGTCGTCTTCGGTGCGGCAATTTTCGCCGTCATTGATGATCAGGTTCAAAAAGTTGAAGTTGGCGAGCGGGAATTTGCATTTCCCAAACTTGTCGAGCACATCAACGAAGTCGCGGTAATCGAAATCGCGTCAAAGGGCGAACGTTTTACGGTCATAGGTGAGGGCAGCACCTGGGGCGTGGTCGAGAAAAATAACTACGCGGTGCCGCGCGCAACTATTCGTAATTTCATACTCAGTCTTTCTGAACTCCGCCTGGTCGAACCAAAAACGGCGATGGCCGATCGCTACCAGCGGCTCGAAATCGCCGATATCGATCAGGAAGATGGCGCCGGTATTGGCGTCACCCTGATGGACAAGAGCGGCACTGTCCTTGCGGACGCCATCATCGGCCGCCGGAAATATTTTCTTTACGTCGATGGCCGCGGTGGAACCTATCTCCGTCGTGCGGGCGAGGCACAAAGCTGGCTTGCCGAAGGGGAGATGGATTTTGATGGCCGCTCCAAGGATTGGATGGAGCGCCTCACGTTTGAAGTCGATTTGGCGATTGTTCGACGGATAACCATCACCCAGCCGACCGGGGCGAAGCTGCAAATCGAAAAAGCCACAGCCGAAGACGAGCATTTCGCCGTCGAAGGGGCGCCGGATGATCGCGCCCTAAAGACCGAAACCGAGGCCGACCGCCTCGCGCAGGTCGTTCAAAAATTTGAATTTGCCGATGTGCTTCCGGCCGATCAAAAAGCGCTCGAAGGCGCCATGCACAGGGCCGTATACACGAGCTTCGACGGCACCCGCATTCGCTTTCAGGTGATGACCGATCCGGAGCCGGAGGACAAGAAACCGAACCTCACGGTCGATCCGATTCGCTGGGCCATCATTTCGGCAGATGTCGGCCCCGATGTGACGGACGACACGCGAGAGGCGGCCACGGCCTTGGCTGATCGAATCAACGCGGTGACCAACGGCTGGATATTCCAACTCGAAGATCTCGACGGACGGCGGACGACGAAAGCTCTGCTAGACCTCTACAAACAGCCCGGCGAACGCTAAACCATTCACGGTTTCCACAGCCCCAGCCGTTCGCTATCGTGGGCGAAAGGAAGGGCGCCAAATGGGACCGCTTGACGGAATTCGCATACTTGAAATGGCCGGGATTGGGCCAGCCCCGTTCGCGGGCATGATGCTTAGCGGTCTGGGCGCGGAAGTTCTGTTATTGGACCGGCCGCTGGCAGCTGACCTCGGCATCGCAATGGCTCCGGAGTTCGACCTGCTGCGCCGTGGCCGCCGGTCGGTCGCGATCGATCTGAAATCCAAAGCTGGCCGGGATACGGCCCTGAAGTTGGTCGCATCCGCCGACGCCTTGATCGAGGGATTTCGGCCCGGTGTCATGGAGCGCCTCGGCCTCGGCCCCGACGTTTGCGCCGCCCGCAACCCACGTCTTGTATATGGGCGGATGACGGGGTGGGGACAGAACGGCCCGTTGGCAAACGCGGCCGGTCACGACATAAATTACATCGCGCTTACAGGCGCACTTCACGCCATCGGGCCGAAAGGCGCGCGCCCGGTGCCGCCGCTCAATTTGGTCGGCGATTTCGGCGGTGGTGGCATGTTGCTGGCGCTTGGGCTTGTCTCGGCACTGTTGGAGGCAAAGACGTCTGGCAAAGGGCAGGTTGTCGATACAGCGATGACGGACGGCGCTGCCAATTTGATGACAATATTTTATGGCCTGCGCGCTGCTGGCCTCTGGGACGATGAGCGAGGTACCAACCTGCTCGATTCCGGCGCGCCCTGGTATGACACCTATGAGACGCTCGACAACAAATACGTTGCCATTGGCGCCATCGAAGCCCGGTTTTATGAAAATCTTCTACGGTGCCTCGGACTTGAAACGGAAAATCTGCCCGATCAAAATGACCGCACCGGGTGGCCGGTCCTTCGCGAAAAATTTGAATCAATATTTTTGACCAAGACGCGGGATCAATGGTGCGAGGTGATGGGCGGTGCCGATGCCTGTTTTGCGCCTGTGTTATCGCTGGAGGAGGCGCCTCGGCATGCACACAATGTCGCGCGGGGAACATTTACGTCGCCGGACGGCGTCCCGCAGCCTGCACCGGCGCCGCGCTTTAACCGCACATCGTTAAATGAGACGCAGGGTCCAGTTGCGCCCGGTGCGAATACATCGGAGGCACTTATTGATTGGGGCCTTACGGCGGCGGAAATTTCCGCACTTGTGGACGCGGGCGTGGTGACCCAATTGAAAGTAAACGCATGAGCTCCGGTGCATCACCAAAAGTAGCGTTGTTCGCAACCTGTCTGGTCGATCTTTTTCGGCCGTCGGTTGGGTTTGCCGCGGTCAAACTTCTCGAGAACGCTGGCTGTACGGTCGATTACCCCGTGCAGACCTGTTGCGGGCAACCGGCCTTTAACGGCGGCGACCGGAAGAACGCAATTGCCCTGGCGCGTCAGGCCGTAAAAGCGCTGGCCGAATTCGAATATATCGTGGCCCCGTCCGGGTCATGCGCCGGAATGATCCGCCGTCATTATCCGGACCTCCTCAAAGATGATCCGCTCGGCGAGCAGGCCAAGGCGGTGGCCGAGCGGACCTATGAATTGACGGCGTTTCTTGTCGATGTCCTCGGTGTCGATTCGGTTCCCGAAAAATATTCGGGCAACGTCGCCTACCACGATAGTTGCGCGTGCCTGCGTGATTTTGGCATCAAAGATCAGCCGCGAAAATTGATGGCGTCCATTGACGGCCTCAATCTGAAAGACATTCCTGAACCGGAAGAATGTTGCGGCTTTGGCGGCACCTTTGCGGTCAAGTACGGGGACATATCCGCAGAGATCGCTGGCAAGAAGACCGCGAACGTCAAATCAACCGGTGCCAAGACACTTGTCGCCGCCGATCTCGGCTGCCTTTTTAATCTGGCAGGCCGGCTGAAACGGGAAGGCAGCGACATTGAAGTGCGTCACATCGCCGAAATTCTGGCCGGCGACGTGGACGGCCCCGCCATCGGCGATCCGGAAGACTAAAACTCGTGGAACCGACCACTCTTAATTTCAAAGCGCAGGCGCGGGACGCGCTTGCCGATGAGCCGCTCAGATCAGCGCTGTCCCATCTCAGCGGTAATGTTGGACGCGGGCGCGATGCGGCGATTGCAGCGCTGCCGGAGTTTGATGCGCTTCGGGACCGGGCTGTTGAAATAAAAAATCACACGCTCGCCAATCTCGATTTCTATCTCGAGAAATTTGAGGAGAAAGTGAACGAGTCCGGGGGGCATGTGCATTGGTGCCGCGATCCGGAAGAGGCGCGGGAAAAGGTGCTGGAACTTTGCCAATCGGTGGACGCAAAGTCAGTCACCAAGGGCAAGTCGATGATCTCGGAAGAAATGGAACTCAATCCATTTCTGGAAGAAAACGGCATTACGCCGGTCGAAACCGATCTCGGCGAATACATCATCCAGCTTGCCGGTGAAACGCCGAGCCACATCATTGCGCCTGCCATTCACAAGACAAAAGATCAGGTGTCGGACCTGTTTCACAAACATCATCAGGCGCTTGGCAAAATGGAGCGTTTGTCAGAGGGCGAAGATCTGGTCGCTGAAGCGCGTGACATCCTGCGCGACAAATATCTCGCGGCCGATGTCGGCATTACCGGCGCGAATTTCTTGATCTCCGAGACCGGCTCGACCGTCATTGTCACCAATGAAGGCAACGGCGATCTCACCCAGATGCTGCCGAAGATGCATATCGTCTTGGCGAGCCTCGAAAAAGTCGTTCCCAATCTCGATGATGTCGCGACGTTGTTGCGGGTTCTTGCGCGGTCCGCAAGCGGCCAGGAGATGTCGGTCTATACGACATTCTCGACAGGGCCGCGCCGCGCTGATGATCCCGATGGGCCCGACGCCTTTCACGTCATCCTGCTCGACAACGGTCGCAGTGAAATGCTCGGGACCGAGATACAGGACATTCTTCGTTGCATCCGTTGTGGCGCGTGTTTCGCCCACTGCCCGGTTTATTCATCGATTGGCGGTCATGCATATGGCTGGGTTTATTCGGGCCCGATGGGAGCGGCGCTAACGCCAGCGTTGATTGGCGTCGAACAGGGTCATCATTTGCCCAGCGCATCACCAATATGCGGGCGCTGTGAAGAAGTTTGCCCGATGCGCATTCCGTTGCCGAAGCTGTTTCGGCATTGGCGGGAACGCGCGTTCGAACAGAAGGTTTACGGTGCGCGCGTTCGTTTCGCCCAGAACATCTGGGGCTGGGCTGCCCGGCATCCGCGGATCTACCGGTTGGCAGGCCGAATCGCGGCCAACATGCTATCGCGGCCGAGCGGACGTTTTCGCTGGTTGCCGTTTGCCGGAGGCTGGACGAAATCCCGCGATTTCCCGGCCGCAACCGGCACCACATTCGCCGATCAATGGCGGGCCAAACGCGGGAGCCGATCATGACCGCTGGCAATAGCCGCGCCGCCACCTCACGCGCCGAGGTTCTCGGCAAGATCAGAAAGTCGCTGCAGCGAGACGCACCGCTTTCCGAAACACCCAGCGAATCAGGCGTCAATCCCGTGCCAGCGCGTGCGCAACTGCCCGATGCTGAGCGGCTCGAACTGTTTGTGCGCTATGCGGAGGCGTCGCAAGCAAGTGTG
Organism: Alphaproteobacteria bacterium; assembly: GCA_029936875.1. GTDB lineage: Bacteria > Pseudomonadota > Alphaproteobacteria > SHVP01 > SHVP01 > JAPYRS01. Next base: position 6,407 of record JAPYRS010000018.1, on the reverse strand, counting down.
ACGCGGATCAAGGGTGGCGAGAATGTACCAAAGGCCGTGGCTGATTTTCTTGCTGGTCAGAACCTCGCACCGAAAATTCGGGTTGCCCCTGAACTCGACCAGATTCCGTGGGAGCAGGCACCACTGCTTGAGGCGGAATTTGGCAAAGCGGACCCCGAAGATGCCGTTGGTGTCACCGGTGCCTATTGTGCGCTCGCCGAGACCGGCACGATCATGATGATTTCAGGTGAGGACCGGCCTTCGACCCTGACCATGCTGCCAGAGACCCATGTCGTCGTCTTGCGCGCTGACCAGGTCGTCGGTGGGCTACAGGATGGCTGGAGCCGGCTCCGGGAGGATTTTGGTGAAGGGCAAATGCCGAGGACGGCGATTTTCGTTACCGGCCCGTCCCGCACCGGCGATATTGAACTGACAATGTTTCTCGGCGCACACGGACCGCGGCGCCTTCATATAATTTTGGTTGAAGACGACTAACCGTAAGTCGGCCTACTTTTCGAACATATAGATTGGCCACACCGCGAAGGGGGGAGTGTCGTCCTTTTCGAGCGAACCGGTTTGCGTATTCTGCAATTCGTCGAACGGGATCAACTCCGCTTTCGAGAACCCGATTTCTTTGGCAACGTCTGTATAGGAGTACTCAAAAAAGGCCGGTGCGAACGGCTCATTGTTGGCGTAGGCCGCGGTCAGAAGCATGGCATTCTGAAACGGATTATCCTTTTGCGGAACGAACTCAATGCCCGCAAAAATGCCGCCCGGCTTCAGCACCCGGTACACCTCTGCAAGCAGACCCTTTGTCGGGTTTGGCGGCAGTTCGTGCAGCATGAAACAGAACATCACCATGTCAAAGTGGTTGTCCGGATAATCGAGCTTGCCGATTTCCTGCTGCGAGAGATGAAGCGTGACGCCGGCTTCTTCGGCGCGTTTGTTGGCGAGCTTCAGGCACGGTGCGGAAAGATCGACGCCGTGAGTCTCGGAATCGGGGTGGGTCTCTTTCCACGACAGCATCATGCCGCCGTGGCCGCAGCCCCAATCGAGAACGCGGTTGAATTTCTTGTCCTTGGGCAGGTAATTAAACATCAACCGGTAGATGTCGTTTGAGTCCATGTGCGACGGTAGCGTCGTGCGGCGGCCGAGTTCGTAGACGATGCCGTCCAGCGGATCGCTCCAGACGCCGCCGGGATGCTGGTGAAAATCAACCAGACTGTAATAATCCGGGTAGGCAATATCTGGATCGAGTTTCAGATTGCCGGACTTTTCGCTAGTCGCGGCGGCTGCATCCAACTCCGACTCGAGTCGCTCCCGCTCCGACTGCGCCTTCGCAATGAGGCCGTAATCGGGGTGACAGTATTTCAGACGCTGCAGATGCCGGAACATCCAACCGTAAAGTTGATAGGACGGCACATCGTCGAGAATTTCAAACGCTTCATCTGACGAATGGGGAACCTTCGCCGAACCATTTCCGTTCGCCTCAACTTTCTCGATATATGCGTGATACGCCGTCTCGTAAACGTCACCTTCCATCAAGTTGCGGCTTGCCCGCATAAATGAATGGTAGGCCCGGAAAGAGCGATCTTCGGTGACGTTCGTTGATTGCGGTTGATTGGTGGTCATTGGAAGGTTCCAGTTCTAGGCATACCGATTAGAGCGGAGCGTATTCAATAATTATTGCGCCAAGTCGCGACCCTTTCGGCCGACATGGCTGACCGGATCGTCGGAACGGTGGAGTTCGCCCAAAACGCGATGAGCGAAGTTCTTGGCATCGTCAGCACGGGCAGCGCTCGCGACAGCATCATCTTTGTGATCTTCGATCGCATCAGCGGCAAGCGCCCCTGAATTCTGCAATACCGTCTCCAGCGTCTGTAAACGGTCCCGCAGCACATAGGTTTCAGCAGCAAGTGCCACAAACGCGCCGACAAGATTATCCATCGGCATGTCGTGCAGGAACTGATGCTCCTTCCCTGAAATGGGTCCGGTGAGGACCGATTTGAGTTTTGTCGCGGAGGCATTGGTCATGGCACTACCGTGTGGAATCTGCGAAAAGAAGGAGATATTACCCCATTAAGCAGCCCCGTACACGTTGGCTTCATATTGGTGACGGGGCCATCGTGGTTCGTGAGCAATCGGGGCTAGTTGAAGAGAGTGGGCCGTCCGGGCCTTCGGGCGGTCAGGAACGGGGAATTTCCTTGTCAAATCCATTCGACGTCAGCGGCCGGTGCGCGCTTGTCACAGGGGCCTCAAGCGGCCTTGGGCGGCATTTCGCGATGCTGTTGGCGGGGCAGGCCGCCCATGTGATCGCCGCGGCCCGCCGCATCGATAAACTCGAATCGTTAGTCGCCGAAATTACCGGTGCCGGCGGAAAGGCGGTCGCCGTCGAATGTGACGTGACCTCGGTTGGTTCCGTGAAGGCGGCTTTCGAATCGGGAGAGGCGAAATTCGGGGGGGTCGAAATCATCATCAACAATGCCGGCATCACGTTGCCGTCGCCTGTCCTGGAGACGCCACCCGATGACTGGCAGGCGGTAATCGATACCAATCTCACCGGTGCCTGGAATGTGGCTCAGGAATCGGCACGCCGTTTGATCGCCGCCGGGAAACCGGGATCAATTATCAACATCGCGTCTGTCGCCGGACTCCGGCCGATGCGTCGCGTCGCGGCGTACGCGGCATCAAAGGCGGGTTTGATTCATTTAACGCGGACACTTGCCGTCGAATGGGCGGAAAATAATATTCGCGTAAACGCAATCGCGCCCGGATTTTTCCCTTCTGAACTCAGCGACGGTTACCTCGAGTCCAGCCGGGGCAGGGAAACCATCTCGCGCGTGCCGATGACCCGCGCCGGCGAATGGCCGGAACTCGATGGACCGTTATTGCTGCTCGCCTCAGACGCCGGAAGTTACATGACCGGCGCGATCCTGTCGGTGGACGGCGGGCTGAATGTCGCCGCACTTTAGGATCCATTAGTTTTATGCATGTTTTGATTGTATACGCGCACCCTTCACCAAATTCGTTCAATGCGGCCTTGAAAAATCTCGCCGTCGAAGTGTTCACCGAATCGGGCCACACGGTGGAGGTTTCTGATCTCGTCGCGCAAGGCTTCAACCCCGTGACACACGCCAATGATTTTGCCGAAGTTGATGGCGATTCTTATTATTCAATTCCGGCGGCGCAACTTGTTGCTTTCGAGGCGGGGACGACAGCGCCTGATATTGCGGCCGAACAGCAAAAGGTGGATGCAGCCGACCTGGTGCTCTTTCAGTTTCCAATGTGGATTTATTCAATGCCGGCAATTCTCAAAGGCTGGGTCGAGCGCGTGATGTCGTTTGGTTACTCGCACAACAAGGGGCGGATGTTTGAAAAGGGCCACATGGCGGGCAAGCGGGCGATGTTGTCGCTAACGACGAACGGCCGGTTCGAAGCGTTCCACCGTGATGGGCCGCACGGCTCCATTGATGATTTGCTGCGGCCAATTCGTAACGGGCTTCGCTTTCAGGGTTTCGAGATGTTGCCGCCGTTCATCGCTTATGATGTTGTTCGGGCCGATCAAGCCGCGCGCGAGACGTACCTTTCGGAATTACGTGACCGCCTCGTTTTGATTGATGCGGCGGTCCCGATTGAAGCGCGCGAAGTTGTAAAATAGGATTGGATACCAAATGATTTTGCAACAGCGGGAACATGATCATGCAGTTTGATCCCAAAAATGCGGCGCTGATTGTGGTTGATCTACAGCGCGCTTTTTGCTGTGAGGACGGCTCGGTCGCTGTTCAGGGCCGCGACATAACGTCTTGTCAGGACGCGAGCCGCCGCTGTCTGCAGCTCGCCGACGCGGCCCGGGACGCGGGTATTCCAATTTTCTGGACGCGCCTCATCCTGCAGGCGGATTATTCAGACGGCGGCGTAATGATGCACGAACTTCTCCCAAATTTAAAAAAATTGGGTGGTCTCCGTGCCGGCACGCCGGATGTCGAGTTCATGCCGGGGCTTGAGGTGCACGAGGGCGATATTGTCATCGACAAAATCAGAAACTCTTCGTTTTACGGAACCAGCCTCGACGCGATGCTGCGCGCCCGCAACGTCAACAGCGTCATGGTCTGCGGACTAACAACATCAATGTGCGTCGAATCAACGGTGCGCGATGCGTCGCAGCGGGACTACAAGACCTTTGTTGTACGGGACGCCGTCAGCGACTTTTCTCAATCCCGGCACACGGCATCGCTGGAGGTGATGGAATTCGGCTTCGCCCGAATTTTCTCGCACAACGAGGCGCTATCGTCTTTTCAGGCTTAGTCGGCCAAGCCTAATCTTCCAAGCCGTAAATACGCACTACATTGTCGCGGAATAGCTTCCGCCGCACTTCCGGCTTGAAATTCAGATCATTGATTTCCTGAACCGTCCGCTCGAACCCGAGCACTGGGAAGTCGGTGCCGAAAATCACCTTGTCCTGACCGAAACTGTTGACGTAATGAACAAACTGCGGCGGCCAGTATTTGGGGCTGTGCGCGTCGGTGCCAATAAAAACGTTTTCGTGTTTCCAGGCCATCGCAATCATTTCATCGGTCCAGGGAATGCCGACGTGAATGCCGATCAATTTAAGCTCCGGAAAATCACAGGCGACGGCGTCGAGTGAAATCGGCCGGCCGACGCTGCGCCGCGGTGCGGATTTCGAATAGACCAGCGATTGCCCGACCTGAAGTTGGATCGGCACATCGAGTTCGACGCATTTTGCGTAAATTGGGTAATAGCGCGCGTGGTCCGGCGCCAGTTCAAACCAGTGGGGGTAGCTATGGGCGCCGACGAACCCCAGTTCTTCGATGCCGTATTGAAGCTCGCGGACCGCCTTCATGCCTTGCGTCGGGTCGACCCCGGCGAGACCCGAGAAGCGATCAGGGTACTGCTTGACCGCATCGGCGACCACTTCATAGGGGATGTGATGGCTTTGCGGCATACCCGTTGGTCCTGATTTGGAGGCAATCAAAAAACTCCGTTCAATTCCGGCGGTGTCCATGCGTTTCAACATGTCCTCGAGCGACAATCCGTTGAACACGGATTCATCGACGCCCATTTTGTCGACAAAAAATTCGCGGCGGTCGTCGGGGCGGGTCGCGAGTGCCTCCGGGGTTTGAATATTGACGACAGCGTCGATGGCGGCGATGTCGCCACAAAGTCCACTCATGTTCACATTCCTGAAATTTAATGATCGTGATTGAAGAGCGGCATCCTTCCATGGAGCGGTGAAAACCGCAATTGGACAGGGGAGGCGATGCACGCTAAATCGGGGTAATGAAGAATATTGCGGAACAACTCACCCTTCACGCTGCATCTCGCCCCGATCACCCGGCGATTATCGACGGCGCCCGGACGATTGGCTACGGCGAATTGAATGGCAATGTCGCGCGCTTGGCGCTTGGATTGCGGGCAGCGGGCGTTGGCGTGCGAGAAATTGTCGGGCTGTGCCTCGAAGATCATGCCGAACATCTGATGCTGCATTACGCGATTGCGCGGCTCGGCGCCGCGATCTTGCCGATGGATGTCCGTTGGACCTTGCCGGAACGGGCGCGAGTTGCCGAGTTTTTTGGTGCCCGCATCACCTGTGTCGAATCCGGTGATTCGGCGGGCGACGGAATACCCGTTCTGGAAATCGATCCGGATTGGCTTTCCAGCTTGCCGAATGACGATGGCACTTCGAATTTTCCTGTTGATGAAGATTTTCCCGTTGCGCTCTCTTTGTCGTCCGGCACGACGGGTCGACCGAAAGGCCCGATGATCAATCACAGTCACCTGTTAAGGCGATTTGAAAATCAACGGACTGGCCTGACGTTTAGCGCGGACGACCGATATCTCAACGCCGTGCCTTTATATTTTGGCGCCGGGCGGCATTTTACGCTCGGTGTTTTGTTTCAGGGCGGCACTGTCATCTTGCTACCACCACCGTTTAGTGCTGAAGACCTGGTTGCGGCGGCGAACCGTTCGAACGCAACGTTCTCAATTTTAGTACCGACAATTCTCCGGCGGTTGCTGGAACTGGATTCCTCCGCCGGCCCGGTTCTCGGCGGCCTCCGCATGTTATTTTCAACCGGCGCCATTCTCCATTCGGACGAACGCGCTGCTGTGCTCGCAGACGTCTCGCCCCATCTGATCAATTATTACGGATCAACCGAAGGCGGCGGCATTTCGACCCTTCATCCAGACGCGCCGGCCGAGGCCGTAAAGTCAGTTGGTCGTCCCTTGGAAGGCACGGCGGTGCAAATCGTCGATCAGGAAGACAATATTTTGCCGACCGGAGAGGTTGGCTGGGTTCGTTACAGTGGGCCGTGCGTCGCCGATAATTTCTTTAACGACCCGGAAGCGAGCGTCGAATCCTTCAAGGACGGTTGGTTTTACCCTGGCGATCTTGGCAGATTTGATCAGGC
>JAPYRS010000158.1 GCA_029936875.1 Alphaproteobacteria bacterium | reverse complement strand
CGGCCGCACTCGCACTTTCCCATGCGTCGAACGCATCCCCCCGAAATTGTTTGAAGGTGCCGCGTTTGAGCAAATGACATTGGACGTAGAAGGTGTTGTAGACAGCGGATTGAACATTCAGGAAGCGTTGCGCAGAGCCCGGTGATTTGAACCGTTGCTGTTTGCGCTCTCGTCGCCTGACCGGTTGATGTGAGTTCTCCGCTCGATTGTTCGCCCGCTTATCGTCGACGTGTTCAGATGTCAGGCCGAGGGTCCTAAATGCGACGTGATAAGACCTAAGCTTATCGGTCGTGACCCGCGTGGGCACCCACCCATATTTCTTCAGCAACTTTCGCATCAATCTCAGAGCAGCCTTAGCGTTCCGCCTAGGCTGCACAAGAAATTCCAAGACCTCACCTTCGTTATCGACGGCTCGCCACAGCCAATGACGTTTCCCGCGGATAACAATGACCATCTCATCGAGGTGCCAGTAATCACTTGGCATCGGTCGCACATGGCGCAGGTTTTGAGCAATCGGCGCACCGAATTTGTGGAACCAGCGACGTACGCTCTCGTATGAAATATCCAGGCCACGTTCCGCAAGCAAATCCTCCACGTCCCGATAACTCAAAGTAAACCGAGCATAGAGCCACACGGCATGACGAATGATGTCCGGTGGGAAGCGGTGGCGTGTGAAAGAAATGTTATGCATCCGGGGATGCTACTTCAGCGCTGCCCCAAACGACCAGTCCAGTTAATGTGACAATGCCCGGCGTGGTCAACCCAGAGTCAATCCTCGTCGTGAAATCGCCTACTCAGCGACCTGCATCACGAGCATGTCGCTACCAAATATTCTCATCGTCCTGCCCTGTCCGGGGCCTTAATTCGAAATCAAATATTCTCGGTAAGTATCCCTCAGTGCGGTTTTCCTGACTTTGCCAGTCGCCGTAAGCGGTAGTTCTTCAACGAAGACGACATCGTCGGGCAGCCACCATTTGGCCATGCGGTTCTCCAAGAATGCCAGGATTTCCCCTCGATCCGGGTTGGCGCCCTTCACCGGCACGACGATCAACAAAGGGCGCTCTTCCCATTTCGGGTGGTAGACGCCGATCACGGCGCATTGACTAATCTCGGGATGACTTGAAGCGGCATTCTCGACATCAATCGAGCTTATCCACTCGCCGCCTGACTTGATGACATCCTTCGTACGGTCGGTGATTTTCAAATAACCGTATTCGTCGAGTGTCGCGACGTCCCCGGTCGGAAACCAGCCGTCTTCGTCGCGCACGTTCCCTCCTTCCTCTTTGAAGTAGCCAGACGCAATCCACGGTCCTTTGACCCAAACGTCGCCAAACGCGATCCCGTCACGCGCAATTTCTTTTCCTTCGCCATCGACGATCTTCAATTCGGCCCCGAACTGTATTCGACCCTGCTTCTGAAGAACTTCTGTCCGCTTCTCAGGCGGAAGCGCCTCTACTTCTGCGGTCGGCGTCGCCACGGTACCCAAGGGGCTCATTTCGGTCATTCCCCAATACTGAAGAACGATCACTCCATAGCGCTCATGAAATTTTTCGATCATGGCTCGGGGGACGGCGGAACCAGCAATAATCGTGCGCTTTAGGGACTCGACGGTCCTGCCGGTCTCCTCAAGATAATCGAACAACATGGTCCAAACCGTCGGGACTGCCCCGGCAAAAGAAACTTGTTCGCCGTCAATTAAGTCGTGAATGCTGGCCCCATCCATTTCCAAACCCGGCAACACGAGTTTTGCCCCGCACATGGGCGCCATGTAGGGAAGTGCCCATGCATTCGCGTGGTACATGGGCGCAATGGGCATGATGGTTTCAAGGGACGACAAACCGAAGGCACTGTTTTGAGCCGCCGCGAGAGCGTGGAGGTATGTCGACCTGTGGCTATAGAGAACACCCTTAGGGTTGCCAGTCGTGCCCGAGGTGTAACACAACGATGATGCAGTTTTTTCGTCAAACTCGGGCCACTCGTAGTCATCAGTCTCGTCTGCGAGCAGGGTCTCGTAACAGAGCACGTTAGGCAAATTCGTTTTTGGCATATGAGCCTCATCGGTCAAGATGACATAGCTCTTCACCGACGGTAGCTGGTCCGCCAGTTTTTCGAGGAGCGGGACGTACGGCACATCTACAAAGACGAAACGGTCTTCGGCGTGAGACATGATATAGGCGATTTGCTCTTCATATAGCCGAGGATTGACCGTGTGGAGAACCGCGCCCATCCCCGACACCCCGTAGAATAACTCGAAATGCCGATAGGTGTTGGTGGCCATAGTGGCGACCCGGTCACCCGTATTTACGCCCAACCGACCGAGAGCATTTGCGAGCTTTCTGGCCCGCGCGTGGGCGCCGGAATATGTGTAGCGATGGATCGGGCCTTCTACCGTCCGCGATACAATCTCTCGTTTGCCATGATATTCTGAAGCGTATTTGATGAACGCAGAAATCATCAGCGGGGCATCCTGAATAGCCCCATGCATCTCCAGTGTGTCGTCACCCACTTTTCACGAGCCTCCAGTCTCTGCCGCACTCGGCTTGACGCGATTTGATTCGCGGTCGGTCCTGCACCCCGTAACTTTCTCGGCCGCATGAGCAAAATCCAACGTGCCCGCCGTTACGGCGCGACAAATTTGGTCCACTTCCTCGTCGTCAGTTGTTTCTATCCATCGTTCCAACAGCGCCCCGGCGCGGGTGGCCAGCAATTTCCTGGTTCTGGCAAGAGGACCGCCGCGTTTCGCCGCAAGCCCACTTTCCGCATGGGCGTCGATTGCCGTCGCAAGCTCGGCGACGCCTTCGCTTGTGACGGCCGTGGTCTTCACAATTGGAATTCGCCATTCCTTGTGCCGGGCGAGCTCTAGCATGCGGCTAAGCTGGGTAACCGTCCGGTCGGCGTGGGGAAGATCGCTCTTGTTAACCGCGAAAACGTCGGCGATCTCCAATATTCCCGCCTTTTCGGCCTGGATTTCGTCTCCAAAACCAGGGGTGCACACGACGACTTTTGTGTCGGCTATCTGCGCGATCTCAAGTTCCGATTGGCCGGTCCCAACGGTCTCAACGATCACCACGTCTTTACCAGACGCGTCCATCACGTCGATCACCCTCGACGTGGTCAGGGATAGTCCTCCCAAGTGGCCGCGCGCTGCAACGCTCCTGACAAACACATCCGGGTCATTCACGTGGTCGGCCATCCGTATCCGATCGCCCAGAATAGCACCACCGGTAAAGGGGCTGGAAGGATCGACGGCGACGACGCCTACGGTCAGATCACGCTTTCGAAGCTCGGCAACATAAGCATTTACCAATGTCGATTTTCCTGCGCCGGGTGACCCTGTAAACCCTACGATTCGCGCGTTGCCAAGGCGTTCGTGGATTGCCGAGACGACCTCCGGTGCTTGCCGCGTATCATTCTCAACCCAAGTTATGATTCGACCGAGAGCAGCGCGCTCTCCGGAGAAAAGGCGAGAAACCCAACTGTTGACGTCCGTCATGCAACGATGAGGGGGTGACCGTAACCCAACTCTTCGCGGAGGCATGTGCATATCTCGCCATGGGTCACGCCGGCGTCCGCAGCCTCGACGACATGTTCGAAAATGTTCTGGGTCTCGTCGTTCGCTGCAGCCCGAAGAGCGCCTAGGGCATTGCGAACAGCCATCGTCGATCTTTCTGCTTTGAACTTTTCAACTCTCGCGACCTGAGCCTCCATAAGGCTTCGATCCGGGCGCGAGAGACCGGCGTCAGATGATCCGTCTTCGTCAACCTTGTAGGCATTAACCCCGACGATAACCTGTTCACCAGCGTCGACCCGGTCCTGAAACGCCAGCGCGGAATTCCCTATCATGCTCTGAACCAAGCCGGCCTCCACCGCAGCGTACATTCCGCCGCCGGCGTCGATCCTGTTGATTACGTCCATGATCGCTTCTTCCATCTGGTTGGTCAGGGCCTCGACGTAATATGAGCCACCCAAGGGATCAATCACGTCGGCAAGTCCGGCTTCGTCTCGCAAAATATTCTGTGTCGCGATGGCGACACGGGCGGCTTCCTCGGTCGGTACACTAAGGACTTCGTCGTAACTGTCGGTATGCAAGGATTGAAGCCCGCCCAATATCCCGGAAAGCGCTTGGATCGTCACCCTGGCGACATTGTTTAAGGGCTGCTGACGGGTGAGGTCCACGCCCGAGGTCTGGCCATGAAACTTAAAACGCCAAGACTTAGGATCTTTGGCGCCCAGCCGTTCCTTGGCAATCCGTGCCCATATGCGGCGGCCAGCCCGGAATTTGGCGACCTCCTCGAACAGGCTCATCGAGATGTCGAAAAAGAATGTGAACCTGGGCAGGAATGAATCAGGGTCCATGCCCATGGAAATGCAATCGTTCGCGTATTGGATGGCTGTGGATAACGTCAGGCCCATGGCTTCGGCTGGTGTTGCTCCACCTTGCTGCATATGCTGGCCGACCACTGACACCGGATTCCAGCCGGGCATTTTCTCGTTACCGAACTTGATGTGATCGAGCAGAACCCGTCGGGATCCAGGAAGGGACAACCGGTAGAACATGTGATTGGCGACGAAGTGAGAAATGTAGTCGCTTTGATTTGAAGTCCCGGTGATGCGCGACCACGGAACCCCTTGGCGCCGGGCGAGCGCCGCGACGAACGCGAGCAGTGTGAATGGTGAAGGGTCGTTCAAACCGATGGAAATGCTGTCCAACGGAATGCCGTCGAGACACTTGGCCATGTCCTCGATCGTATTTACAGTTACACCGCAGGTTCCGAGTAACTCGATATCGACCTCATCGATATCAAACCCACGATAGACGGAATTGCACGGGATCAGGCTGATCGCCGAAACCCCCGCGTCAATCATGCCGCGCAGCCGTTTGTTGTATTCACCCGGGGTCGCAAACCCAATAAGCTGGCGCTGACTCCAGGGC
>JAPYRS010000157.1 GCA_029936875.1 Alphaproteobacteria bacterium | reverse complement strand
GACTCTCGGGCATCTCGGTAGCCAGTCGATTCAGAATCGTCTGGCCTTGGCCAGCCCGCGTACGAAGTGTCCGATCGTCATCTATCTTCACGGCTGTACCGGAATCGAGAACGGCGCTTTCATGCGCGACCTTGCGGCCGAGGGTTACGCCGTCATTGCACCCAACAGTTTCGCCCGGTCGTTTCGACCCCTGCAATGTGACCCACGGACCGCCACCGGCGGCCGCAATCGTTACATTTATGATTTCAGATTGGCGGAGCTGACTTACGCCTTGGAACGCCTCGAAGATGAAGATTGGGTCGATTTCAAAAATCTCTTTTTGATCGGCACAAGTGAGGGCGGTGTGGCCGCCGCTCTGTTTCGCGGTGATGTTTTTAACGCCCGTGTCATAACCCAGTGGACCTGCACCGGCGCACCCCTCGTCGAAGGGATCTGGGCGCCGCTTCGCACGCCGATCCTGTCGATTGTTCGGGCCGGTGACCCTTATTACGATCCCGCCAATACGACCGAACAAACCGGCGACTGCGGCCAGTTCATGACCGGGCGCCCGACCTCAAAATCTTTCATTTTGGACGGCAACGGCGAACACGGGATCTTTGAAGAGAGGGGCGTACCCGGCGAGATATTCGCGTTCCTGAAAACGCATGGCGAACATTGAAAGGCGCCACCGCATCGGCATCACATTGACAGCGTCGCCGTTTCTTTCTACATACGGTTTCCATTAAATAAAAATTTCTACATATTTTTATTGCATAAAATAGAATATCGGCAGAATTAAGCTGGTTTTGACATTGTGACTGAAATGACACCGCTCGACGACCTTGAAAGCGAGAGCATTTTCATCCTGCGCGAGGTCTATGCACGGGTCCCGAATCTCGCGATGTTGTGGTCGCTTGGCAAAGATTCGGGCGTCATGGTCTGGCTTGCGCGGAAGGCCTTTTTTGGCCACGTGCCGTTTCCCGCGGTTCACATCGACACCGAGAAAAAGCTGCCGGAGATGTATGCCTTCCGCGATCACTACGCGAAAGAGTGGAACCTCCGTTTTGTGTCCGGCACCTGCCCGCCGATTGAAGATATGGATCCGTCCTTGCCGCCCGCTGCCCGTTCGGCAGCACGCAAGACCGCAGGCCTGAAGGCGATGGTGCGGGAAAAGGGCTATGACGGATTGATTGTCGGCATCCGCCGTGACGAGGAAGGCACGCGTGCCAAGGAACGCATATTTAGCGCGCGCGACAGCAAAGGCGGCTGGGATGTGCGCGGGCAAAAACCCGAATTCTGGGATCAGTTCAATACCGAATTTCCACCCGGTGCGCATATAAGGGTGCATCCGCTGCTGCACTGGACCGAAATCGACATCTGGCGCTACATCGAACGGGAAAACATCCCGGTTGTGGATCTCTACTTCTCAAAAGGCGGCAAACGGTATCGCTCGCTAGGCGATGCCGACATCACCTTCCCAGTTGATAGTGATGCGGCCACCGTCGCTGAAATAATTACAGAACTTGAACACACCAAAGTGGCCGAACGGTCCGGCCGGGCGATGGATCACGAAGCCGAGGATTCGTTTGAGCGTCTCCGCGCCGACGGATACCTGTGAGCCGGTGATGAGCAACCAACGAGAGCTATTTCGGATTGTCGTCGTCGGCCATGTTGATCATGGCAAGTCGACGCTGATCGGGCGTTTGTTTCATGACACCGGCTCGCTGCCGGAAGGCAAGGAAGAGGCGATCCGGGCGACCTGCGAGCGCCGCGGCGTGCCATTCGAATGGGCGTTCCTGATGGACGCACTGCAAGCCGAACGCAATCAGGCGATCACCATCGACACCGCGCAAATCTGGTTTCATTCAGAGGCCCGCGGCTACGTCATCATCGATGTCCCCGGACACCGCGAATTTCTGAAGAACATGATTACCGGCGCGGCCAGCGCCGATGCCGCCGTCCTCGTGGTCGATGCCGTCGAAGGGGTGCGTGAACAATCCCGCCGCCACGGCTATTTGCTGCATTTGCTCGGCATTCGCCAGGTCTCGGTCGTTGTCACCAAAATGGATATGGTCGGCTTTGACCAACAAAAGTTCGATGCCGTCGAACAGGAAATTACCGCCTATCTCGAAGGGCTTGGCATCACGCCGACATACGTTCTGCCGGTTTCGGGGCGGGACGGCGATAACATTGCGGAACCTGGTTCAAACCTCGCCTGGTACCAAGGGCCGACGCTGCTTGCCGCGCTCGACCAGTTCGACGTTGTCACTGAAGCCGATGATCAGCCGCTGCGGTTTCCGGTGCAGGACATCTACAAATTTGATCAGCGCCGGATATTGGCGGGCCGCGTTGAAAGCGGTGTTATCAGGGTCGGCGATACAATTCTGTTTTCTCCGGTGAACAAGTCAGCGAAGGTCGCATCGATCGAAGGCTGGAATATTGCCTCGCCGCAGCGCGAAGCCCACGCCGGCCAATCCATCGGCATCACGCTGGATGAGCAGATTTTTGTCGAACGCGGCGCTGTCGCCAGCCATGAGGACCGGGCGCCGATCGAAACCGATGTGTTTCGGGCGCGGATATTCTGGCTTGGATCCGAATCATTTAAGCCCGGTCAATCGATCGGCCTAAAACTAATGACATCGGAATCGACGATCGAATTGCAGGCAATTGAACAGATTATCGATACTGGCAATTTGTCGGTTTCGCCGGCTGGTCAAATTGAGCGTGACGATGTCGCAGAGGTCGTCCTGCGAACGCCGAAACCGCTTGCACTAGACGCCGCCAATGATCTGCCGCGCTCGGGCCGGTTCGTTCTGACACGCAATTATGAAATCGTCGGTGGCGGGTTGATCAGCATGGAAGGTTATGCCGATCAGCGCGATTTGATTACGGTGCGCTCAAGTAACCTTACGCGGGTCGAACACCAAGTCAGCGCATCTGACCGCACAATCCGCAATCGCCATGCGGGTGGTGTCCTGTGGTTTACCGGACTCTCCGGTGCCGGCAAATCGACGCTGGCGATTGAAGCGGAAAAAGAACTTTTTAACCGCGGCTATCAGGTCTATGTGCTCGATGGCGACAACGTTCGAAACGGCCTCAACACCAACCTCGGATTCTCACCAGAAGACCGGGCGGAAAATATCCGCCGCGTTGGGGAGGTCGCAGCGTTGTTTGCAGAGGCGGGCGTTCTGGTCATTAGCGCTTTCATTTCGCCTTACCGATCGGACCGGGATCGGGCGCGTCTGGCAGCCGGCGACGCCTTTCATGAAATCTATGTTGAAGCCGATCTGGCAACCTGCGAATCGCGCGATCCCAAGGGCCTTTACAAACGCGCCCGGGCCGGAGAGATCGAAGATTTCACTGGAATATCAGCACCTTACGAAGCGCCAGCCGCGCCGGAACTCGTTGTCGACACAGCGAAAAGTGACATTCCATCCTGCGTTGCCGAAGTTGTTCGCTACGTTGAAGCTGTATTTCCTCTGCGCGCAGAATAGCGGCCGACGGTCGATCCATGTAAAGCTTTGAAAGTAAGCAATTTTAAGCACAGATATGTTAGTGTGGCGAAGTGGTCACAGTAATCAATGAGTGGTCGTAAAGGGCTTGTCTCCGGGTTGTTTGCTTATTAACCTTGGGCCGACATTAATGCGGCGTCAGTGCGTTCCACACCGGGGGGGCGGAAATCTGATGATCGAAGAGTTGGTGAAGCGCGTATTTTGGCAGATCAAGCCCGCCGCGTTGAAGTTTTGACAGGTTTAACTGGAGGTCCATTAAGGATCATGGTCATAAGAAATATATTTGCCGCGGCAAGCATCGCGGCTCTGATCGGTGTGATACCTCTTGCCGCGCAAGCGGGGGACACGACTGATCCGCTCAAGAAAAAACGCCTCCAGTCACAAGTCTTTAGGACGGGCGAAGGTGCGGCAGCCGGTCAAGGCCAGAGCGGTGGCGGCGCTGCGGGAGGCGCGTCAGCAGGTGGAGCGTTTGGCGGACTTGGCGTCGGCGCGATAGCGGCGGGCGTTGCGGTTGCCGCGGCAGTCGCAGTCGCAATCGCCGCAATCTCGGACGACTCGACAACGACCACAACGACAACGACCACAACGACAACGTCTACGACATCCACTTCATCTTCATCGACGTCGAACTAACTTCGGACAAATTTGGAAATTAGGGCGCAGCGGCGCTTGTCTCCGCGCCGTTTTTTGATGCCTGGACCGGAAGAGCAAAGACCTAGGTTTAAATTCCGGACGGTTTGAGAATCTCGATTACGATCGGCGGAAATGTGCGCGCAATATGTTGCTCGCTCTTCCAGACAAATTGATCTGCAGGATCAACCCAAAAGTAATTTGTGAACGACCAATTCAGCGTCGCGGATTTGCAGCGCTCGCGTATCAGAATTGTTTCAAAGTCTAGTTCTGTAATCCTGATTTTTCGCTCGCCAAGGTTTCTAACTTTGCAATTCATCACCAAACCAAATTGATGATCGACATCGATATCGATTTCCCGCGTTAGGGGCGCTGGTGGGTCGACAATTTTTTGGGCAGATGATATCGGGTCGGTCCCAATCATCCGCGAATCAATTATGTTCTCCGGAAGTCCAGCAGTCTTGATAATGCGTCCATTACGGGTCACCAGGACGACACCGTCTGCAGAAACCCAGTGAAGATCTCCGGCGTTATCCTTTCGCCACAAAATCAGCAACGAACGCGGCCCTTTTCCAATCTTTGCGGCGACGGAGGCATATGGTAAATTTGTTACCAAGTCTCTGGTTATAGGTGCATCCTTTTGTCCGAAAACAGAATATTGAATGGCACCGAATACGCTTCGACCAATCGGACTTTCGCCGCACCCGGCCGTCACGAGCAGGAGTGCTGCGGCCAATACGAGTTTCCGCACTTGATTATATGAATTCATTTAGTTTTTCGCAGAGGACGCAGACATGAAATCACCCCAATTGTTCTACGCTAGGGCGGTTTTGGCAAGAATTGTTGTCCCACTTTTCATTATTGTGTTGCTTGTTTGGTCGCTGCCGGTCAGGGCGCAGGGCCAAATTAACGTGGAGACTCTGGCCCAACTGCTGCAGGCATTTCAAGGCGCAGAGGGGGCGGGTGCGACCGAGAGTACCAC
>JAPYRS010000156.1:2916-5155 GCA_029936875.1 Alphaproteobacteria bacterium | reverse complement strand
GGTTTGCCGACCAATTCGGCGAAGGTCGCGATCACATTGTTGGCGGCATTGACATCGAGGGTCATGCGGCCGCCGAGGAAATAGCCCGGATCGATGTAGCCGAGAACGACGGCGGCGTCGGTCACGGTCGGTTGGTCGCCGCTGCGCCCGTAACAGGCGGGTCCGGGCATCGCGCCCGCACTTTGTGGCCCAACCCGCAGCAACCCGCCGGGATCAATCCAGGCAATGGAGCCGCCGCCCGCGCCGACGCTTCGAACATCGACCGTCGACATGGCGACCAGATGCCCGATCCATTTCGGGCCGACCCAGGTATCGCGCGTGTAAATAAGGCCGCCGTCCCGGACCAGGCCAACATCGAAGGTCGTGCCGCCGGCGTCGCAGACAATGATGTCGTCGCCGAGATTTTCAATCGCGCAATAGGTTTTGCTGGCGACCGGCGCCATCGCCGGGCCGGATTTGAGCGTATGAATTGGCCGTTCAACCAATTCGGCGACATGCTGGCAACCACCCCCTGATGTGCTGACGAGCGTTTCACCCTTAAATCCGGCGGCGCGCAAATCCTCTTCCATTTCGCTGAGGTGGTGTTGCATCAACGGTTTTAAAGACGCGTCGATGGCGGTCGCACTGGCGCGGCGATATTCACGGACGATTGGAATGAGCTGGTGCGAAAGCGTGTACGGCACACCCGGTCGCATTTCGTCCAACAGACGGGCGACGGCAAGTTCGTGTTCGGCGTTGGCGACGGACCAGAGAAACGAGACCGCGACCGCTTCAAATCCGCGGGTCTTTAGCGCCTCAATGGTCTCCCGCGCAGCCTCCTCATTGAGCGGCCGGACAATATTGCCAGCGCTATCGATGCGTTCTTCTATTTCAAAGGTCCAGCGGCGCGGGATGTAAGGCTCTGGGTATTCGGTCGCATAGTCGTGCGGATTAAATTTGCCGCCTTCCCGAAATACCAGCGTGTCACGAAACCCCTTGGTGGTGAGAAACGCGGTCTTTGCAACATTGCCCGTGACGACGGCGTTGGTCGCGCGGGTGGTGCCGTAAATCAGCAACTCGGTGTCGTGTAGAACTTCGTCGAGACCGGCGCCCCATGCCTCCGCCGTGATTTTGATCGCGTCACGCATGCCTTCGAAAATACGGTCGGGCGTGGTCAGCGCCTTGCCGATGGCTTGGCGTCCGGTGTGATCGACGATCACCGCATCGGTAAAAGTGCCGCCGGTATCAACGGCAATTCGAAATGTCACGCGCGCCCCCTAAACTCAATCGATAATATTATTCTTTTTTAAACACTAACCGGTTGCGGCCTCAAGGTCGCATGACCATTTGCCGAGCGCGCGATCAAAACCGGGCGCACCGGCAAGCAGAATGCCAAGCGGCATGCCGCCTTCCATGCCGACCGGCATGTTGGAAACCGGGCCGCCGAGCGCCGTGAAGGGCACGATCATACGAGGATCGCCGGTTGTCCCGGATAAGGGCGCAGGACCAAGCGCGGTTGGGAAAAGCAAAACATCGTCGGGGCCAAACGTGCTCCAGAACTGGTCGGACATGCCGCGCAAGACGCTGCGCGCCGCGACATAGTCGTCGAGCGAAATCGAAAGTCCTTTGACGATTGCATCCCGAAGCCGCTGCGAGACATCATCTTCCGGTAGATCGGCCAAATGTGGATGGGCGCGGCCGACTTCGTATTCTGTGACCAGCGTGTGCTGCGCCTGCACATCGGTGAAGGTCACTGGTGATTCGGCGCGGCGAAGTGCCCAGCCGGCGGCGGCCCATTTCTCGGCTTGGCGCTCGACCGCATCCACGGCTGCTGCATCGGCAGCTTCAAGGTTGGCTTCCGAAATCAGCACCAAGTTCGGGCGCTCTGGCGAAGACTTGGTCCTCAGCAGAAATGTCGTTGAGACGGCCTCGAATGCGGCAACCGCGTCGGTGACGGTGTAACCAAATGTGCCGACCGTATCGAAGGCCGGTGAAAACGGAATAACGCCGGTTGCCGACCAGGCGAGCTTGCTGGGTTTAAAACCGCCGATGCCGCAAAAGGCAGCCGGTCGCGTGACCGATCCCGCAGTTTGCGTGCCAAGTGCAAGTGGCGTCATGCCGCTTGCCACAGCGGCAGCAGAACCGGCGCTCGAGCCGCCCGGCGTCCGCGTCAAATCATGCGGATTGCAAGTCGGCGGCACGCGTTCATAAAACGCGAACTCCGTTGTGTGGGTTTTGCCGAGAAAGACCACGCCTGCTT
>JAPYRS010000156.1:0-2906 GCA_029936875.1 Alphaproteobacteria bacterium | reverse complement strand
AATTTGCGCGTCGGCGAGGGCCGGACCGATAGTTGCGCGAGTCGGGCTGTAAGCGCGGGTCGGCAAACCGGCGACGTCGATGACGTCTTTGACGGCCATCGGTACGCCGTGAAGGGCGCCGCGAATGTGACCGTCCTTCGCCTCCAGCGCGCGGGCTCTGGCTTGCGTCAGCGCGCCTTCGCGATCGGGCGTGGCCCAGGCATGGACAGAATCCTCGACGGCATCGATGCGGTCAAAATAACTTTCGACCAGTTCAACCGGATCGACTGAGCCGCTGATGATGCCGCTCGCCATCTCCCGGACCCGGCCCGGGTCTTTCACGAATTTTTCTGCCATTGCTCCCCTACATATTTTTTGCCCGCCTCGATTATTGCGGGCGGTCTACCAAGAGGCGGCATGTTGGGTGGTGGCCAGGGTTAGGTCAATAACCCGATTGCAGGGAATGGTGGGGGGCCACATCGCGGGTGGAGTTGAGGCCCGTTTTAAGCAACCGACCCACGATCAAGCGGGGGCAGCGCCTGCTAATTCTTTTTTTGTGACGCGACTTTTGCCGGAGAAGGTTTTCCATTCTCCACATAATATTTCAGGTCTGCCAAAATCGAATCGACCGCTTTCCCAAGCATCATCCTGATCATCGGCGACATCAACATGCCAATAAAACTCAGTTTGATATTCGGGCCAAAATGGACTTCGGTTTTATTGTCATTGATCGCGGTCACACCAGTGGAATTGACAACACTATGGAACATCTTGGAGGAGAACACGCCTTTGAAGCTGAACGTTTTCTTGTCGTCATCGTAGGCGATAAATTCTTCCGAGATTTTTCCAAAACTTGTATCGCAGTATCGGCCCCCGACCGCCGAGTTGTTCACGCTTGGGAGCGCGTCGTTTGCGACCGATTTGAAAACCGCCGAAGACCAGGTACCGATGTTGGCAAAATCCTTGCCCAAAATGTCCCAGACCTTATCGGCAGGTGCGTTGACAATAATTTTCTTTGAGAATTCCATGGTTAAACAAGACCTCTAATGTTGCATCGCCCCCAGCGCCGAATTTTTGTTGTTTCCTCTCCCCAAGGGCCGGGGGTGGTAGCACGACTCGCACGGCACCCTTTCACAATGCGGTGGGTCAACGTTGCCTCGGGATAAGGCGTTGAAATTATGGGGTTATGAGCACACCGCCGTAGTTGCGGTCGGACAATTTCTAAGGTCGCCTTTTAGCTCCCGTTGGGCAAGCGATTGTCATGGCGGACTGGCCCGCGCGACAGCGATAGCCTATCGTGGGTAAAACGCCGCCAATACACGGGATCCGTACATGCCAAGGTCAGTTGAATTCTCGCCGGAGATGGAAAGACAAGTCCGGTTTGTTGAGGACACTCCGCCTGCGGAGATTGTCGAGGCAACGCTGATTAAATTGCGCGACGGCGAAGATGCAGGGCAATTAATGGCGGCGGCGGCCCTGGCCGTTAGCCGATCGACCGAAATTCCGTCCAATCATCACGGCGGCCCTGTTCATCCGGTTTCCGGGGCGCACGCGATTTTCGGGGTGGCGGAACTGATGCCGCCGGAAACGGCGATGCTGCCAATCGTGCAAAGTGTGGCGCTCGCCAACAAACATGTGCATACGCCGACCATGGGGCCGGCCTTGATGGTTGATCTTGAGGCCTTATCCGTGGATGACGACGTGGCGGCGACCGAAGAAGCCTTTGCAACCGCGATCCGCAATCGTCAGCCAGTGACAGCGGAGCGGCATTTGTTGTGGCTGCTGCAGAACGTTTCGAGCGGTCGGATTATCGACCTAATGCTGGAAGCGGCGCTGCGGCGAAACGCGCTCGACGATCATTATTTTCTCTATCCATTGTTAACGGCCCGCGCACTTGATGACCTCGGCTGGGAGTGGGCATCGGTTTTGATGCGCCCGCCGGTGCGATACCTCTCGCGTCACCCGATTATGGATCCTGTGTTCCCGTTCCGGCCGGAATATGTGGCGAAGAACGTCGAGATGTACAATTCGTTCGACGTGCTTGAGGCGATCATCGACGACCACAAATTGCTCGACCTTGATGTCGAGGAAAAATCGACCGCCGAGGAAACGGCGATGATCGGCGAAGTTGCTGACCGTATTGGTGCGCTCGACGTTTACAGCAAGATGCCGGAAATGTTGGCGGAAGCGATTGCCGGCGGCCTGTCACTCGGCGGCGCTGGCGAAGCGTTGTCGGTGGGCGCGGGTCTGATCTTTCTGCGTTCCGATAGCGGCAATCCGTTTGACGTCCATATCCACACCGGGATCAACGTCAGGCGCTACATCCTGGGTCTTGACGGGGTCAGCCTTCGCAACAAGTTGCTTGCCTTATTCACCTGGGGGACTGGACCGGAAGTCCGCGACCAGCAACGGAAAATGCGCTGGGTCGCGCGTTCAAGCGCAGACGAAATTGCGGCGATGCCAAAACGCGATGAGGGCGAACTTCTCAACGCGATCACCGAGGCGCTTTTTGCGCTGCCGGCCTTTGACATGGAAGCCGAAGGCGTGCGCGTCAATGAAATCTACGTGAGCGACGCGGTGCGCCAGATCAGCGGATTATCACAGCAGTATTCCGAACTTGGGTACGACCCGGCGGCATTTTTTGGTCGCATGGCCGAACTGGTTTGCCACGACGATTATTCCGAGATGCATGCTTACAAGATGCTGCAGGCGGCACGGGAAGAATATTATTCGACACGCGAGGAATTTCGCTGGGTGCATCTTGTGTCCGCTGGCCGCCATGTCGGCAGCATCATTTGCCTCGAACCAAAACCGGTTTACGTCCGCGCCAGCGCCTTGATGGGCTGACCGACCGCCGACGATTCTGCTGGGAAACCCCGTTTTAATTGGCGGGCGGCGCCCTTATATGTCGATCAATATCTCTGAAA
>JAPYRS010000017.1 GCA_029936875.1 Alphaproteobacteria bacterium | reverse complement strand
GGCCAAGAGTGGCAAGGGGACCGCCCGCGCGGCACGACGAGCTGGCCTGGTGCCAGCTGTTATTTACGGGGGCAAAGAAGCCCCGACTTCGATCACGATTGCCAGCCGAGAGCTGGTCCTGGAAGTTGCACGGGGCGCGTTTCTGTCGCGGCTGATCGATGTCGAAGTTGAAGGAACAAAGCACCGGGTTCTGCCGCGCGATGTTCAGCTTCACCCGGTAACCGATAATCCCCTGCACGTCGACTTTCTTCGCGTCACCTCTGATACCAAAATCAGAGTGATGGTCGCGGTCCGCTTCATCGACGAAGAAGAATCGCCCGGCCTGAAGCGGGGCGGCGTGTTGAATATCGTTCGACACGAAGTCGAGTTCGATTGCCTCGCCGATGCCATTCCGGAAAGCATTACCGCCTCTCTTGACGGGCTCGATATCGGCGATGGTATTCACATCAGCAGCATCACCCTGCCTGCGGGCATCACGCCGGTCATCAAGGATCGCGATTTCACCGTTGCCACTGTTGCCGCGCCGACAATCCACGTCGAAGAAGAAGTCGTGACGGAAGGCGAAGAAGGCGAAGAGGGTCTCGAGGGTCTCGAAGGCGAAGAAGGTGCAGAGGGCGCCGAGGGCGAAGAAGGTGCAGACGGCGACGAGAATAAAAAGGACGACGGCCAAGAATAAGGCCCGGAATCGGATATGTATTTGCTGGTGGGACTGGGCAATCCCGGTTCCGAATACGAAAACAACCGGCACAACATCGGCTTCATGGCGCTGGACGAAATTGTCCGGCGCCATTCGTTTGGAGGCTGGCGCCGTCGATTTCACGGCTCAGTCTCGGAAGGCCAGATCGGTGGCCGTCGCGCCATTGCATTGAAACCGGATACTTTCATGAACCGCTCGGGACAGGCAGTCGCCGCCGCGACACGCTATTACCGGCTTGAGGTTGAAGACATCATTGTGCTGCACGACGACCTTGATCTCGAACCCGGAAAAATTCGCGTCAAGCAGGGCGGCGGTAGTGCAGGCCACAATGGCCTCCGCAGTATCGACACCCATGTCGGCAAGAACTATCGGCGCGTCCGGTTTGGCATTGGCCATCCGGGCGAACGTGACCAAGTCGAAAACTACGTGCTGAAGGACGTGCCGAAAGCAGAAAGCGAAATGCTGGAAAACAACATCATGGCGATCGCCGACCATATTGCGGCGCTGGCACTTGGAGATGTCGCAAGTTTTACCAATGACGTCGCACTGCAAACGGGTTCGAATAAATAAATGGGATTTACTTGCGGCATCGTTGGCCTGCCAAACGCGGGCAAATCAACCCTGTTCAACGCGATGACGAAATCGGCCCAGGCCGAGACCGCCAACTACGCGTTCACCACGATTGACCCCAACATCGGCCGGGTTTCGGTGCCCGACCCGCGTTTGGATAAACTTGCCGAACTTGCCAAATCGAAAAAGATCGTGCCGACCTTCCTAGATTTTGCCGACATCGCTGGCCTTGTTCGCGGCGCGAGTGACGGCGAAGGCCTCGGCAATCAATTCCTCGGCCATATCCGGGAAGTCGACGCAATCCTGTTCGTGCTGCGAAGTTTCGACGACGACAATATCTCCCATGTCGAAAACCGGGTCGACCCGGTGGCGGATGCGGAAACCGTCGAAACCGAATTAATGCTTGCCGACCTTGAAAGTCTTGAACGCCGCGAAATTGCGCTTTCGAAAAAAGCCAAGGGCGACGACAAGGATGCAAAAGAAATATTGCCGCTGATGAGCCGCGCGCTTGCGTGGCTTCGGACGGGCGAGCCGTGCCGGACCCTGGAAATTGATCCCTCCGAAGAAAAGGCGCTGCGCGGACTTCAGCTTTTAACCGCGAAACCGGCGGTTTACATCGCCAACGTCGACGAAGAATCGGCGGCGACCGGTAACGCCCATTCTGAGAAACTTGCCACTTGGGCGGCCGAAAAAGGCGCGCCGTGTGTTTACATTTCGGCGGCGATTGAGGCCGAAATTTCGGGCTTCGATGATGAAGCCGAGCGCGCCGAGTTCCTCGAATCGATGGGCCTTGAGGAAACCGGCCTCGCCCGCGTGATTCACACAGGCTATGCGCTGTTGGATCTGGTGACCTTCTTTACCGCCGGGCCAACCGAATCCCGCGCCTGGACCGTGCCGAAGGGGACGCCCGCACCGGAGGCCGCCGGCACCATCCATACCGATTTCGAACGCGGCTTTATTCGCGCCGAGACCATTGCCTATGATGACTACATCGCCTGCGAAGGCGAATCGGGCGCGCGCGACGCCGGCAAACTTCGCCTTGAGGGCAAGGACTATATCGTCCAGGACGGTGATGTTCTGCTCATCAGGTTTAATGTCTGAGCCATTGGCGCGGACCGGGAGGATTTGTGGATTACCTGGAAGATATTGAGCTCGGTTTTGTCGAGGAGTTCGGGCGCTACGAAGTGACCGAAGAAGAAGTCCTTGAATACGCCCGCAAATATGATCCGCAGATTTTTCATACCGACCCGGACAAAGCGCGCGAGCTTGGATTTGGCGGGCTGATCGCGAGCGGCTGGCACACCTGCGCGATGTTCATGCGCATGCTGGTCGATCACCGGCTTGGGGACGGCAACGGCATGGCCTCTCCCGGTGTTGATGATCTGCTGTGGCTGAAACCGGTGCGGCCGGGCGACGTGTTATCGGTCATCAGTGAAGTCATCGAAATTCGTGCTTCCAAGTCGAAGCCGGATCGGGGCATCATCAGGTCCAAGTTCATCATTCGAAATCAAAACGGCGAGCCGGTGATGAGTATGATCACCGCCGCATTCGCGCCGCGCAGCCCAAAGGCTGAATAAGGCCTAACGGCGCGTAACAGGGGGAGATCACCATGGGTAGCAACATCAAACTGACGGCATCAGACGGGCATACCTTCGACGGTTACCGCGCCGATCCGGAAGGCACGCCAAAGAGCGGCATCGTCATCGTCCAGGAAATTTTTGGTGTCAATTCGCAAATTCGCGGCACCGCCGACAGTTTTGCCAAGGACGGGTATGTCGCCATTGCGCCGGCGTTTTTCGACCGGAAAAAATCCGGCGTCGACCTCGGCTATACGCCCGACGACATGCAGATCGGCCGCGGCATCGCCATGGAGCTCGACTGGGACAACACCGTAATGGACGTGAACGCAGTTGCCGAGGTGTTGAAGGAATTCGGTAAGGTCGGCCTCGTCGGATATTGCTGGGGCGGATCGGTCGCCTGGGTTTCGGCCTGCCGCGCCAACGTCGATTGCGCGATCGGATATTACGGCGGCCGCATCATCGACACCGTTGATGCAGAACCGAAATGCCCAACCCAGCTCCACTTCGGCGATCTTGATAAGGCGATTCCGATTGAAGATGTCGAGGCGATCAAGTCGGCCCACCCCGACGTGCCGGTCTTTCGATATGCCGAGGCCGAACACGGATTTAGTTGCGACGACCGCGCGAGCTATCACGAGGAAAGCACAAAAATCGCCCGGACCCGTACCAACGGATTTTTCGCCATGCATTTGGCTTAGTTCACGTCGAGGAAATTTGAGGCGGGCCGGTTCGCGCTGGCCCGTTTTCTTCTCCGAGAGGGCCCGCTACCGCAACGCAGCCGCGATGTTGCCGCCGTCGACGGTCATCACGGCACCGGTGGTTTTTGTCGCCCGCGCGAGATCGACGAACGCTTGGGCCACGTCTTCCGCTTTCACTTCGCGTTTCAGCAAATTTCCGCTCTTCAGGTATTCGTCCGGCGTCAGGCCGCGTGCCATTGCGCGGCTCTCCAAAAAGCCATCGGCAAAGATGCCGGTATTGACGCGGTCTGCGTTGACGGCGTTTGAACGGATCCCGTCTTCGCCGTATTCCAATGCGTATTGGCGGGACAGGAACAGCGTTGCCGCCTTTGGCAATCCGTAGGGGCCGAAATCGGGGCCGGGGTTGACCGCCTGTTTCGACGCATTGAACAACAGCACGCCGCCGGTGCCTTGCGCCTGCATCACGCGAACGGCGTTTTGGGCGACAGATTGATGGGCAAAGAAGTTGAGCTCGAAACTCGCCCGAAGGTCTTCGTCGGAGACCTCGCCTATTTTGCCTTGCCAGGCCGCGCCCGCGTTGGAAACAACGATGTCGATGCCGCCGAATGTCTCACACGCTTTGTCGAAAGCGGCCCGAACCGAATCGGGTTCGGTGACGTCACATGTGAGGCCGAGAGCTGCACCGTCAATCGCAGATGCCACCTGTTCGGCCCCTGCCCCGTCGAGATCGAGCAGCACGACTTCTGAGCCTTCGGCCGCGAACGCGCGTGCGGTGGCAGCACCGATGCCGGACGCGGCCCCGGTGATCAGGACCACGTGACGGCTTAAACTTTTTTCCACGGCTTTGCCGAGTTTCGCCTGTTCCAAAGACCAGTATTCGACATTGAACAGGTCCGCTTCCGACACCGGTTGGTAGGCACCGATGGATTCGGCGTCGGTAATGACGTCCACGGTGTTTACCGCGAGGTCGGCGGCGATGCGGGCATCCTTAGCCGATTTACCGGCACCAAACATCCCGAGCCCCGGCACCAGCACGACACGCGGCATCGGATCGAGCTCGTTTCGTTGGGGATCGGTGTTGGCATTATGGCGGGAAAAATACTCGTGATAGAGGGCGACGTATTCGGCGGTGGCAGACTTGATGGCGTCGGCAACATCATCGCCAGCGCCGAGCGACGGCAGGACCAGCGGGGTGTTTTTAGTGCGGATGGTGTGATCAGGCGTCACCGTCCCCTGCTGGCTATAGCGCGCGAGATCCTTACCGTTCACATAACTGAGGATCGCCTCACTGGTGCGGAACTCGAGCACCTGGCGTTGGTAGGTCGCGTCGGCTTCATCGACGACATTGGCGAGTGCCCCGCGAATGTGGGGCGCGATTTCGGCCAGACGCACTGGTGCATCCGGAATATCCGATGACGGCCAAATGACTTTTCTGCCTTGGGCGATGCGGTCTTCCGCTAGAGAGACAAGCGCGATCATGCGCTCGTACGCCTCTTCCGCCGTCTCACCGAATGTGAAGATGCCGTGCTGGAGCAGAATCAAGCCTTCGACATTCGGGTTTGCATCGAACACCGCCGGCGCAGCTTTGGCGAGATCAAAACCCGGCATTACGTAAGGCACGAGAGCGGCACGCTCGCCGTACAGTTCAGCGCAGATTTTATCACCGTCGGCCTGATCCGAAATCGCCAGCACCGCCGTCGAATGGGTGTGATCGACAAACTTCTGCGGCAGGAATGCGTGCAGCAATGTCTCGACCGACGGATTGGGCGAGCCAGGGTCGAGCAGGTTGAGGCGCTGCACCTTGACCATGTCTTCGTCGGAAAGTTTGTCGATGGTGCGGAGCTCACGCAGGCCTTCGAGCTTGACCGCAGGCAGGCCCGCCGGTTCGATATTGCCCATGTCCCAGCCGGAGCCTTTGACGCAAAGTACTGCGACGGAATTGCCGAGCGCATCATCCACAAACGTCTTCACCGATGTATTGCCGCCGCCGTGCAACACGAGGCGCGGATCCCCGCCGAGCAAACGCGTCGAGTAAACCCGGAGCGCCAGATCGCGGCCGACGCCCTCACCCTCATAGGCGGTAACCATTTTCTCCGCGTCTTTATGATTCCACTGCGATTTCATTTTTGTCTTTCACGAATTTTGGGTGGATCTTGAATAAACCCAATATCCGTTATTATTCAATAGGTTACGAACGAAATCAACAAAGGTGCAGTCCGTTAACCGCGCTCTTTATTTCCACGCCGCGTTAGCCGTTACTTCTGCTCTGGAAAAAGCTCGAGCAGCCCTTCTTCGGACGCGTCGCAAATGCCGCGGTCGGTGATCAAACCGGTGATCAGTCGCGCGGGCGTCACATCAAAGGCGAAGTTGGCCGCCGCTGATCCGTTCGGCGTCAGTTGCACGCGCGCGATCTTTCCGTCATCGGTGCGGCCCGAGATGTGCGTGACTTCTTCGGCGCTGCGCTGTTCGATCGGGATTTCGCGGATGCCGTCCGACACCGTCCAGTCGATCGTCGTTTGCGGCAGCGCCACATAAAATGGAATGTTGTTGTCATGGGCGGCGAGCGCCTTCAGGTACGTCCCAATCTTGTTGCAGACGTCGCCGGCCCGTGTCGTGCGGTCGGTGCCGGTGATGCAGAGATCAATCTCGCCGTGCTGCATTAAATGCCCGCCAGCGTTATCGGCGATCACCGTGTGCGCCACGCCGTGGCGGCCGAGCTCCCAGGCGGTCAGTGAGGCGCCCTGATTGCGGGGCCGGGTCTCATCAACCCAGACGTGGACGTCGATGCCTTCGTCAAAAGCGACATAGATCGGCGCGAGAGCGGTGCCCCAATCGACAGTGGCGAGCCAGCCCGCGTTACAATGCGTCAGAATATTGACCGGGCCGTCCTTGCCCGAGGCCACTTTGCTTTCGGCGGCGCGGACGATCAGCTCGGCACCAAATTCGCCGAGCGCCCGAGAGATCGCGACATCCTCGTCAGAGATTTGCGCGGCACGGGCGTATGCCGCCGCCATCCGATCTGGCACCGGTAACGGCAGCAGCAATGCCCGCATGTCGTCTAGGGCCCAGCTTAGATTGACCGCCGTTGGACGGGTCGCAAGCAGCACGGCGTGCGCGTCTTCAACGCCTGCGTCGGACGCATCTTCGCGAACCGCCAGCGCCATGCCGTAAGCCGCCGTCGCGCCAATTAGCGGCGCACCGCGAACTTCCATGTCGGAGATGGCACGGGCCGCGCGGATGCCGGTCTCGAGGCGGATGATTTCGAATTCGTGTGGCAGCCGCGTCTGGTCGATGATCTCGACTGCCCAGCCGTCGTCCGAGAGCCAGATGGTGCGGAACGCTTTGCCGTCAACTTTCATTTGGGTCCGCGCGCCTCAGTCGCCTTCGTATTCGACCAATGTGTGAACGGTGTGGCCGGCGTCGCGAATCTTTTTTGAGCCACCGAGGTCCGGCAGATCGATGATAAAGGCCGTGCCGACCACATCACCGCCGACCGCCTCGATCAGTTCAAGGCCGGCCATTGCCGTGCCACCGGTCGCCAGTAAATCGTCGATCAGCAAAATCTTTTCACCCTTATCAATCGCGTCGGTATGAATTTCGACGCGGTCGGTGCCGTATTCAAGTTCATAGTCACGGCCGACGGTCTCAAACGGAAGTTTTCCTTTTTTCCGAATTGCGACAAAACCGGCATTGAGATCGCGGGCCACCAATCCGCCAATAATAAATCCCCGCGCCTCAATACCGGCGACTTTGTCGATTTTCATATCAGTGAACGGCTCAATCAATTGGGCGATGGCAATGCGCAGCCCTTCCGGGTCCTGCAATAAAGTCATGATGTCGCGAAACATGATGCCCGGTTTCGGGTAATCCGGAATCGTGCGAATGAGGGATCTAATTGGCATGGGTAAATTATTCTCGAAATTCGGTGGGCAAAAATTTAAGAAAGCGCGCGGCCGGCGACGGCGGAAAGTTTCGCAATCATATCGGGATCGCGGGCGTCCACGCCGGTGATGATGGCGGTATCAAGCGCGTGGTCGCAGCCTTTCGGGCAGGCGATAGGGCGGGTGCCAAGCGCTGGCAAACTTTCTTTCACCAAACGGCGCGCCGCGTCCGCGTTTGAGGTCAGCACACGGATGATGTCGGCCACCTCGACGTGGTCGTGGTCCGGATGCCAGCAGTCGTAGTCGGTGACCATGGCGA
Source organism: Alphaproteobacteria bacterium (assembly GCA_029936875.1). Lineage (GTDB taxonomy): Bacteria > Pseudomonadota > Alphaproteobacteria > SHVP01 > SHVP01 > JAPYRS01. The sequence continues at coordinate 22,537 of JAPYRS010000017.1, read as the reverse complement.
CGGTCGCGTAACAAATCTCGGCTTCGCGAGCGAGTTTTGCCTCCGGCATGTTAGTCATGCCGATCACGTCGCAGCCCCAGCTGCGGTAGAGTTCGGATTCGGCCCGGGTCGAGAACTGCGGCCCTTCCATGCACAAGTAGGTGCCGCCGCGCACCACGGCCACGCCGCAGGCATTGGCCGCGGCCTCAAGGTGATCACCGAGGCGGGCGCAGACGGGATCGGCCATCGAGACATGGGCGACGAGGCCGGGCCCAAAGAAACTCTTTTCCCGCGCGAACGTGCGGTCGATGAACTGATCAACAATGACGAATGTGCCGGGGCTAAGTTCATCCCGGAACGATCCGACCGCCGATACCGACAGAATATCGGTGACGCCCGCGCGTTTCAGCGCATCGATATTGGCGCGGTAATTCACGCTGGTCGGCGACTGTTTGTGGGCGCGACCGTGACGGGGCAGGAACACAACCTCCACGCCGTTCAACTCGCCGAATAAAAGGTCGTCTGACGGCTCGCCAAAGGGCGACCCGACCGCTTCCCAGCGGGCTTTCTCTAACCCGTCGATGTCATAAACGCCGCTGCCGCCGAGCACGCCGATTATTGCTTTTGTCTCCGCCATTTTTTCTCCACGAGAGGCTGATAATTCCGCGCCAGTGTTTCAGTTTCGCTCGCGCTATTCAATGGAGCGGGGAAATTCAATGCGGCGGCGGGCATAAAAAAACCGCCCGAAGGCGGTTTCTTATACTCGGGCGATGCCCAATCAGTGCATATCTTTCCAGGTCCGGCGTTTCACAATCCAGAACAGCCCGGTCAGCAAAATCAAAAAGATCATCACCTGGAAACCAAGCTGATGACGGCGGTCGAGGGTCGGCTCAGACGCCCACGCGAGAAAATGGGTGACGTCTTCCGCCATCTGTTCGACCGAGGCGGTGGTGCCGTCGCCGTATTCAACCGCGTCTTCAAATAACGGCTCCGGCATGGCGATTTCCGCGCCAGCAAAATAAGGGTTGTAGGTCATGCCGTCGGTGAGGTGGAAATCCTCCGGCGCTTCTTCTGAATACCCGTTTAACAAGGCGAAGATGTAATTGGGTCCGCCGTGGCGCGCCTTAACGATCAGCGAGAGATCAGGCGGCAGCGCCCCGTTGTTGATGCTGCGGGCTTCGTTGTCGTTGCGGTACGGCGACGGGATGCGATCAGAGAGCCGCGCGGTGCGCTCAAACATGTCGCCTTCTGCGTCGGGTCCGTCTTCGACGGTAAATTCAGAAGCAATGCCTTTGGCCTCGTCTTCGGTGAAGCCAATTTCAACGAGATTGCGGAACGAGATCAGCCGGAGCGAATGACACGACGCGCAGACATCTTTGTAGACGCGGTAACCGCGTTGCAAAGAGGCCCGGTCGTAGGTGCCGAACAATCCGTAAAAAGACCAGTCGTGAGACTCGTACTCTCGCGCCTCTTCGGCGGCGTTTGCAGACAGGCCGGAAGTGAAGACGATGCCGGCGGCGACCACTACTGCTGTGGCCATACGCCGCAGCGAGCCCAGTTTCAGCCCCGTCATTGTCTTCAGAACAATCATTGCCCGCCCTCCCCTTTGAGGACCGGTTCAGCGATGCTTTCCGGTAGCGGTTTTGGCCGTTCCATCCAGCCGACCAGCGGCAAAATGATGATGAAGTGGGCGAAGTAATAAACCGTCGCCAGACGTCCGATGATCAGCAGGGCGCCAGCCGGCGGTTGGCTGCCGATGTAACCAAGCAGAATGACGTCGGCGACAAAGATCCAGAAGAACTGTTTGAACACCGGGCGGAATGCGCCGGAGCGAACGCGACTGGTATCAACCCACGGCAGGATAAACAGGATCATCAGCGAGCCACCAAAGGCGACAACGCCCATCAGCTTGTCCGGGATCGACCGCAGGATCGCGTAGAACGGCAGGAAGTACCATTCCGGCACGATGTTGGCGGGCGTCACCAGCGGGTTGGCGCGTTTGAACTGATCCGAGTGATTGAGATAGTTGGGCTCGTAGAAAACCAGGAACGCGAGCGCGATAAAGAAAATCCCGAAAACGACCATATATTTGGTCGTGAAGTAGGGATGATAGGGGATCGTATCTTGCGGCCCCTTGACGCTGATGCCCTTGGGATTATTCGGCCCGTGCACGTGAATGGCCCAAATATGGACGATGGTCGCGCCGAAAATCACGAACGGAAGGACATAGTGAAGGCTGTAGAAACGTTGCAGCGTGGCTGAGCCAACCGAGAACCCGCCCCAGAGCCAAATAGTTATGCTGTCGCCGACCCACGGAATGGCGGAGAACAGGTTGGTGATGACGGTCGCGGCCCAGAAGCTCATCTGGCCCCACGGCAACACATAGCCCATGAACGCCGTCGCCATCATCAGGATGAAGATGATGATGCCGATGAACCACAGCAGTTCGCGCGGCCGTTTGTAACTGCCGTAATACATGCCGCGCAGGATGTGGATGTAGACGGCGGCAAAGAACAATGCCGCGCCGTTTGAATGGATGTAGCGGATCATCCAGCCGGAATTCACGTCGCGCATAATCCGTTCAACTGAATCGAACGCGCCTTCGGCAGTCGGGACGTAATACATCGCGAGGAAGATGCCGGTGATGATCTGGATGATCAGCGCTATGGTCAGTACAGCGCCAAGGCTCCACCAGTAATTCAGATTTTTCGGTGTCGGATAATCCCGCCCGATCGTGTGATCAAGCAGCGAAAATATCGGCAACCGATACTCGATCCAACGGACGAGGGAGTTTTTGTATTCTCGATTAGGTGCGCCGGCCATTCTCGCTTATCCAATCCGGATCGTGGTGTCGTCGAGGAAAATGTATTCAGGAATTTCGAGGTTGCGTGGCGCCGGACCCCGACGGATGCGCCCTGAGGTATCGTAATGCGAACCATGACAGGGGCAGAACCAGCCACCGAAATCACCGCGCGGCTCGCCGGCTTTCTGGCCAAGCGGAATGCAGCCGAGATGGGTGCAAATGCCAACCATCACCAGCCACTCCGGATTCTGGACGCGGTCGGCGTCAAGTTCCTGGTCGGGAAGGCTCGCTTTGTCGTCGGCGCGCGCCTGCTCAATTTCAGCTTCCGTGCGGCGGCGAATAAACACCGGTTTGCCGCGCCAGACCACGGTAATGCTTTGTCCGACCTCAATGGGCGTGAGATCGATCTCGGTCGATGACAGCGCCAGCACATCGGCGGCCGGGTTCATCGAGTTGATCAGGGGCCAGGCCGCAAGACCAGCGCCAACAACTGACGCCGCCACAGCGGCTACATTGAAAAAATCGCGGCGGGTTACGCCGTCATCATCCTGGGCGGAGTCTGCCATCTAATATGTCAATCCGTGTGGGTGGCGTGAACGCCCGAATGCGGCGCCTTTTTGTCATTAAAATAAGGTAATGTCCAGCCCGCGCCAGGCGGGCAAATCGACGCAGCGCCTGCCTAAACAAGCCCATATATGGTTACCCAAACATTGACGCGCCTCGCCCTGATTGAACCCGATATCCCGCAGAACACAGGTGCGATACTGCGCCTTGGCGCCTGTTTCGGTGTGCCGGTCGATCTCATAGGCCCGATGGGGTTTGTCATGTCTGATCGCAGCCTCAGGCGAGCCGGACTTGATTATATCGATCCCGCGGGATTTACGATTCACGATTCGTGGAACGCATTTCTCACCGCGCGGGCGCCGGGTTCGCGGCTCATCCTGCTGACAACGAAGGCGAGCGAGGCCTACCACCAGTTCACCTTTCAGCCCGGCGACATCCTGATGGCTGGGAGGGAAAGCGCCGGTGCGCCGGAATATGTCCATGCGGAAAGCGATGCGCGGATCATAATCCCGATGAGGGCCGACGCCCGGTCCTTGAACGTCGCCCAAGCCTGCGCCATCGTGGCGGCAGAGGCATTGCGGCAAACCGGCGGCTTTGCGACGTTAAGAAATTAGTTACGATAACAATGCAGGTCCGGCGTGAGATTCCAATTGTCGGTGGCGGACGACGAGTGGGACGGCCTTGTTGGGATAAATTGAATGAGCGACATCGAACAGCAGAAGACGACCGCGGCAGCCTGGTTTCAGGATTTGCGCGACCAGATCTGTGCCTCCTATGAATCACTCGAAGACGATCATGACGGCCAGCTGAAGGATCAGCCGGCCGGCCGGTTTGAACGCAGCTCATGGGATCGCCCCGGCGGCGGCGGCGGCACGATGTCGGTGATGAAGGGCCGCGTATTTGAAAAAGTCGGGGTCAACATCTCCACCGTGCACGGCGAGTTCTCGGAAGAATTTCGCAAAGACATCCCGGGCGCCGAAGAAAATCCAGAATTCTGGGCCGCCGGTGTGTCCCTGGTCGCCCATCCCTGTTCACCGCTGGTGCCAGCCGCGCATATGAACACAAGATTTATTGTGACGACCAAAGGATGGTTCGGCGGCGGCGGCGATCTCACGCCAGTGTTCCCGGTGGAGGAAGACACAAAGTTTTTTCACGACGCCTTTAAGGCCGCCTGCGACAAACACAATGCGGGCTATTACCCAAAATTTAGAAAGTGGTGCGACGATTATTTTTTTATCCCCCACCGCAATGAGCCGCGCGGCGTCGGCGGTATTTTTTATGACCGCCTCGCGACCGGCGACTGGGACGAGGACTTTGCCTTTACGCAAGATGTCGGCCGCGCCTTTCGCGATTCCTATCCGGAACTTGTGCGCCGTCACATCGACGACCATTGGGACGACGATCAACGTGAAGCGCAGTTGATCAAGCGCGGACGCTACGTCGAGTTCAATCTGGTGTATGACCGCGGCACGACGTTTGGCCTCAAGACCGGCGGCAATGTGGACGCTATCCTGATGAGCCTGCCACCCGTGGTAAAATACCCATAAGCGGTTGATTTTATTCGTTTTAATTCGGACCTAACGGATCGCGTGCGGGCGCATTCAAAATCCCCGCCGATCATGCGAACATGTTGCCTTGTTGTTTGGGGCGCCATGATGTTTTGGGGATCATCAAGTTTCTGGAATTTATCGCTCGCGGCGCTATTTGCCGTGGTGGTCGCGGTCGTGTCGGTTGGCCTCGTTTCAGAGACGCGCGCCGACGCGGGCGACGAAGGTGTCGCGGTATTTTTCGGCCGATGGGTCGGCACCGGCATTGTCGACGGCGGCGACCGCACCGATCCGTCCGTCAGCATTCGTGATCTCGACGCCATTGTCCGGGCAATGGAAGACGGCTTTGCGATTTGCTGGATCACCGTAAAACGGGAACGCCGCGCCGAGGGCCGCGACGTCACGCAATCCGTCCGGCGGCTTCGATTCAGAAGTGCCGGCATCGATCTTTGGCGTGCGGCCACATTCAAAGATGATGAAGGCGTGCACAGCGCCTGGGCCGAATGGCGCGACATGAGACTGGTCATTTTCACGCCGACGGAGGGCGGCGACGAAAACGGCAACGAATTACAAGTTTACGACCGGCGGATTCTTGAAGACGACACCATGCAGCTCGATTTCACGCGGATGAACGATGAGCGGCTCACCCGCGGCGTGCACGCGCAACTGAACCGCCTGCCGGTTGATGTGGACGCCCGAAACCGCGCCTGCAGACCGGAATAAAAGGCACGCCGTCACTGCGACTGCGAGTGCGGAATGCCATCTCAATTCATCTGATGACGTTCTCGCCCGGCGCCGTTAGGCTGTTGGTACTGTGCGGGTGAAATTGTGCGAGGAAATATAAAATGAAAATTGAAATGAACGGGGGGATTCGCAACGCCCTCAAAGCGTTCCGGCTTGTCCTCCTTTATGCCGGGCTCACCGCGCCTGCGTATGCGCAGGACCTCGCGATCGACGCCTTTTATGGCCGCTGGTCCGGTACCGGCGTTTCCGAAAGTAATATCAGCGTAAATTTCCGCCTCACCTCGCGCGATCTCGACGTCAACATTCAACCGGACGGCGGCGCCTTTGTTGTCGACTGGACAACGGTGCAGCGGCAGAAGGGCAACCCCAATGATCCGACGCCGGTGCGGAAGGGCACATTGATCAGGTTCGTTGCGACCGACCGCGCCAATGTCTGGAAGGCCGAGGATCTCGACGACCCGCTTCAGGGCGGGCGCTACGCCTGGGCGCGCATTAAAAAACAGACGCTCTCGATTCACACAATGACGATTAGCGATGACGGCGGTTACGAGATGCAGGTTTATCACCGGACATTATTGCCGTTTGGTATGGACTTGGAGTTCGTCTCGTTTCGGAACGGCGAAGCGCGCAGGACGGCTAAAGGCCGCTTGGTGAAAGTCGCCAACTAGACGTGGGCAAAGGTAAGGTCTGCCCACATTCGACCGCGCTAGACCCCTCTAATCCTTTGATTTATAACCAAAAAATAACGTTATCGGAAAAGGGGCGCGGGTTCGTCCTCAGTTTTCTGGCGCTGTGCGTTTTGGTGTTTGCCGCCGCAATTTCATCGTCCGGATCGGCAGCGGACGGGGCAAACCAGACGCCGCAGCAATCGCACACCCCTAAACAAGTCGTCCACGCGATCATCGCAGCCCTCCAGGATAACGACACGCCGCATGACGGTCACGGCATTGAAGTCACGTTCGCCTTTGCATCGCCCGGCAACAAAGCGGCGACCGGGCCACTATCCCGGTTTGCGCAGATGGTGCAGGGGCCAGTGTTCGGCGTAATGATCGGCCACCGTTCGGCGAGTTTTGAGAATTATCAGGTGGACGGCGACCGCGCCGTGATCGATGTCATCCTGTTCACCGCCGCCGGTACCTTTGTCGGCTACCGTTTTCATTTATCAAAACAGACGAGCGGCGATTGTGTTGGTTGCTGGATGACCGACGCGGTGCTGCCGTTCGAGGTAACGTCGACATGAGACGATGTGAGGTAACGTCGACCTAAGACAATTGACGCGACGCCGACTTAAATTCTACGGCTTAAAGTCCGGGTCGCGGCCGTCGCTTTTTACGTTGACCAACTCGTCGTAATCGAAAATCAGCCCGGCCGCATCAAACCCGCCATCAGCATTGACGATCGAGCCGGTCATAAAACTTGCATCTTCCGTCGCGAGAAAGACGGCAATCGCGGCGATATCACCGGCCGCCCCAAACCGCCCAATCGGCAGGCGTTCAAGATAGCGCTTGCGTTGATCCGGTCCCATTTTGGTCATTCCGGTATCAATCGGACCGGGCGCAATCGCGTTCACGCGAATGCCCATTGGTCCCAGTTCAACACCGAGAATGCGCGTCAGTTGATGAATTCCGGCTTTCGCAGTGCCGTAGGCGATCCGTCCGGTGCTGCCGCGCTGACCGGAGATCGAACCAATATTGATGATCGAGCCGCCGCCGTATTGGACCATGATGCGGCCGGCCTGCTGGGTGCACAAAAAGACGCTGGTGAGGTTGGTATTGAGAACGTGTTGCCAGTCTTTCACGTCGAGTTCGAGAAAGGCGGCGTGGTGGGCGATGCCGGCATTGTTGACCAGCACATCAAGCCTGCCATCAAGAAAATTATTGGCTTCGTCGAACAGCGCCTCGACTTGCGTCTGGTCCGAGACGTCGGCGGTAACGGCATGCGCGCGGCCACCGCGTTTGGTTATTTCAGCGGCGACGTCAACGGCCAAGTCCCCAACAATATCGGTGACGACGACGGCAGCACCTTCCGCCGAAAACCGGAGCGCCATTTCCTTGCCGATGCCGCGCCCGGCGCCGGTGATGATCGCGCTTTTTCCTTCAAGCCGCATGGGAACCTCGCATCAGATAAATTCGTTCAAGTCTTAGCGCCATAATGGCTCACGGCCAATCACTGTCGGGAAAACTCAGACGATCTTTTTCAACATATGTCGTGACCTGCTTGTGGGTCAGCACATAGGTGTCGACACTATCGCCGCTGACTTCGTACTTCTGATCCTCAATTTCGCGCATCACGAAATGACCATGCGGCGCAAGCCGCAACACACCGTCGACCCGTCTCGAGACGTCGCCGGTGATCAGGATTTTGATTTCTTTGCCAATTGGCATTGTTGGCCCCTTGTCGTTTTATGTCTTGCGTCAGGCCATTCTAGATCGGCATCACGTCTACAGCAGCGCGTTTAGTTTCTTCAGGCACTCCTCGCGCGTAGCTTCAAAATCACCCTCGATCCACCAGGCTTCGACTTCGCGCAACAGCTCGCCGATCCGGGGGCCTTTTTCGACGCCGGCGCTTTCGACGTCGCGGCCACGAATTGGCAATTCCGGTGCGGCCCAGTCGCGGGAAAGCGTGATCAGGCCAACGAGCGAGTCGTCGGACTTCGCATCTTCGCCGAGACGGGCGCGGGCCACCATGACAGCGTCTTCAAATTCGGCGTTGCCAAGGTCATGGATCAAGAGACGCGCGGATTTCTCGTCGACACCGCTACCAATCTCGGCTGCCGCTTCTTCGATCAAGATCAGGCGTTTGAGGTTGGCCTTCGAGAAACGAAGCCGCGCGGCTAGTTCGCCGGCGTGGGCAGGTGCGCCCTCAACGGTTATGAGCGCGCAAATTCGAAGGATTGGATCGGGTTCAACGTCCTCTGCAACCAGTGATGTGCCCTCGATCTTCAGAAGTTTTTCGAGCGCATCGAGATTTGTGAGCTCCGGCGCAACTGCGGGAATGATGCCGGTCCTGATCATGAACCGCGTTGCGTTAAACGGATTGGGCGCTTCCAATAGCCGCAGCAGTTCGTTGGCCACCCGTTCGGCTGACAGATTACCAAGGGCGCCCGCCGCATTTTTGCAGGCGTTCAGGCTTTCATCATGGGGCGGCGGCCTGCCGTACCAGGCACCGAAGCGGAAATACCGCAACACGCGGAGCGTATCTTCTTCGATGCGTTTAACGGGATCGCCAACAAACCGGATCGTGCCGTTGCGCAAATCTTCCAGCCCGCCAGTCGGATCGTAAATGGCACCGTCGAGATCGGCGTAAAGCGCGTTCAAGGTAAAATCACGGCGACACGCGTCTTCTTTCCAGTCGTCGGTGAAAGCAACTTCGGCGTGGCGGCCATCGGTGGTGACGTCGCGGCGAAGCGTCGTCACTTCAAAATGCGCATGGTCGACCATCGCCGTCACCGTGCCGTGGTCAAGCCCGGTGGGTATCGCACGCAGATGGGCGGCTTCCAGTAACGAAGTCACTTTGTCGGGCGTGTCGGGTGTGGCGATATCAATGTCCTTCACGTCCCGGCCCAAAATCGCGTCGCGGACGCAGCCGCCGACAAATCGCACCGTCGCCCCTTCGGCGGACAAGGCCGCAAACAGCGTGGCGATTTCCGCCGCCCTCATCCAGTCGGGGGGATCGATATGTTCAGCAATCTCCATATGCGATCTTAAAATGGCGGTTTTGAACGTGACGGCTGCGCGTCTATTGCACTTCGGCCGGAATGATCTTTCCGTTTTCAAGCCGCGGTGAAATAAATGTGCCGGCAATGTCGTCGCCGGTTAACAGCGCAAACCCAATAAGCGTCGCGATAAACAAAACCATGCCGATAATCGAGAGCCAGACCCAGGGCGTGTCTTCCCATTTTGGTCCGCCGGCTGTCCGCATGCTGGCGATCACCATGTAAATCGCATAGGCGAGGAAGGGAAAGATCAGCGGCAGGAAGGGAAGAATTTTTCGGAGCATGGCGGATCCTTATTTCGCGAGGGCCTGATAGAGGTTGATAATCATGCCGGCCGTCGCCCCCCAAATGTATCGGTCCTCGAACGGCAGCATGTAAAAATATCGCATCGCGCCTTTCCACATGCGGCTGTGGCGTTCGTGATTTTCCGGATCCATGACGAAGGTGAGCGGCACTTCGAATGCTTCAGCGACTTCACCGGGATCGAGAGTGAGTGTGAAACCGGGGCGCACCAGCCCAACCACCGGCGTGATCGAAAACCCGGTACGGGTCTCGTAAGTATCCAATGTTCCGATGACATCGATAAAACTGCGGTCGAGGCCGACCTCTTCTTCGGTCTCGCGCAGCGCGCAGTCGAGCGCGTCCACATCACATTCTTCGACACGGCCACCGGGGAAGGAAACCTGCCCGGCGTGATCCCGAAGATGATCGGTGCGAAGCGTCAGCAACATGGTTGCGCCGTCATCATGCAGCACCAGCGGAATCAGAACCGCGGCAGCGGTAAGGTTGGGCGGCGCATCGACCCGCATGGACGGGTTGAGATCGTAATCGCTGACCGGCCCGTCGCTTGCACCCAATTGAATTCGTTCGGTGACAAACTTTCGGAGATCGTCGCTCTCACTGGCAATGACTTTTTGCAGCATTGATTTATTCAGAATCTGGAACAGGACCGAACGAGAAAAAGGCGCCGTCGCTCCAGACGCCAAACTCAATCTCTTCGTTAGATGCGTGTTCGACGCAGAGTTCGACAAGATCATAAAAGACAGCGCGTGCGATTAAGGCCTCAAGGCCGTTTCGCACCATCACGTAGGGCGACGGTTCGCCGGTCAAAGGATCGTGAGCCACACGGATTGGATGATCGGCACCGGCGGTGATCTCATCATCAATGTTGGTGCGGAAGCGAAGCGCCTGACTTTCGCCCGCGCCGGAAATTTCCATGGCCACCGCCACAAACGGTGCATCTTCGACCTCAATGCGACCCTTTTCGACCGGAGTCTCAAGGTAAAACTGGCCGTCGTCTTCGCGCTTGAGTACCGTCGAAAACAGCTTCACCAGCGGTTTGCGGCCAATCGGGGAGCCATGATAAAACCAAGTTCCGTCGCGCGCGATCCGCATATCAAGATCGCCGCACACCGGTGCCATTTTTCCGACGGCGCCGGGCGTCATTTGTTCCGCCGCACCACTCGCGGTGGCGCCTTCCTTGGAAGGTTCAGTATTTGTCAGAGGCATCGTCATTTTGGCGGTCGGCTCACTGTTTAAATCCGAATGGTTCAGTCCGGGAGAATGCGCGTGAGTATAACCGAGGCCAACCCATCTGCCACTACAGGGCTTGATGCTGACACGAAAGCCGTCACCAAAGATGTTGAGGCACTGGTCGAGAAAATGGCTGCTGTTCGGGCCGGAATTGGCCAGGTTATTTTTGGCCAACACCAGGTTATCGACGAAACGCTGATCACGCTGCTGTCCGGTGGCCATGCGCTATTAATCGGCGTGCCGGGCCTTGCCAAAACGAGGCTAGTTGAGACATTGGCGACGGTGATGGGGCTTTCTGAAAAACGGGTCCAGTTCACGCCTGATCTGATGCCGGCGGATATAATCGGCTCAGAAGTGCTGGAAGAATCGGAAACCGGCAAACGCTCGTTCCGATTTATTGCCGGGCCGGTTTTTTGCCAGCTATTGATGGCCGACGAAATCAATCGCGCCAGCCCGCGCACGCAATCCGCCTTGCTGCAGGCGATGCAGGAAAAACAGGTTTCTGTCGGCGGTATCAGCTACTCGCTGCCCAATCCGTTTCATGTTTTGGCAACGCAAAACCCGATTGAGCAGGAAGGGACATATCCTCTGCCGGAGGCGCAGCTCGATCGATTTTTGATGCAGATCGATGTTGATTATCCCGACATCGGAGCCGAACGCCGCATGTTGCTCGCGACCACCGGCTCTGATGATCAAACCGCGACTGCGGTCTTGACCGCTGATGAACTTCTCGCGGCACAACGGCTGGTGCGGCGCGTGCCGGTAGGCGAAAGCGTGGTCGAAGCAATTCTCGGCATGGTCCGGGCCGGGCGTCCGGAAACGGCAACCAGCGACGCCGTGAAAAAATCGGTCGCGTGGGGTCCAGGGCCGCGGGCGAGCCAGGCGCTGATGCTGGCGGTTCGGGTGCGCGCACTGCTCGATGGCCGTCTCGCACCTTCAATTGAAGATATGCTGGCGCTCGCCAAGCCGACGCTCCGTCACCGGATGGCGTTATCGTTTGCGGCGCGGGCCGATGGCATCACTGTCGAATCAATTATCGACATCCTGTGCGAACCGTACCGCTGATCGGCGTCGGGAATTTGGCTTCCGTAATGGTCCGAGTTCAAGAGACGGAGGACTAACCATGTCGCCGTCTGCCCATGACGCGCTGAGCAATTCGGCTAACAAACCGGCTGGCAAATCTGCTGACCATGAAGGCGGGCAAATGCGCCACCGCGCGGAGCAGGTTGCTGCGGCCTTGCCGCCGCTGTTGATTGCGGCGCAGCGCGTTGCCGCCTCCGTCGCCCCCGGCATCCATGGACGAAGGCGGGTTGGCACCGGTGAGACGTTTTGGCAGTTTCGGCGTTACGTGCAGGGCGACCCGGCCAACCGCATCGACTGGCGGCAATCTGGCAAAACCCAGGGCGTGTTCGTTCGCGAAACCGAATGGGAGGCGGCGCAAAGCGTTTGGTTGTGGCGCGATCTGTCGCCGTCGATGGCTTACCGATCAACACTTTCCGACGAAACCAAACAGGACCGGACGTCGCTTTTGTTGCTGGCCCTCGCCTCAATATTGGTGCGAGGCGGTGAACACATTGCGCTTCTTGGCGAGGACCGGATTGCCCGTGCTGGCCGCACCGCCCTTGATCGCATGACGCTATCAATGATTCGGGAAGATGATCGCACGAGCGATCCGTCACTGCCGCCGCAGGTCCGCTTACCGCGTTACGGGCATCTTGTTTTGATGAGCGATTTTCTGAGCCCGTTTGAAGACATCGAACGTGTTGTCCGCCATTACGCGGCGATGGGCGTGAGCGGGCATCTCTTGCAGGTGCTCGACCCGGCTGAAGAGACACTGCCGTTTTCCGGCCGGATCCGGTTTGAAGGCCTCGAAGGCGAAGGTGACTATCTCGCGACGCGGGCCGAACGATTGCGCGCGTCATATGAAGCGCGGCTGGATGCGCTTCGGAAATCGCTCACAGACCTTTGTGCGGCGGTCGGTTGGACCTTCGGCCATCATCGCACAGACGTATCGCCGCAGACGGCACTGCTGGCGCTCTACAGTTCCTTTTCAGAAACTATCTTGTAGGCACCGGGACGCGAAATGCTGACGATTGGCCCCCTCGCTTTTGCGCTGCCATGGATGCTGGTGGCTCTCGCCATCCTGCCGGTGATCTGGTGGCTGTTGCAGGTGACGCCACCGGCGCCGCGTCGGATTATTTTTCCGGCAATCCGGCTGTTGTTTGGTTTGGCCGCACGCGAAGAAACACTGGCACGAACGCCGTGGTGGCTGATGCTACTGCGGTTATTTCTCGCAGCCCTGATCATCGTGGCACTTGCGCGCCCGCTCATTAATCCCGGTGCGCGTCTTGCCGGTGACGGCACGCTCCTCTTCGTTGTCGATAACGGATGGTCCGCCGGTGGCAATTGGGCGGATCGATCCGAGATGCTTGCCACCCTGATCGAACAGGCGGAACGGACGGACCGGATCGTTGCGGTAATGACCACGGCAGCGCTCGCCGAAGGCGGCCCGATTGAAGTTTCCAACTTGATGCCGGCCCGGGATGCGCGGCAACTGATTGAAAAGATCGTGCCGGTGCCGTGGCCGATTGATCGCGCCGCTGCGTTGGCGGCGTTGAAAGACGTAGCGCTGCCGGGGCCCGTCGAATCGATTTGGCTGAGCGACGGTCTGATCAATGACGGTTCGGCTGCAGCCACCAAGGACCTCGCCGAAACCCTCATGCGTCTCGGTCCAGCATCGATCATCCTCGACGAAGCAGTGAACCGGGCGAAACTGTTGCCACCGCCCGACACCACGGGGGCGGTTTTGACGGCGACAGTTCACCTGCCGCTTGCCGCACTAGCCGAAACCGAAGTCACCGTCCGCGCCATTACCGAGTCTGGACAAGTGCTGGCGCGTGCACCGGCGCAGTTCGAGGCGGGCACGGTATCGGCAACGGCTGAATTCGATTTGCCCTCAGAAGCGCGTAACAAAATCGTCCGGCTTGAGATTGAGGGTGAAGGCACCGCGGGCGCGGTCGTGCTTCTTGATGAACGCTGGCGGCGGCGGCCAGTCGGACTGGTGTCCGGCGGATCATTGGAACAGGCGCAGCCGTTGTTATCGGACACCTATTACTTGGGCCGGGCGTTAGAGCCGACAGCTGCGCTCCATACCGGCAATCTCGACGATTTGATTGATGCCGGGCTCGCCGTGCTGATCCTTGCCGATGTCGGGCAGGTTGTGATCTCGGACCGCGATGCACTGACCGACTGGATGGACCGGGGCGGCGTGCTGGTGCGATTTGCTGGACCGAAACTTGCCGAAAGTGACGGCGATTTGCTGCCAGTCGAACTCCGGCGGGGCACGCGTGGCCTCAGCGGTGCGCTGACCTGGACGGTGCCGCTCCGGCTCGGCGCATTTGGAGAAGAGAGCCCGTTTTTTGGGCTGGATGTACCGGATGATGTTCTGGTCTCGCGGCAGATCCTGGCCGAACCGGCGCTCGATCTTAACGACCGGACATGGGCGCGCCTCGCCGACGGCACACCGTTGGTCACAGCACAACGCAAGGGCCAAGGCTGGCTGGTGATGTTTCATGTCACGGCGACCCCGGCCTGGTCAAACCTTCCCTTATCGGGATTGTTCGTTGAAATGATGCAGCGGGTCGTCGCCCTAAGCCAGGGCGTGTCGGGCGCGCGCGAGTCTGAGGCGATTCCGCCGCTTCGCCTGCTCGATGGTTTCGGGCAGCTCGGTGCGCCCGGTCCCGGTGCCCGACCGGCGCCGCCGGAAATATTCGATGACGCCAAGGTCGGCCCCGGCCATGCGCCCGGCTTTTACGGGCAAACCGAATCTCGTCGCGCGCTTAATTTATCGGCCGGACTGGAACCGCCCCGCCTCCTCGACGATGTAATCGGCAACATGCGGCGCGAGGCTTACGGCACTAGCGCCGAGTTCAATTTGCTGCCGTGGCTTTTGGTGGCAGCGATGATCACGGTGATGATTGATATTCTCGCCGGCATGATTCTCGCCGGACAGTTGCGACGGTCGGTCGGCAGCGTCGCCAGTATTGCGCTCGCCTTGTTTATTTTCACAGCGATCGACCGCGGCGCCAATGCGCAAGGAAGTGCGCAGGGAAACGACTCGTTTGCCCTTGATGCGACTCTTGATACCCGGCTCGCTTATGCGATTACCGGCGACCCGGCGATCGATGAGATGAGCCGGGCCGGCCTCACCGGGCTCAGCCAGATGCTGACGTTGCGGACGGCGATTGAGCCGGCGCTGCCGATGGCGGTCAACGTGGAGACCGATGAACTCGCGTTTTTCGCGCTGATCTACTGGCCTATCGATCCGGGTCAGGTTGATCTGTCACCCGAAGCGCTCGCCAAGATCGACGCTTATATGAAAAACGGCGGCACCATCCTGTTTGATACCCGCGACCAGCAATACGTACAAACCAGCCCGACCGGACGACAGAGCCTCACATCGGCGAATGGGCCGGGCGCGATGCGGCTTCGGGAAATTCTCGCCGGCCTCGACATTCCGCCGCTGGTGCCGGTGCCGAGCGATCATGTGCTGACCAAGGCGTTTTACCTGCTGACGGACTTTCCCGGACGCTGGGACGGCGGCACCTTGTGGGTGCAGCGTCACGCCGGCGGCAGCAACGACGGCGTCTCTTCGATCATTATTGGCGCCAATGATTTTGCTGCCGCCTGGGCGCTTGATGAAACCGGCCGGGCGATTGCCGCCGTTGTACCGGGCGGCGCCAACCAGCGCGAGATGGCCTTTCGGTTCGGCATCAACCTGATGATGTACGCCCACACCGGCAACTACAAAGCCGATCAGGTGCATATTCCGGCCATTCTTGAGCGCCTCGGGCAATAGGCCGGGCATAGCAAAATGTCATTCGATTCAATTCAGTTTTCGCCCCTGATCCCGTGGGCGGTGCTCGGCGTTTTGGCGGCGGCGGCAGCTTTGCTGTTCGCATTTATGGTCTGGCGGCAAATCAAGGGCGTCTGGTGGCGCGGCCTCGTTCTCGGCGTTCTCGCTTTGGCGCTGGCCGGGCCGAAACTGATTGCCGAAGAACGCGAACCGCAAAACGATATCGCCGTTGTTCTGGTCGACCGCAGCCCGAGCCAAAAGATTGGCGAGAGAACCAAACAGACCGATGCGGCGATCGCCGAACTCGAAACCAAATTTCAGCGCTTCCGCGATCTGGATGTGCGTTTTGTCGATGCCGGATTAACCCAGTCGCGGGAAGACGCCGGCACCGAACTTCTTAGCGCGCTAGCCCAGGCGATTTCTGATATTCCACCGGACCGGTTGGCCGCAGCCATATTGGTGACCGACGGCCAGGCACATGATGCCGCCGACGCGCCGCACCCGGCGTTAGCCGCGCCGTTTCACGTCTTGCTGACCGGAAAGCGAAATGCCGGTGACCGGAGGCTGATAATTGAGCAAGCGCCGAGTTACGGCATCGTCGGCAACGACCTCGCGGTGCGCCTAAAAATTACGGACAGCGCAATCCCGCGGAGTGCGCAGCAGACGGCGACGGTTACGCTCCGCCAGGACGGCGGCGCGATCCAACGCCACCGCGTATTTCTCGGGGAGGACGCACGTATTCCGTTTACCCTGGAACACGGCGGCCGGACGGTTGTCGAAATTGAAGTGGAAGCCGGATCGGAAGAGCTCACGCTGCAGAACAATCGCGCGGCCATCACCGTCAACGGTGTTCGCGACCGCCTCCGCGTGTTGCTTGTATCGGGGCAACCGCACGCCGGTGAGAGAACCTGGCGAAATCTTTTGAAAGCCGATCCGTCGGTCGACCTTGTCCATTTCACGATTTTGCGGCCGCCCGAAAAACAGGACGGCACCAGCGTTCGCGAACTCTCTCTGATTGCTTTTCCGACGCGTGAGCTGTTTGAGATCAAGCTGGACGAATTCGATCTGATCATATTTGACCGCTACCGAAGGCGCGGCGTGTTACTGCCGGTTTATGTGCAAAATATCGCCGACTTCGTGCAGCGCGGCGGCGCTTTGCTGGAGGCGGCGGGACCGGCATTCGCCTCACCGCTGAGCCTTTACCGGACACCGCTTGGCCGCGTGCTGCCGGCAGAACCGACCGGCAACGTCTTTGAACAGGGGTTTCGCCCAGCAATCACCGAGGTTGGCCGTCGCCATCCCGTCACCGCTGGGTTGGAGGGGACAGCACTTCCCGGCGCAGAGCCCCAATGGGGGCGTTGGTTCCGGATGATTGAGGCGAACCAAACCGGTGGGGATGCGGTGATGAGCGGCATTGGCGACAAACCGCTGCTGGTGCTCGACCGCGTTGGTGAAGGCCGGGTCGCGCAGCTTTTGTCGGATCATGCCTGGTTATGGGCGCGCGGGTATGAAGGCGGTGGACCGCAGGCCGAGCTTCTGCGCCGCCTCGCCCACTGGCTGATGAAAGAGCCGGACCTAGAAGAAGAAGATTTGCGCGCCACCGCTGACGGCGACCACATCACGATCGAGCGGCAAAGCCTTTTTGATGAGGACGTGAAAGTGCAGGTCACCACCCCCGACGGCAGCGTCAGCGAGGTCGCCTTGGAAGATATGGGCGGCGGACGGGCACGAGCGACCATTGCCGCAAGTGATCCGGGGCTCTACCGCGTCAACGACTTCATTCGGGTGACGGTCGTGGCGCAGGGTGCGGTCAACCCGCGTGAATTTGCCGATGTGCGGACCAGCGAGGCGATCCTCTCCCCGTTTGTCGAAGAGACTGGCGGCGGTTTGGTCTGGCTGGCGGACGCCGGCGTTCCCGATCTTCGCCGGACCCGGCCCGGACTGACGTCCCGCGGGCGCGGCTGGATCGGACTGCAGTCGAACAACGCCTATTTTGTGACCGGAATCCGGCAGGTGCCGCTGTTGCCGCCGCTCGCACTTCTTTTGCTGCTGCTCGGCGGGTTGATGCTCGCCTGGTACCGCGAAGGGCGCTAGACCCGAATAGAGTCTCCTCAGCGCACCGGCTGCCCCTGCCTTTACAACACGATTTACGGTACGCTTTCGCCGCTTTAGGGGGCCATCGGGGGCGATCATGCAAACTCCAACCGTCATTACCGAGGAAGACCGCGCGACGTACGAACGAGACGGGGTCGTCTGTATTCGCAACGTCTACCCACAGGACCGCGCCGCCGAACTGCTTGCACTTTGGGAGGAGGTCGCCGCCGATCTCGAGAAATACGGCCTTGAACACACCTCCAAGGAACGCAGGCGGGTCACTCCCGGTGCTTACGCGATCAAACACCTGAGCCGGAAAATCCCCGCGTTCAAACCGTTTGTGATGGATTCGCCCGTACCGGCGACGTTGGGCGATCTGGTCGGGCTCGATTCCGTTGGATTTTACTGGGACCAGTTTTTTGTGAAGAACCCCGGCACCGAAGGCCGCACGCCCTGGCACAATGATGCGCCCGGTCATCCGCTCAAGGGTGAACACATCATCGGCGCGTGGATGCCGCTGACGCCGGTAGACCGCGACAATGGGCTCGAGTGCATCGCGGCCAGCCACAAATCAAAAGTGCGCTACTGGCCGGCAACCGCCAACGGGGACCATACCCCGCCGCCGCCCGACCGCGCCCGCTGCCCCGATTTCGAAGAGCGCCGCGGCGATCCGCGCGTCACATTTCTCGGTTGGGAAATGGAGCCGGGCGACGTTTTGTTTATACATCCGCGGACTTTGCATTTCTCGTGCGGCAATCGAACCACAGACCGGCGGCGCGTCGCTTATGCGACCTGGTGGCACGGCGACGACATTGTCTGGGACCCCCGACCGGAGGCCGAGACCGGACCACCGGACGTGGATTTTGCCAACGTTCCGATCGGTGAACGGCCGTCCGGCGATGCCTTTCCGATTGTCTGGAGAAAGAACTAGAGCGCCCTTTGGCCCTTTGGCCCTTTGCGCCTTTGCCCCTTTGCCGTTTTCAAAGATATTCCGGTCCGAAAAAATAGTTCTCTAAGAAATTTTCGGCTTCGCTGCAAGGCAGATAACAGCAACCGAATTCGGCCCATTAATCTGGAGCATTCAGCTTTTTCTTGACCTAGGTTTAGCACTGTCCGTGCGGGTCTCTGATCCGATGCCCCTCCCGGTAGCAGAGCGGGAAAATATTGGCCATTTATCGCTCGAAGTGATGCGCGGATTAGCCGCTTGGCAATACCGTTCAACCGATAATTCGACCCCAATATTGAACGAGCCCGGCTTCGGCCTTTCCCAAAGACGCCGCTACTGCGCAGGAGATATTTGTTTCGTGAATTTCTTGACGTCCCATATCCTTCTGAATCTCCTTCAAGTGGTCCCGCTGGTTGCCGTGCTCACATTCTTCTTGCGGTCAAATCAGGCACGGAAAATATCGAACGGACGCGGTTGGACGCTTATCGTCATCGGCATCTGGATGCTGCTGTTCGGCACGCTGGTTGATACGACCAAAGACTTCAATGGACTCGATCAGATCGCACTTGTCGATGGCCTCACGGTGCAGATTTTCCTCCAGCAAATCGTCGGGCTTGCCGCCGCGTTGATTGTTCTTACGATCGGCATTGTTCATCGTCATGTCAGCGAAGAAAAAAATCATCGTCAGGTCTCAGAGGAGCTCGTCGAAAAGTCTAACCTGCTGGAAACCGCACTGAAGTCGATGGATCAGGGATTCCTTGTCTGGGATCACAACGACCGTGTCGTGGTTTGTAATCAGCGCTATCGGGACCTCTGGAATTATCCGGATCATTTGCTGAAGCCCGGCGCGCCGCTGATCGACCTCATTCGATTCCGCGCGGATTCCGGTGCCTACGGCGAAGGGGAGCCAGGAAAATTAGCCGAGAAACAATTGGAGGAAATTCGCAGCCGGCAGGACAGCCACGACGGCAATTTTTGTTTCGTCAATGGTCGCGAGCTTTTCTCGCGCCACTTCACGGCCTACGAATTCGGTTACATCACCATATGTTCGGACGTCACCAAACTGAAGCAAATTGAACGCGAGTTGCTGAAGAAGTCGCAACTGTTGCGAACGGCGCTCAATTCAATCGACCAGGGATTCGTTGTTTGGGACTCGGATAATAATCTCGTCGTCTGGAATGAGCGATACGGCGAAATCTGGAAATACCCAACCGGATATCTTCGCGCCGGCATGGCGCTTTATGAGACCGCCGAATATCTCGCCTCAATGGGATATTTTGGCAACGGTGATAAAAGCCATCTCGCCAAGGCGCGGGTCGAGCAATCGTCGGGACGGAACTATCCGCCGGTCGAAAACTTTACGACACCGGACGGCAGGACAATCTGCATTCGGCGCAGCAACGTTGCCGGCCTCGGTCAGATATCGACCTACACCGACATCACGGGGATGGCGCGGATCGAAAAGCAGATTACCCATGATCGTGACGAACTGGCGGCGCTCAATGAGCAAAAAGACAAGCTGTTTGCAATTCTCGCCCACGACCTGACCAGCCCGTTCAATGCGCTGCTCGGATTTTCCGAGGTGCTTTCGACACGTGCCGCGACAATGACGACGGAGAAAATCGAGGATTACGGCCGGATGATTCACCAGTCGGCCGACGATGCGCACGAACTGGTGGTTGACCTGCTCAACTGGTCGCTGATCCAGCTCGACCGAATGGACTACGACCCGAAGCACATCGACATCGCGAACGTCGCCAACACTCAAATTTAGCAGTTCGCCTCGACGGCCGCGTTGAAAAGTATCCGCCTTGAATCAGATATCGAGAATAATATTTTCGTTGATGCGGACAGTCATATGCTCGACATCATTTTTCGAAATATCATTAACAACGCGATCAAGTTTACATCAGCCGGCGCAATCGTCATTTCGGCGTCCCGGAACGGCCCGGTGGCCGAGTTGACGATCACCGATACCGGCGTCGGAATGTCGGAAGCGAAAGTCGCGCAGCTGTTCAATCTCGGCGAAAAAGTATCGACAACTGGAACCGGCGGAGAATCAGGAACGGGGCTTGGGTTACACCTGTGCAAAGACCTGATCGAGAAACAGGGTGGAACTATTCATGTCGACAGCGAAGTCGGCAGAGGAACGTCGGTCCGGTTTTCCTTACCACTTGCAAGCGATGCTATTCTCCCGAACCCCGCAACCAAATCCATCGCCGCTCGCGCCGTCCGGCACTAAGAGGCTGCCAAGCGCCCCATCTTGAGCCAGGCGATTGCGTCTTCTTTGGCCAGAAAAAGTTTCGGCACCCGAAGCCCTTCGTTATTTTGAACTTCGGTGTGAAGTCTCAACACGGTCTCTCACTCGGGACTTTCAGCGACATAGGCAATCGGCCTTTGAAACAACGCCGCTAGCGCCGACAGTATCGCTGAGAAAAACGACCTGGAACCGTGTTTCATCGACCGGACCGGGGAGCGTCAACCCATGGGGGGCCGCCGCTTCAAATCCAAAACGGGCGTAGTAGCTGGGCTCGCCAACGACCAGGACAAGATCGTGGCCCAATGCCGCCGCGTCCCGAAGACCGCGCCGCACCAGGGCGATACCGATGGCCTGGCCGCGCCGCGCCGGGTCAACCGCGAGCGGACCGAGCAGCAAGGGTGATTTCGCGCCGGTTATTGAGACCGGCCAAAACCGGAGGCTGCCCTGAAATTTCTCGCCGTCGAGCGCGACCTGGCAAAGCCCGGCGACCGGATCGATGCCGTCGCGCAATCGATAAACTGTCTTCAGGTTGCGATCATCGCCAAAAACGAGATCGAGAAGCGTCTGTCTGGGGGCGGCGTCTTCCGGCCGCTCAGCAATAATATTAAACATGGTCTACTCCGGCTTTTTCATCTGACTTTGTGCGGATAAAGTTGAAAAGCCATCAATTACAATGACGGAAACGCCATGCCTTTGAGGCAGGACGGCCAAAGCGCCAACAAGGAGTGCATTGGCGCGCGCAATGGCGGCGGGGCACAAGGGTGGGCCCTTTATCGTGGTCGGAGTGAATGGACCTTGATCATGATTTCCGCCAAATAGCACCTCCGACAGATTGAAGCAAGCGAGGCCGGCGGTGGGGGCGGCAGGCTAATGACGCACGCCTCTTTGATTGCACCGTTATTGCAGCCGCGTTCGGAAATGCTTATGTGGGTTTAACGGCGGGCGGAGCAGCCAAAGTAGGACGGCGGGCGCAGCAGCCAAATGAGACGGCGGGCGCAGCACGAGCAAAGGACTGAAGACGATGGGAATATTGATCGACGGCAAATGGATGGATGATGCGGCAGTGCCGCGGACAAAAAATGGATCGTTCGACCGAAAGCCCTCCGCGATCCGAGAATTTATTACGGCTGACGGATCGTCCTGGTTTGAGGCCGATGCCGGGCGCTACCATCTTTATGTCAGCCTCGCCTGCCCGTGGGCGCACCGGACGCTAATCTTTCGGGCGCTGAAGAAGCTCGAAGACGTGATCTCCGTATCGGTGGTCGATTGGCACATGACCGACGAAGGCTGGCATTTCTCGACACGCGACGGCGCGATCCCCGACCCCATCAACCAGGCGAATTACCTGCGCGATATCTATGTCGCCTCCCACGCCGATTACACCGGCCGCGTATCCGTGCCGGTGCTGTGGGACAAAAAGACGTCGCGCATCGTCAATAATGAATCGTCCGAAATCATCCGCATGCTGAACACCGAGTTCAACGCCTTAACCGAGGT
>JAPYRS010000016.1 GCA_029936875.1 Alphaproteobacteria bacterium | reverse complement strand
TGGACAAGATCGTCCTGAACATGGGTGTCGGCGAAGCGGCGCAGGACGCGAAAAAGATTGATGGCGCCGTCAAGGACCTCAGCCTGATCGCTGGCCAAAAGGCAATTATCCGCTACGCCAAGAAGTCGATTTCGAACTTCAAGTTGCGCGAAGGCGTGCCAGTTGGCTGCAAAGTCACGTTGCGGCGTCAGCACATGTACGAATTTCTGGATCGCCTCATCAATATTGCGCTGCCTCGCGTTCGCGATTTTCGGGGCGTTTCCGCAAGAAGTTTTGATGGGCGAGGTAATTTTTCACTGGGCATTCGGGAACACATCGTGTTTCCGGAAGTTGACTACGACCAGGTCGATAGTATCCGCGGACTCGATGTTGTCATCGTCACGACGGCGAACAGCGACGACGAGGGGCGGGAACTTTTGGCCGGCTTCGGCATGCCGTTCGAGCAGAACTAAGAACGGCAGGACGAAAAACGGAGATCTTATGGCGAAGAAAAGTGCAATCGAGAAGAACAACCGCCGTCGCAAGCTGGCAGCGCAATATGCTGATCAGCGGGCGCGTTTGAAGGCGATAGCGAAAGACGATTCGCTTCCCCAGGAGGAGCGTTTTGCGGCGCGTTTGAAGCTCGCAAAACTTCCTCGAAATTCTTCTCCGGTAAGGATTCGTAATCGGTGCCTGCTAACCGGCAGGCCTCGTGGAAATTACCGCAAGATGAGAATCTCGCGTATTGCACTTCGTGAATTGGCATCAGCCGGGCAGATTCCCGGCATGGTGAAATCAAGCTGGTGAGGGCCTGCGAATGACGATGACGGATCCCCTCGGGGATATGCTTACCCGCATCCGGAACGGGCAACAGGCGCGACTGTCGACAGTGACAAGTCCCGCCTCGCGTTTGCGTTCCAATGTGCTGGAAGTTTTGAAGGCGGAAGGCTATATCCGCGACTTCGAAAAGAACGAAATCGAGGTTGGCAAACCGGAACTGACCATTCATCTCAAATACTATGAGGGTCAGCCGGTGATTCGGGAGATCAAGCGTGTTTCCACGCCGGGTCGCCGAATTTATTCCGGCATTCGTAATTTGCCGCGCATTCGAAACGGATTAGGTATCTCTATTTTGTCGACCCCTCGGGGTGTGATGTCAGATAACAAAGCGCGCGACGCCAATGTCGGCGGCGAAGTTCTTTGTAGTGTGATCTAGGACGCAACATGTCTCGAATTGGTAAAATGCCAGTCATGGTCCCCAACGGCGTGAACGTCGACTTGTCGGGCCAGGACGTGTCTGTCAAAGGGCCGAAAGGTGTCCTCAGTCTCACCCTCGTCGACGATGTCGAGGCGGTGCGCGAAGACGACAAAGTTTGGATCAAGATGCGATCTGAATCGCGACGCGCGCGCATGATGTGGGGCATGCAGCGGACGCTGGTCAACAACATGATAACCGGTGTCTCTCAGGGATTTTTGCGGGAACTCGAAATTCACGGCACCGGTTACCGCGCATCGGTGAAGGGAAAAGACCTCGTTCTTCTCCTCGGCTACAGCCACGATGTCGTTTATCCGATCCCGGAAGGAATTGATATTAAATGCGAAACGCCGACGACCATCGCCGTATCCGGCGTTGATCTGCAGCGCGTCGGGCAGGTCGCATCAGAGATTCGGGCGTTCCGGAAACCGGAGCCCTTCAAGGCCAAAGGTGTCCGTTACAAGGGCGAGTATATCTTCCGCAAGGAAGGGAAGAAGAAGTAGCGATGAAAGATGCAAGACGCCTGGCGATACGCCGCAAGAATCGCAATCGCCGCCGGCTCAGAAAAGTGGGCACTGGCAGGCTGCGGCTTTGTGTGTTTCGCTCGCACCAGAATATTTATGCGCAGATCATCGACGATGTTGCCGGCCATACGGTCGCGTCCGCATCGTCCCTCGACAAAGACATGCGCGACGTCGTGAAGAACGGTGGCACCAAAGATGCAGCCGTCGAGATTGGCAAAAAGATTGCCGAACGTGCCAAGGCAGCAGGCGTCGATAAAGTGGTATTCGATCGGGGTGGTTACCTCTTTCATGGTCGCGTTAAGGCATTTGCCGACGCGGCACGGGAGGCCGGGCTTACCTTCTAAAGCCCGTCCGATACAGAAACGAAATATAAGGAACAGGACCCATAATGGCGCGGCATTCGCAAATGGATAGAGGTGACAGCGAGCTGGTCGACAAGCTCGTCGGAATCAATCGCGTCGCCAAAGTGGTCAAAGGTGGTCGCCGGTTCGGTTTCGCAGCACTGGTCGTGGTCGGCGATCAACGCGGTCGTGTTGGTTACGGCAAAGGCAAAGCACGCGAAGTGCCTGAGGCGATCCGCAAGGCCACCGAGAATGCCAAAAGGAATATGATCCGCGTTCCGTTGCGCGAAAGCCGCACGCTTCATCACGATGTTGAGGGCCGTTTTGGCGCGGGCCATGTCGTTTTGAGGACTGCGCCTGCCGGTACCGGCATTATCGCCGGTGGTCCGATGCGAGCCGTGTTTGAGACACTCGGGGTTCAAGATGTCGTGACGAAATCTATCGGAACGTCGAACCCCTATAATATGTTGAAGGCAACATTTGTTGCGCTCGAAAGCATGATGTCGCCGCGTTCGGTCGCTGCACGTCGTGGCAAGAAGGTCAGCGAAATTCTCGGTCGCAAGAAAGATGACGCCGAGGGGCAAGATGCAGGGGTTGAGGCATGAGCGACGCCAAGAAAACCGTCACCGTGACGCAGATCGGCAGTCCGATTGGGCGTCGCCGCGATCAGCGCCAGACTTTGATTGGTTTGGGTCTGAACAAGATGCACCGCACCCGCGAACTGGAAGACACGCCGTCTGTACGCGGCATGATCAACAAGGTGAAGCATCTCGTCAAAGTTGTCAGCGACTAGCAAGGTTAAGGCGACGAAGGCCAGCGGGCCGTTCGCAATTTGGATATCGAATTAAGTAAATTTACCAGGCAACCGAACCATGAAACTCAATCAACTAAGTGATAACGCCGGATCGCGAAAATCTGGCATGCGCCTCGGGCGCGGGATCGGTTCGGGCAAGGGCAAAACCGCGGGCCGCGGCCACAAAGGCCAGAAGGCACGTTCCGGTGTTGCCATCAATGGGTTTGAAGGCGGCCAGATGCCGATTTATCGGCGCCTGCCAAAGCGCGGCTTTAACAATTATTTTCGCAAGCGCCTGAACGCGGTCAACATTGGCCGACTGCAAACGGCGATTGACGCTGGCAAAATTGATGCGGCGAAAACCATCACTCTGGTTGAATTGCAGGCCGGTGGTTTGGTGCGTGGTTCTCTCGACGGGGTCCGGTTGCTCGGCGTCGGTGAGATCAAGGCCAAGGTCAACGTCGAAGTTTACGGCGCGTCGAAAACTGCCATTGCCGCGGTCGAAAAGGCCGGCGGTACGGTGAAAATTTTGGCTGTGCGGAAAGACATGACCGAAAAACGCATCCGCCGGGCCAAGGGCAAGAAAGTTTTGGACGACGCCGCCTCTGACGGCGATGCCCCGAAGGATTCCAAAGCGGATTCCCCAAAGGACTCCAAAGGGGACTCCAAGTAGGCCCCGATGCCTTCAGCAGCCGAACAATTCGCCAGTAACATCAACCTTGGAGCGTTCTCCAAGGCGAGGGACCTGAAAAAACGCCTCTGGTTCACCCTCGGCGCGCTCATCATCTATCGACTCGGTACCTACATCCCGATTCCGGGTGTCGATCCGATCGTTATGGCAGACATCTTCCGCCAGAATCAGGGCGGCATTCTCGGCATGTTCGACGTGTTTGCCGGTGGCGCGCTCGGCCGCATGACGATTTTCGCGCTTAACATCCTTCCCTACATTTCGGCGTCGATCATCATGCAGTTGATGACGGCAATTTCGCCGAAGTTCGAGGCGATGAAGAAGGAAGGCGAATCAGGCCGGAAGAAAATAAATCAGTACACGCGTTATGGCACCGTGGTTCTCGCCGCACTTCAGGCGTGGGCGATTGCGGTTGGTCTGGAAAGTATGCAGACCTCGGCTGGCAGTGCGGTCGGCGATCCCGGACTCTACTTCCGCGTGACAACCGTCATCACGCTAACCGCCGGCACCGTCTTCCTGATGTGGCTCGGCGAACAGGTGACCGCACGGGGTGTCGGCAACGGAATATCGCTGATCATCTTCGCCGGCATTGTTGCGAACTTGCCATCGGCGCTTGTCGCGACCCTTGAACTCGGTCGAACCGGCGCCCTATCGGCTCCCTTCATTCTGCTGATGTTCGTCGGGGCCATAGCTGTGGTTGTATTTATCGTCTTCATCGAACGCTCGCAGCGACGAATATTGGTGCAGTATCCGAAGCGCCAGATGGGCAACAAGATGTTTGGCGGCGAGAGCTCGCATATACCGCTGAAGCTCAATACGGCCGGCGTCATTCCGGTTATTTTTGCATCGTCCCTGCTGTTGCTGCCGATCACGCTCGCCAACTTCTCCGGCGCAGGTGGTGGTCCGGACTGGCTGATTTTTGTGACCTCTCTGCTGGGACGCGGGCAGCCGGCTTATCTTCTGCTCTACGCGTCCGGGATCGTATTCTTCTGCTTCTTCTACACCGCGATTGTCTTCAACCCGGAGGACACGGCCGACAACCTGAAGAAGTACGGCGGCTTTGTGCCTGGAATCCGTCCCGGCAAAAATACCGCCCAGTTCCTTGATTTTGTTTTGACGCGATTAACCGTCGTCGGCTCGATGTATCTTGTCGCCGTCGCGGTCCTACCGGAGATCCTGATCTCACGATTTGCGATCCCATTTTACTTCGGCGGCACGGCATTATTGATTGTCGTCACTGTCTCGATGGATACGGTTTCGCAAATACAATCGCATCTGCTCGCCCATCAATATGAAGGTCTGATCAAGAAGTCGAAGTTGCGAGGCCGCAATAGATGAACTTGATTATGTTGGGGCCGCCTGGTGCCGGAAAAGGCACGCAGGCGCAACGGCTAACGCAAACTCTAAACATGGTTCAACTTTCCACTGGCGATATGCTGCGCGAAGCCATGGCCAATGAGACCGAAATTGGCAAACAGGCAAAACCCATTTACGACCGGGGTGAGCTGGTATCAGACGAAATTATCGTCGATCTGATTTCAGAGCGTCTCGACACGCTCGACCGGGATCAGGGTTTCATTCTCGATGGTGTGCCGCGCAATGCTGCTCAGGCGGATGCCGTCGACAAGATGCTGTCGGAGAAGGGCCTCACGCTCGATTTCGTCATTGAGCTCGACGTCGATGACGATCAGCTCGTGGCCCGGGTCACGGGGCGCTATACCTGCGCCAAATGTGGCACCGGCTATCACGATACCTTCCAGAAACCGGCCGTGGACGGCGTTTGCGACACCTGCGGAGGCACGGAATTCAAGCGCCGCAGCGACGATAATGAGGACGCCCTAAGGGCCCGGCTCGCCGTTTATCACGAGAAAACGGCCCCTCTCCGGGCCTATTACGGCGACAAGGGCATCCTCCATAAAATCGACGGAATGGCAGCGGTTGAGGCCGTTTCAGGCGCTCTCGACGATATCCTGGGGGCCAGCTAAAATGTTGACTTGGGAGGCTTTTATTAAGATAATCCCCGCCGCTCGGGCGATTTCGAAAAACGATATTTTCATGGGACGCGGGAATCGCGAGGCGATTCGCTCGCCCCTTTTTGTGTGTGAGGAGACCACGTAGTGGCGCGGATAGCGGGTGTCAATATTCCAAGTGGGAAACGGGTTGAAATCGCCCTGACCTACATTTATGGGATCGGACGGACGAGAGCGAAGGGGATCTGTGTCAAAGCGGGGCTCGATTTAACGCGGCGGGTCAATGAATTGACCGACGCCGAAGTCATCCAGGTCCGGGAAATCATCGACTCCGATTATGCCGTTGAAGGTGATTTGCGGCGCGAAGCGTCGATGAATATCAAACGCCTCGTGGACCTCGGTTGTTACCGCGGTATCCGCCATCGCAGGCGTCTGCCTGTTCGCGGTCAGCGCACCCACACCAACGCCCGGACCCGCAAAGGTCCAGCCAAGCCGATCGCCGGCAGGAAAAAGGTCTAACGCTAGATGGCAAAAGAAACGACTGGCCGCGTGCGTCGCCGCGAACGGAAGAACATTACTTCCGGCGTGGCACATGTGAATGCGACCTTTAACAACACGATGATTACGATTACCGATGCCCAGGGCAACACCATTGCCTGGTCTTCGGCAGGTCAGCAGGGATTTCGGGGATCGCGAAAGTCGACGCCCTATGCGGCCCAAATGGCAGCAGCGGATGCAGGCCGCAAGGCCCAGGAACACGGTATGAAGACGCTTGAAGTTGAAGTTCGCGGGCCGGGTTCCGGACGTGAATCCGCACTTCGTTCTTTGCAAGCAGTAGGTTTTGTAATTACGTCAATTCGGGATGTGACGCCCATTCCCCATAATGGGTGCCGTCCCCCCAAACGCCGTCGCGTCTAATTGTTGGATTTTTCCCGGACCGAATAAATCGGTGCGGGTTTCGACGGCACTTTCGATTTGCGGTGCAACGGCAGCCGCAATTTGAAAGCCGGTCAAAGAGGTAGATGACTGTGGAAGTTATTCATAAGAACTGGAACGACCTGATCAAACCGAACAAGCTCGTTGTCGAGCCCGGTGACGATCCGCAACGGATGGCGACCGTCACAGCCGAACCACTAGAGCGGGGCTTCGGGCTTACGGTTGGCAACGCGCTCCGACGTGTTCTGTTGTCTTCTCTTCAGGGTGCGGCTGTTACGTCGGTCCAAATCGAAGGCGTGCTGCACGAATTTTCTTCGATCCCGGGCGTTCGCGAAGACGTGACGGACATCGTCCTCAACATCAAGGGTCTTGCGCTCCGTATGCACGGCGAGGGTCCGAAACGGATGGTGCTCCGCGCGCAGGGTCCCGGCGAAGTCAAAGCCGGCGACATCGAAAGCGGCCACGACATCGAGATTCTCAACTCCGATCTTGTCATCTGCACGCTGGATGAAAAGGCAACACTGACGATGGAGCTCACCGTTGAGGCGGGCAAGGGTTACGTCGCGGCACCGCTCGAGATCAGCGAAGAGTCGCCGATTGGCCTCATTCCCGTTGATGCCGGTTATAGCCCGATTAAGCGCGTGTCCTACAAAGTCGACAAAACGCGTGAAGGTCAGGTGCTCGATTACGACAAGCTGACGATGAAGGTTGAAACCAACGGAACGCTGACCCCGGAAGACGCCGTCGCTTACGCCGCGCGCATCCTCCAGGACCAGTTTCAGCTGTTCATCAACTTTGAAGAGCCCCGCGCCGCTGCTGCCGAAGAAACGTCAGACGAGCCGGAGTTCAGTCCGCACTTGCTGCGGAAGGTTGACGAACTCGAGCTCTCGGTTCGTTCCGCCAATTGTCTGAAGAACGACAACATCGTTTACATCGGCGATCTCATTCAGAAATCTGAAGGTGAAATGCTGCGGACACCAAACTTTGGCCGCAAATCCTTGAACGAGATCAAGGAAGTATTGGCTCAAATGGGCCTTCACCTCGGAATGGAAGTTCCCGACTGGCCGCCGGAAAATATTGAAGACATGGCCAAAAAGCTCGACGACAACTTTTAAGTCGAACCGACAGGATTCAGGAGTAGAACCATGCGACACCGCAAACAGGGCCGTCGCCTAAATCGATCCAGCTCGCACCGGAAGGCGATGTTCGCCAATATGGCGTCGGCGCTGATCAAACACGAGCAGATCCAGACGACGCTGCCGAAGGCCAAAGACTTGCGCGCCATCGTTGATCATTTGATCACGCTTGGGAAGCGCGGCGGACTTCATGCGCGGCGCCAGGCCCTGTCCCGGATTCAGGATCGGGATCTCGTCGAAAAACTTTTCTCGACATTGGCCGAACGCTACAAAGATCGTCCGGGCGGGTACACGCGTGTTCTCAAAGCTGGTTTTCGCTACGGCGACAGCGCGCCGATGGCGGTGATTGAGCTGGTCGAACGGGATGAAGACGCGAAGGGCCTCGATTCCGGCCCAACCCAGTTTGATGATGATGACGAGGAAGAAAAGGTCGCCGCAACCGGATAGCGTTCGGGGCGGGATTGGCTCAAACATTCCGAATATAGATTGATGATGGGGCGCAGAGTGCGCCCCGTTTTCGTTTGGTGGCTCCGTTTGGGATTGGTGCCATGCTTACGCCGCGAGAATAGCGCCCTAAATGCAATGACGCCGTCACCTGTCCGCGCATCCCTGAAAAATGTAAGGTCGTAGGATGTTAACTGAGACGATCCTTCTGTTCTGTCAATCAGGCGTTCGCACCGCCTCGCAACTGTTTCGATTTGGCGTGGGCGCACTTGTTTTGATCGTGCTATTTCCCGGCCGGTTTGCGGCCGAAATGGCGGCAGCGCAAACACGAACGGTCCCGACCTCAGAGGGGCAAATCCGACTTTCCTTTGCGCCGCTGGTTCGCGAAGTGGCACCCGCGGTGGTCAATGTTTTCACCCGAAAACTGGTCCGCACCGCAGACCGATCGCCGCTGTTCAACGACCCGCTATTTCGCCGATTTTTCGGCGATGACTTTTTTGGAACAGGCCGTCCGCGGGAGCGGATGCAAAGTTCGCTCGGGTCCGGCGTCATTGTTCGGAGCGACGGTATCGTGGTGACAAACCACCACGTCATCGAGGATAGCGATGAAATTATCGTATCCCTGTCGGATCGGCAGGAGTTTGCAGCGACCGTAATCGCTGCCGACAAACAGACCGACCTCGCCGTCCTCAAAATTGATACCGGCGGCGAAGAATTGCCGGCTCTTGAATTCATGGATTCAGATGATCTTGAAGTCGGCGATCTGGTACTCGCGCTTGGTAACCCGTTCGGCGTCGGTCAAACCGTCACCAGCGGCATTGTCTCGGCGTTGGCCCGGACCCAGGTCGGCGTCACTGATTTTCAGTTTTTCATTCAGACCGATGCCGCCATCAATCCCGGCAACTCCGGCGGCGCGTTGGTAACGATGGACGGCACATTGGCGGGGATCAATACGGCGATCTTTTCCCGCAGCGGCGGCTCGATCGGTATTGGCTTCGCCATTCCGGCCAACAGGGTTTCGTCGGCGGCCAGGCCGTGAGTTCGGCGATTGCCAGTTCCATCGGTATTAGCCGCCCCGGCGGTGTGCTCATCAAACAGATCTTTCCGGGTGGCCCCGCCGATCAGGGCGGCTTGATGGTCGGCGATGTCATTCGCAGAGTGAACGCGCGTGAGGTCAACGACCCGCGCGGCCTCAGTTACCGCATTGCCATCAGCCCCATCGGCGAGATCGCCGAACTCGATGTATTTCGAGGCAAAGAGAGGCTGACGCTCTCGATCCCCTTGTCACCGCCGCCTGAGGTCCCGCCGCGCAATGTGACCGATATCGGCGGCACCAGTCCGGTCGCCGTCACGCGCGTTGCCAACCTTTCGCCGGCGCTCGCCGAAGAACTCGGCCTCGATATCATGTCGCGCGCGCAGGGCGTCATCATACTAGACGTTGAACGGGACAGTTTTGCCGCCCGGATTCGCCTAAAACCTGGTGACGTGTTCGTGAACATCAATGGCCATGTGATTGTGCGCATCGCCGATATTCGGGGCGCCGTCGAGGGCACGCGCGAGTGGGTTATCACCTTCAAACGCGGCAATCAGGAACTCAAGATAGCGGTGCGGGGATGACACTATTTGAGGCGGCTGGACTTGACGCGTCTGCGCCGCATCCGCTGGCGGACCGGTTGCGGCCTCAGTCGCTCAGTGATGTTTTGGGCCAGGATCACTTGCTTGGCCCGGACGGCCCAATCGGGTTGATGATCGCCGCCGGGCGTTTGAGCTCGCTGATTCTTTGGGGCCCACCCGGCAGCGGAAAAACGACGATTGCGCGACTGCTGGCGGACGCTGTCGATCTCGATTTTGTGCAGCTTTCGGCGGTTTTCTCGGGCGTCGCCGATGTTCGCAAGGCAATTGAATCGGCCCGCGTGCGGCGGATGTCGGGACGGGGGACGTTGCTGTTCGTTGATGAAATTCACCGCTTTAACCGTGCGCAACAGGACGGATTCTTGGCCGTGGTTGAGGATGGGACCATCGTTCTGGTTGGCGCCACCACGCAAAACCCGTCGTTTGAACTCAATTCTGCCGTGCTGTCGCGGTGCCAAGTGCTGGTGCTGAACCGGCTCGATGATGCGGCGATCGACGAGTTGCTCAACCGTGCAGAAGCGATGGCTGATAAGACGCTACCGCTAGATACGGACGCGCGTGCCGCACTCTGCCGGTTGGCCGACGGCGATGGCCGTTATGTGCTGAACCTCGCCGAAGATCTGTTTGATGTTGAATCCACTGCGCCGCTTGATACGGCAGCGCTTCTCAAAGCGGTGCAGCAGCGCGCGCCCTTATACGACAAGGCCCAGGACGGGCATTTCAATCTAATCAGCGCGTTGCACAAGTCGCTACGCGGCTCCGATGCCGATGCCTCGCTCTACTGGCTGGCGCGTATGTTCGCCGGCGGGGAAGACCCCCTCTATGTGGTGCGGCGATTGGTACGGTTTGCGGTTGAAGATATTGGCCTCGCCGATCCGCAGGCGCTCACACAAGCGGTTGCGGCCAAGGACGCCTATGCCTTTCTCGGATCACCTGAAGGCGAGCTGGCAATCGCCCAGGCGGTGATCTATTTGGCGACTGCGCCGAAATCGAATGCGGCCTATGAGGCGCTCTCGGCGGCAACCAAGGCGGCGCGTGAATCAGGGTCGTTGATGCCGCCAAAACATATTCTCAATGCGCCGACCAGCACCATGAAGGATCTAGGTTACGGCGCCGGTTACGACTACGACCACGATGCGCCCGACGGATATAGCGGTCAGAACTATTTTCCCGACGAACTTGGCCCGCAGGAATATTACCATCCGGTCGAACGCGGCTTTGAGCGCGAAATCGGCAAGCGCCTTTCCTACTGGAAGGGCCTTTGGGATAAACGATCAAAGAATGGCGGCGGGGAGGGAACATGAAACTGATCCTCGCCATTGCCGTTGGCGGCGCGATTGGTGCGGTCGGCCGCCATACGGTCGGTGTCTGGGCGCTCAGGGCATTTGGATCGGGCTTCCCCTACAGCACCCTCATCGTCAATGTCCTTGGCTCCTTTCTGATGGGCGCCCTGATTGAAGTGATGGCGCTTCGCTGGAATGTCGGGCCAGAGCTCCGCGCGTTGCTGACGGTCGGGGTCCTCGGCGGCTTCACGACGTTTTCGACGTTCTCGCTCGATTTCGCGGTTCTGATTGAGCGCGGCCAATTCGGAACGGCATTGATCTATGCACTCGGTTCGTTCGTTCTTTCGCTCGCCGGAATATTTCTGGGCCTATGGTTGTTCCGCCAAATTCTAGCGTAAGCGCTGCTGATGTCCGGTCGGTATCGGATGAAGAGGCGGGCATACGATTTGACCGCTGGTTCCGCCGTCACTATCCGGATTTGCCGCATGGCCGGCTCGAGCAGCTTTTGCGAAAGGGTGAAATCCGCCTCGATGGCGCCCGCGCGAAATCGAACACACGGCTCGAAGCCGGGCAGGAAATTCGTATTCCGGCGTTAGGTACGCGCAAAAGTGAACGAGTAAAAAAAACGCCGACACCCGTTTCGGAAGACGACAAGGCGATGATTGTTGCGTCGGTCCTTCACCGCGACGACGACATCATCGTCATCAACAAACCGGCTGGGCTCGCCGTTCAAGGCGGTACCAAAATTCGCCGCAATCTCGATGCCATGTTGGACGTGCTGAGGTTCGATGCGGAAGAACGGCCGCGGCTTGTCCATCGCCTCGATAAAGAAACAAGCGGATGTCTTGTTCTTGCCCGCTCGGTCAAGGCGGCTTCATTTCTGGCCGACGGATTCAGCCAACGCACGACCCACAAAATCTACTGGGCGCTTGTTGCGGGTTCGCCGCAGCCCGCGTCCGGCATAATTGATCAGCCGCTCTCCAAAAGCGGCGGTGCGGGAAACGAGAAAATGGCAAGCGATGAAGGCGGTGCGACGGCGATCACGCGATACCGCACGCTTGAAAGTTCGTCGCGAAAAATATCCTGGCTTGAACTTGAACCGGAGACAGGGCGCACCCATCAGCTGCGTGCGCATTGTGCGCTGATCGGAACGCCGGTCATCGGTGACGGAAAATACGGCGGTGCCGACGCGGTCGTTGCGATTGCCTCGCTCGAACGGCACCTCTATCTCCATGCGCGGGTGATAGAGTTGCGGCACCCAGACGGCGGCACCGTTCGGGTGACTGCGCCCTTGCCGCAATATTTTAGAGAGGCGATCTCATTTTTTGGTTATGAATCAACGGATTAGGGCTATGATACCGGTAGAGGGTATGGGCCCAGATATTCGTCACGCCTTGGAATCACGCGCTGCAATGGCCATTTCATTTGAAGATATGATGCTGTCCAGACAAGGGACAAAACCCGGAGGGGCAAATTGAGATGAGCGGGGGTCCGACGCAAGCTGACGACAATCCTCTGTGCCGATGTCAAAGGCTACAGCCGCCTGATGGGTGCCGACGAAGAAGGTACGCTCAGAACGTTGAAGGATTATCGCGGCGCCATGCAGCGGCTAATCGAACGTCATCACGGCCGGGTCTTTAGTATCGCCGGCGATTCACTTTTGGCCGAATTTAGCAGCGTCGTTGAGGCGGTAACGGCGGCCGCAGAAACGCAGAGCGAACTCGCGACTCGCAATCACGATCTGTCCGCCGACCGGCAAATGGAATTTCGCATTGGCATCAATCTCGGCGACGTCATTGTTGACGGCGATGATCTTTACGGTGAGGGCGTCAATGTTGCTGCCCGCCTTGAAGGGCTATCGGAGCCCGGCGGAATTTCTATCCCCGGCGCCATCTACGAGCAGATCAAGAACAAACTCTCAATGCGGTTTGATTTTATGGGCGATCAGAAAGTCAAAAACATTGAAGAGCAGGTCCCGGTCTACAGCATTCATTTTGAAGGTCAGGCCGTCCACGAACGGTCTGAAAGCGTTGAAGCGCCTTCTTCCGACGGAATTTTTTCGAGCCTCACGGGAAAGCAGCGGAAACGCGCGCAGTACCTCGCGTTCATGGCCCTATTTTTTTCGTCCTCAATGTTTTTACCGGCATGGACTCACTATGGTTTCAGTGGCCGGTGCTGGCAATTGCCGTCGTTTTCGGGCTCGGTTGGATTCGCCAAAATGACGGCAAGCCCCTTAGCGGTGGACGAAAGCGCGAATTGAAATTTGGCGACATGCCGGCCGGGACGGAATTTACCAAGGACATGCGCCTGTTTGGTGATGTCAAACGCGATGCGATCGTCAAATCCGGCATTTCGGTAAAGATGACCGGGGATATTCGCGGCGATCTAACTCTGGAACGCGATTCGGCATTTCACATCTGGGGCGCTATCAAGGGTGACGTGATCGACAAAGGCGGCGAGTTGCATCAGCTCGGCGAGATCAAGGGCATTCGTCGGCCGGTCTAGGCCTGGCTGCGATCCGGTCGCGCTATCCGCGGCCTCGATAGGGCGCAACACCCTGATCCGGCAACCACAGGCCTTCCGGCGGATTTCCGGTTTGATAAAAAACATCGATCGGCATACCGCCGCGGGGATAGAAGTATCCGCCGATGCGAAGCCAGATCGGCGTCAACGTGTCCACCAGTCGCTTGGCAATCGAAACCGTGCAGTCTTCGTGGAAGGCACCGTGATTGCGAAATGATCCGAGATAAATTTTCAGCGATTTACTTTCGACCAGCCATTCCGCGGGCACGTAATCGATGACCAGATGGGCGAAATCGGGCTGGCCCGTGATCGGGCAGATGCTAGTGAATTCCGGACAGGTAAAACGCACCAGATAAAGGCTACCGGGTTGTGGGTTTGGAACCCTTTCCAGATTCGCGGCATCAGGTGATTCCGGCAGTTCAGCAATTTGTCCGAGCTGCGTCAGTGTTTCTTCGGTCACGGGTCCCTCCGGCAATGCAACCTCGATATAGCATGATTTGCGTGGCCGCCGGTGGAATACCATCGGCGCCGCACGCACGCGCGCTACCGAAAATTCGTAAACATCAAAAGTTTTGGAGCGGAAATGTTTCCGGCGCTGGTTCCTGACTTCGAGTCGCCGGAGACAGAAGACTCCGGGCCGATATTCTCGGACACGGCGTTTTCGCTTTTGCCCCTGTGGCAGCTCCGCGGGAAATTCGAGATCGCTGGCGAACAAGTGAAAGCCCGAGGCATCGAGGCCAGCAACCTTTCTTTCAGTGGAAAGCTTCGAACCGGAACCCTAAAAATTTCGTCCCTCGCGTTTGAGCCCAGCGGCGGCGCGGTCATGTTGAGCGGCATCATCGCTGCACGCGACCCTGATCTCATCATTCAAATAAAATCATCCGGCCAGGCCGTGCCAAGTGAAATTATCCTGGCGGCACTCGAAATCGAACCGCTGTTTCGGGCGCCGCTCGATTTTGACATCGCCCTAAGCGGTCGCGGCAATAGTCTTCGCACTCTGGTCGCGACGTTAACAGGCGGCGCGCAGATTGTTGCCGGCAGCGGGATGCTGGAAGAGAGCCGCTTCGTTTCCTTTGAGGGCGGAATTTTGCGCGAGATTGCGCCGTTCCTTGAGCGTCGCGAGTACGCCAAGGTCAACTGCGCCGTCTCTGGCTGGTCGATTGATCGCGGGGTTGCCGCAACCGAAGGTTTGCTGTTCGACACCGAGTTGATGAGCGTTTCAGGCAACGGAAATATCGACCTCGGCCAGGAACGTTTCGACATGGTCTTTGCGCCCCGGCCAAAGGAGCCAAGGCTTCTTGATTTGGCGCTGCCTGTCCATCTCAGGGGCACATTGCGCGATCCCGTTTTCGAGCCGACCGCAACCGGCATCGGCAAGAAGGTGTTGACCACGCTCGGCGTTCTGGTAAATCCGTTGGTTCTGCTTGTGCCGGTGATTGAGGGTGCGACAGCGGACAAAAAATCCGTGTGTGGCGGCACGTGCAGCCCTTGCCGCAGGGGAAGCTGGCGGCGCAATGAGCGGTATTTCGAAATTATTGCAGGATATCGGGCGCACCATAGATCGGGCGTTTCAAAACGAATGACAAAACGATTTTATCAAAATGTAACGGTGGCGGCGGTGACTGACGGGCATGAAGTGCGCCTCGATGACCGACCGGTGCGGACACCGCTCTCGAAAAATATGATCTTACCGGCACCGCTCGCGGAAGCCGTTGCCCAAGAATGGGCGACGCAGCCGGAAAAAATCGACCCGATGTCGATGGTGCTGACGCAGCTTTCCAATGCCGCGATTGATCATGTGACGGCCCGCGTGCCGGAAACCATCACCGAGATATCAAGGGTCGGGGAAAGCGATCTTCTCTGTTACCGCGCCGAATCCCCTTCCGAACTGGTCTCTCAACAGCAATTGGCCTGGCAGCCGTGGCTGGAATGGGCGGCCGAAAAATACGGAGCCCGTCTTCAGGTAACCAACAGCATTCTGCCGGTCAAACAGAATAACGAAGCGCTTGCCAGCCTTCGCACCCGTGTCGCGTCGTGCGGAAGGTTCTCACTTACGGGCCTGCGTGCGGTGGTCCCAATCACCGGTTCGCTTGTACTCGGATTGGCGGTGCTTGATAAAGAGCTGACGGCGGACGATGCCTGGGCGCTGTCGCGGCTCGAGGCCGAACACCAGGTTTCAAAGTGGGGTGAAGACGAAGAAGCAAAATCGGCGGCAGACGCGCATCGGGCGGCGCTTCAGGTCGCCGTGCGATTTCTTGATTTATCCGCGGACTAAATATCCTTTGGTGCTACACCTTAACCGTCGCTAATTTTCAAACTAGGTCGCGAGCCTTTAGCGTTCCGGGCGAGCCGCGCCCTTATTTTACCGGGCGATCCGGGCTCTTACTATCCCGGGCGAATTTCGCCCAATGTGGAGACTCTCATGCAGGACATCATTCAGGCCCTTGAAGAAAAACGGGCCGCCGCCCGCCTCGGCGGCGGCGAACGCCGCATCAAGGCGCAACACGCCAAGGGCAAATTAACGGCGCGGGAACGCATTGATGTGCTGCTTGATCCGGGCAGTTTTGAAGAATTCGACATGTTTGTTGAACATCGCAACAACGACTTCGGCATGGCCGATCAAAAGGTTCCGGGCGACGGGGTGGTAACAGGATACGGCACCATCAACGGGCGAACCGTGTTCCTGTTCAGTCAGGATTTCACGGTTTTCGGTGGCTCGCTCTCAGAAACGCACGCCGAAAAAATCTGCAAGATCATGGAACAGGCGCTGAAGGTCGGCGCGCCGGTAATCGGTCTCAACGATTCGGGCGGTGCGCGCATTCAGGAAGGTGTCGCCTCCCTCGGCGGCTATGCCGACGTATTCCAACGCACCATCATGGCGTCAGGTGCGGTGCCACAGCTTTCCGTGATTATGGGTCCCTGCGCCGGTGGCGCGGTTTACGCGCCAGCGATGACCGATTTCATCTTCATGGTGAAAGACAGCAGCTACATGTTTGTGACCGGCCCCGATGTCGTCAAAACCGTGACGCACGAGGTTGTCACCCACGAGGAGCTCGGCGGTGCCATCACCCACACGACCAAATCGTCGGTCGCCGATCTCGCACTTGAGAATGATATTGAGGCGCTGGAACAAACCCGGCGATTGTTCGACTTTTTGCCGCTTTCCAATCGTGAGGCTCCGCCTGTGCGCCCCACGGAAGACCCGGCGGATCGAATTGATCCGTCGCTGGATACGCTGGTTCCGACCGATCCGACCAAGCCTTATGATATCAAGGAACTGATCGAAAAGGTCGTCGACGAGGGTGATTTCTTTGAAATTCAGCCGGAATTTGCCAAAAACATCATCATCGGTTTTGGCCGGATGGACGGCCACCCGGTTGGCATTGTTGCCAATCAGCCGATGGTCTTGGCCGGTTGCCTCGACATCAATTCAAGCCGGAAGGCGGCACGATTCGTGCGTTTCTGCGATTGTTTTAATATTCCGATCATCACGTTTGTTGATGTTCCCGGATTCCTGCCGGGCACCGATCAGGAATACGGCGGCATCATCAAACATGGCTCGAAGCTATTATTCGCTTACGGCGAAGCAACAGTGCCGAAGGTGACGGTGATTACGAGGAAGGCCTACGGCGGCGCCTACGACGTGATGGCTTCCAAACATCTTCGCGGCGATATGAATTACGCCTGGCCGTCCGCGGAAATTGCGGTGATGGGTGCAAAGGGCGCGGTCGAAATTATTTTCCGCGACGAAATTGGCGATGCGGAAAAGATTGAGGCG
This sequence comes from Alphaproteobacteria bacterium, assembly GCA_029936875.1. GTDB lineage: Bacteria > Pseudomonadota > Alphaproteobacteria > SHVP01 > SHVP01 > JAPYRS01. Next base: position 13,049 of record JAPYRS010000016.1, on the reverse strand, counting down.
CGCACCGAAGAATATCGCTCGCGCTTTGCCAATCCGTTTATTGCCGGCCACCGCGGCTTTATCGATGACGTCATCATGCCGCAAAATACGCGCCGCCGCCTCTGTAAAGCGCTCGAGATGCTGCGCACCAAGAAGCTCGAAAATCCCTGGAAAAAACACGACAACATCCCGCTCTAGGGTAGGCCCAATGGAAAGCGCCGATAACTTTCATGCACTCATAAAACGTGGCGCCGATGCGGGCGAAGTCGAAATTGCATGCCACATCGGGTTTGTTAAATCTCGCAGCGCACCAATTTATAGTTGGGCCGACAGCAACATCCCTGCGCTTTTTTTGATTATCTTGGTTGCGCTTAACTTTCTCCTGGCCGGATTGGTTCTGGGAGTTCTTAGCCTTGCCTGTTGCGCGGTATTTTTCTTCACTTATGTCAGGAGATGGATCAAACGGAGAATGCGAAAACGGGCACGTGTTCTGGTCCTTGCAAGCGCCGATAACTGGGTGTTGCTATGGAATCAGGGTGGATTATCAATCCGGCTTTCGCATGATCCCGAGGTGTATTGCGATTCTCCAGACGGCAACTGGGTCGATTTTGTACGTGATCATATAATGCGCGGTGACCTCACCGAAATGGATGCGAAGCGGTAATTCAGTGAATATCGGTGCGATTGGATTTCGCGGCCCTTCATCGGGAATACGGCTTAGTTCTGTAATATCCGCCTGTGCCCCATCGAAATCCGCAATTCTGGGCCTACCAACGGGCCATTTAAGGCCTGAAATCATGCCATAACCCTTTATGGAAGCCTAAAATTACACTTCGAAATATAAGTTGCATTGTCGTCATTACATTATGTAATATGACGCCAATATGACCAATTCAACCGATATTTCCACCTTTGCCGAAGTAATCGACCTCTGGCCCTCCGCCGAGGCCATGGCCGACGACATTGGCGTTCAGCCCGGACTTCCGCCGGTGTGGAAGCACCGCCGCGCGATTCCTTCGAAACACTGGATGGCCATCGCCGAAGCCGCGAAGGCCCGTGAAATTCACGACGTCACTGTCGAAACGCTCGCAGCGTTAGCGGCAAAATCAAGTTCCTCGCCAAAATTAGCCGCGCCAAAACCCGCAACACCTGCCAATCAAACAAACGAAGTTGAGATGCCTATGCAGTCATCGCCGCCGTTCAAAAAAATATTAATCGCCAATCGCGGTGAAATAGCCTGTCGCATTATTCGAACCGCCAAACGTTTGGGTATCAAAACCGTTGCGGTTTTTTCCGATGCCGACGTGCAAGCCCGTCACGTCGACATGGCCGACGAGGCCATCAACATCGGACCCGCGGCGGCCGCGGAAAGTTATCTGGTCATCGACAAGATAATTTCGGCTGTTGGTGAATCAGGCGCCGAAGCAGTTCACCCCGGTTATGGGTTCCTGTCGGAAAACGCTGGCTTTGTGGCGGCGGTTGAAAAGGCTGGCATCACTTTTATCGGCCCGGATACCAATGCCATCGGCGCGATGGGCGACAAAATCGAATCGAAACGTCTGGCGGCAAAGGCCGGCGTAAATACGATTCCGGGCTCAGACGATGCAATCGCAGACGTCGAAGCGGCGGTCACGTTCGCGCGCGAAATCGGCTATCCGGTGATGATCAAGGCGTCTGCTGGCGGCGGCGGCAAGGGCCTTCGGGCAGCGGGTTCCGACGACGAGGTGCGCGAAGGATTTGAGCGCGCCGTCAGCGAGGCGCGGTCGAGCTTCGGCGACGATCGCGTATTCGTCGAAAAGTTCGTCGAGAAATCACGCCATATCGAAATTCAGGTCATCGCCGATTCGTTTGGCAACACCATTCATCTCGGCGAGCGCGAATGTTCAGTGCAGCGCCGCCACCAAAAGGTCGTTGAGGAAGCACCGAGCCCCTTTTTGGATGCGGCCCTTCGCGCCGAAATGGGCGCGCAAGCCGTGGCGCTGGCAAAGGCGGTCGGTTACCGCTCCGCCGGGACCGTCGAATTTATTGTTGCTGCCGATCGAAGTTTTTATTTTCTGGAAATGAATACCCGGCTTCAGGTCGAACATCCCGTCACCGAATATGTCACCGGGCTTGATTTGGTCGAGCTGATGATCCGCATTGCCGCTGGTGGAAAACTGCCGATCACACAGGATCAGGTTAAGATGGAAGGATGGGCGGTCGAGACCCGCGTCTATGCCGAAGATCCGGTGCGGGGATTTCTTCCGTCAACCGGGCGTCTCGTACGCTACCGTCCGCCGGAAGCGAGTGAAACGATTCGCATCGACACAGGTATTGGCGAGGGTGACGAGGTCAGTCTTTTTTACGATCCGATGATCGCGAAACTGATTTCATTTGGCGCTACCCGCGACGAGGCGATCGATCGTCAGGCCGACGCACTCGACCGGTTTCACATTCGTGGACCCGCCCACAACATCGGCTTTCTCGGCGCGATCATGGCCAATGCGAAGTTTCGGTCGGGCGATATTTCAACCGATTTTATTGCCGAGGAATGGCCGGATGGATTTACCGGAACGGACGCCGGACCGATCACTCAAGCCAGGTTTTCTGCCGTTGCTGCTCTTGTTCATCTGCAACTCAAAACGCGTGAAATGGCCCTTGGGCAGACATCCGGCGCGGCTCCGGCAAATCCAATTGGGCCAGGTTCATCATTTTGGGTTGCCCAGATAGGGCAGGAAAAAATTGATCTGGAAATATCCAGGGTTGAAGGCGGCATCGACGTGGTGGCGAACGATCAGACATTTGCCGTTCGCGGGGATTGGACGCCGGTCCATCATCTGTTTGACGGCTCCATCAATGGCCACGGCGCCGCTTTGCAGGTCGACAGGGTAAACGGCGCTTATGAAATTTCGGCAGGCGGCATCAGCCTCAAGATTTCGATTCGCGAACCCCACGTCGCCGATTTCGCCCGGCACATGCCGGTCAAATTGCCGCCGGATACCAGCAAACTTTTGATGTCGCCGATGCCCGGCATGATCGTCGCCATCAAAGTGACTGAAGGCGAAGAAGTTGAAGCCGGTCAGCCGCTCGTGATCGTTGACGCCATGAAAATGGAGAACGTCCTCAACGCTGAACGATCAGGGAAAATTGCGAAGGTTATGGTCGCTGCTGGAGACAGCGTCGCTGTCGATCAAATCTTGATCGAGTTCGAATAACCTACATTTGTCATGGCCGACACTGTGCCCCAGAGGGTCGTCCGGTTGATCGTTACGGGTCATGTTCAGGGCGTCTGGTACCGCGGCCGGGCTGTCGAACAGGCAAACGCGGTGGGGATCAAAGGTTCGGTTCGAAATCGCAGTGATGGTGCGGTTGAAATAATTGCCGCCGGCGCATCGGACGTCGTTGCGTCATTTATTTTGGCCTGCAGAAACGGGCCGCCCGCGGCGGTAATTAGCAATGTCGAGATAATCGAAGAGACAGACAAATCCGTCCCCGCCGGTCCGTTTCGCCAGCTGACGACAACTTAATTGAGGCTTATTCGGCGCTTTGAGCGGAGGCGGCGATGTTGGCACCGAGCGAAAAATCGTCCGTGTGCAAATCGGCCTCGAAAATATTCTCAAAACAGTGACGAAGCGCGAGATCGACTTCTTCCAGGGTCACGTCGACGCCGAGATCGGCAAGTGATGTCACCGCAGCATCGCTAATTCCACAGGGCACGATGCCAGCGTAATGAGACAGGTCCGGATCAACATTGAGGCTAATGCCATGATAGGTAATCCAGCGCCGGATGCGGACGCCAATCGCTCCAATTTTGGCGATTCCCCGATTCGGGTGGTTGACCCAGACGCCGACGCGCCCGTCCTCGCGTTTGCTGTCGATGCCGAAACCGCCGAGCACGTCGATCAGCCATTGCTCGAGATTGCGAACATATTTCCGCACGTCCCGCCCGCGCACCCGCAAGTCCAGCATGGTGTAGGCGATCCGCTGGCCGGGGCCGTGATAGGTGTATTGGCCGCCGCGCCCAGTTGGAAACACCGGAATTACCGAAGAACCGATCAGGTCTTCGGGCTGCGCACTGGTGCCGCCGGTGTAGAGCGGAGGATGTTCCAGTAGCCAGATCAGCTCCGGCGCGTCACCGGCCAGGATCGCTGCAACCCGGTCTTCCATGCGGGATATCGCACCGCGGTACTCAACTGGCCCTGTACTCGCGTCCCATTCGAGCAAATTCATGGCCCAACGCTACCATGCGCCTGCCGCCGATGGCACGGAATGTGAAAGGTTTCATCGGGGTTTTTTGTTTGGTTTTTAAGTGTTTAACGATAGAATCGATGATCACAGGAGACCCGAATGTCTGACAATGCCGTCAAAACAGTGACTGTTGAATTGTCCGTCGTGCTTGGCCGCGCGTCGATGCCCGTCAATCAGTTGCTCAAAATGGGCCGTGGCGCGGTGATTGAGCTCGATACGACCGTCAATGATCACGCTTATATCTACGCCAATGACCGGCTCATTGCCCGTGGGGAAGTCTTAGTCATCGATAACCATGTCGGTGTAACCATCACCGACACGGTTGGGATCAGCGACGAAACCTAAAAACCATTTGCTTGCTGACCAAATAGGCTTCCTTGGGACTTGCGGCGCCGGGAGGGATTTGGTACTTCGAGCACCCTTTTTGCGGTCGTGGCGGAACTGGTAGACGCGCAGCGTTGAGGTCGCTGTGGGAGATAATCCCGTGGAAGTTCGAGTCTTCTCGACCGCACCACTTTTTTTCTAAGCCGATGGCAGGCGCCTCGGTTGATTCTGTTATTAGGTTTCAAATAACAAACTAGAATTGCCGAAACGTCTGTGAGGTTAACCGAGCCTCACCGACCCAGGTTGGAGCGCCAATGGCCGACGAACTCGACGAAATGGCGCTCGAATATCACCGGCTGCCAATGCCTAGAAAAATCAGCGTCAACGCGACGAAAAACCCTTCAAACCAGAGAGATTTTGCGCTCGCCTATTCGCCGGGTGTTGCGGCGGCGTCGCGCCTGATTGTTGAAGACCCTCTGAAAGCTCGTGAAATGACGATCCGCCACAATCTTGTTGGTGTTGTGACCAATGGGACGGCGGTTCTTGGCCTTGGCAATATTGGCCCGCTCGCGGCAAAGCCGGTGATGGAAGGCAAGGGGGTACTTTTCAAGAAATTCACCGACATCGATGTTTTTGATCTCGAAGTCAATGAACTGGATGCCGACAAGTTCGTCGATATTGTCGCCGCTCTCGAGCCGACATTCGGCGGCATCAATCTCGAAGATATTCGTGCACCGAAATGTTTCGTCATCGAAAAAGCGTTACGCGAACGCATGAATATCCCGGTCTTTCACGACGACCAACATGGCACCGCGATATGCGTTGCCGCCGCAATTCACAATGCTCTTCGTGTTGTCGGAAAAAACATCGGTGATGTCCGGCTTGTTTGTTCCGGCGCGGGGGCAGCTGCGCTCGCCTGCCTCGATCTGCTGGTCAGCATGGGTCTGCCGAAATCGCATATTACGGTGCTCGATGTTGTCGGCGTCGTGTATGAGGGCCGGACCGAAGACATGGACCCCTATAAGGGGCGATACGCCGTTGCGACAAAGGCCCGGACGCTCGCCGACGCTATTCCCGGCGCCGATATTTTCCTTGGCCTGTCGGCACCTGGTGTACTTAAAGCCGAGATGGTCGAAAAGATGGCGGCCCGGCCGATTATCATGGCGCTCGCCAATCCGGAACCAGAAATCCTTCCTGAAGTTGTGAAGTCTGTTCGCGACGATGCCGTTATCGCCACTGGTCGCTCGGATTATCCCAATCAGGTCAATAATGTTCTCTGCTTTCCGTTCATCTTTCGCGGCGCGCTTGATGTTGGTGCGAGCACGATCAATGAGGAAATGAAACTTGCCTGCGGTTATGCCATTGCAAATCTCGCCAATGCGGAAGCGTCGGACGTGGTGGCACGCGCATACGGCGGCCAATCGCTGTCGTTTGGACCGGAATACTTAATTTCTAAACCGTTTGATCCGCGTCTCATTGTTGAGATTGCGCCCGCCGTCGCCAAGGCGGTAATGGATTCGGGTGTCGCGACGTTGCCGATTGAAGATTTTGACGCCTACCGCGCGCACCTCATTCAATTCGTCTATCGTTCCGGCCTAGTCATGAAACCGGTGTTCGACCGGGCGCGGGAAACGCCGCAACGCCTCGTTTATGCGGAGGGCGAAAATCTTGATGTTCTTCGCGCCGTTCAGATTGTTATCGATGATGGGCTCGCCAAACCAATATTGATCGGCCGTCGCGCCGTCATTCAGTCGCGCCTGGAAAAACTGGGCATGCGTTTCCACCTCGACCAAGATGTTGAGTTGGTCGATCCAGAATCAGATCCGCGCTTTCGCGAATACTGGAAGGAATATCACGAGATCATGCAGAGGCGCGGCATTACGCCGGATAGCGCGAAGAATATTGTGCGCACCCGCAGCAGTGTTTTGGGCGCGCTTATGGTTCGGCGTGAGGACGCGGATGCGCTGATTTGTGGAACCGTCGGCCGTTACGAGCGGCAGCTCACCAATCTTTCTGATGTTCTGGGATATGAGCACGAGTCGAAGCGCTGTTACGCCGTTGAATTGCTGATTCTCTCGACAGGCACAATTTTCATCACCGATACCAGCGTAAATTTTGATCCGACGGCGGAGGAAATTGCTGAGTCGGCAATGCTCGGCGCCGCCACTGTCGCGCGATTCGGCATCGAACCAAAGGTCGCGTTGATTTCCTATTCCAATTTTGGATCATCAAACAGCTCGTCTTCCAAAAAGATGCGTCTTGCCTTCGACCTCATCCGCGAACAGGCACCGGAGCTCGAGGTGGAAGGGGAAATGCACATAAACGCGGCCTTACTGGAAAACATTCGCAAACGCGTGTTCCCAGACTCCGCCCTTAAGGGCGCCGCGAATTTACTGGTGATGCCGAACCTCGATGCCGCCAGTGCCGCCTTTGATATCGCACGCACCACGGGCGAGGGGCTTTCGCTCGGACCTATAATTGTTGGGCTCGGCGGTGCCGCCCATATCGTGCACCCGTCGATTACAGTTCGGGGCCTCGTCAACATGAGCGCTGTCGCGGCTGTCGATGCACTCCATCGCGGCGCGACCGCAGACGCGGATTGAGTTCAATGCCGGGTTCCCGCCGAAACGATCGGCCGGATTCGGCGCCTGCGGTGCAAGAAGCGTTCGCGCTTACCGACGATTTACTGCATTCACTGCGACGGGCACTCGATGACAACAGTGCGGCACGCATCGAAGCGTTGCTGGACGGGCTTCACAGCGCGGACGTTGCTGATCTCATCCACCAGATTGGACGCGAACGCCGCAAGCGACTCGTTGAAAATCTCAAATCCCATCTCGATCCGGAAATTCTTTCGGAACTTGATGACGGCGTTCGCCAGGCCGTCGTCAAGCAACTTGGCCCGGCCCATATCGCGGCAGCACTCGCCGGTCTCGATACCGACGACGCGACCGAGGTCCTCGAGACCCTTGATCAAGCAACGCAGGCGTCGGTTCTAACAGCGCTTGATGAAGACGAGCGGACGCCGATTGAAGAGGCGTTGGCTTATCCCGAAGATAGTGCCGGCCGCTTGATGCAGCGCGATCTGGTCGCAATTCCTGATTTCTGGACCATCGGGCAAACCATTGATTTTCTCCGCGAGGCCACCGATCTGCCGGATGAATTTTACGAAATAATTGTTGTCGATCCATCGCACCACCCGATCGGGACGTTGCCCTTGTACCGGGCGATGCGGATGAAACGGCCGATTGTGATCGGCGACATCATGGACGCGGATCCGCATCTCATTCCGGTATTAATGGATCAGGAAGAAGTGGCCTACGTTTTCGAACAGTACAACGTTCCGTCTGCTGCCGTTATCGACAACACTGGACGCCTCCTTGGTGTCATCATGGTTGATGATGTGGTCGATATTATTCTTGAAGAAGCTGAAGAGGACATCATGCGCCTCGGCGGCATTAGCGAATCAAATCTGTACGACAGCGTTTTCGAAACCACCCGGCAGCGGTTTCCTTGGCTTCTGGTCAATTTGGCGACGGCGGTAATGGCGTCCGGTGTCATTGCATTCTTCGAGGCGACCATCGAACAAATCGTGGCACTCGCCGTGCTGATGCCGATTGTGGCCTCGATGGGCGGAAACGCCGGCACGCAGACATTGACGATTACGGTGCGGGCGCTTGCGACGCGCGACTTGACCCGCGCCAACGCGCTTCGGCTTCTCAACAAGGAATTTGCCGTCAGCATTGCCAACGGCTTCATTTTTGCGGTGATTACCGGGGTTGTTGCCTGGGTCTGGTTTGGCAGTCAGGACCTCGGCATCGTCATTTTCGCGGCAATGGTTATCAATATTATCGTCGCTGGTGTCGCCGGCATGTTGATCCCACTTGGGCTCAACCGCATCGGCATCGACCCGGCGCTGGCGGCCACGGTGTTTGTCACAACGATAACCGACGTCTTGGGCTTTTCTGCGTTTCTCGGGCTCGCCGCCTGGTTCTTGCTTTAAGAAAGCCTCGAAGGTTTAGACTATTCACTTGGATTATTGGCAGGACGGCGCGACATGATACCCAATCAAATTCCATCATTGCACTTCGATCTCGGCGAAACCGCCGACTTGTTGCGAGATTCGGTGATGAGTTTTGCCAGTGATCAAATCGCGCCGCGCGCTGCAGATATCGACCAATCCAACGAATTCCCCGCCGACCTTTGGGCAAAAATGGGCGCACAGGGCCTGCTGGGCATTACGGTCGCGGAAGAATTCGGCGGCAGCGACATGGGCTATCTCGAACATGTCGTGGCGATGGAAGAAATCAGCCGCGCGTCCGCGTCCGTCGGCCTCAGTTACGGTGCGCATTCAAACCTGTGCGTAAATCAGATCAGCCTCAACGGGTCCGCCGAACAGAAAAAACGGTATCTCCCGAAATTGGTGAGCGGCGAAAACGTCGGTGCCCTGGCGATGAGCGAAGCGGGCGCCGGATCAGACGTTGTCGGCATGCGCCTTCGCGCCGACAAGAAGGGCGATCACTACGTCCTTAACGGCACCAAAATGTGGATCACCAATGGGCCGGACGCAGACACCTTGGTGGTCTATGCCAAGACCGAGATGGACGCCGGGTCGCATGGTATTTCTGCATTCATAATTGAGCGCGGCATGAAAGGATTCTCGACCGCGCAGAAACTGGACAAGCTCGGTATGCGCGGCTCGAACACCAGCGAATTGGTGTTTGAAGATTGCGAAGTGCCTGAAGATAACATCCTCGGCGGTGAGGGAGACGGCGTTCGCGTGCTGATGTCCGGTTTGGATTACGAACGCACCGTTCTTAGCGGTGGCCCGCTTGGAATCATGCAGGCCTGCATGGATGTGGTTGTGCCCTACATTCATCAGCGGGAACAGTTTGGGCGCCCGATTGGGTCGTTTCAATTGATGCAGGGAAAGCTCGCCGACATGTACGCGACCCACAATGCCTCGCGCGCCTATGTCTACGCCGTTGCGAAAGCCTGTGATCAGGCGAAGGTGGCGCGGAAAGACGCCGCCGCCGCAATTCTGTTTGTGTCGGAAAAGGCGACCTGGATGGCGCTTGAAGCCATTCAATGTTTGGGCGGCAACGGCTACATGAACGAGTTTCCGACAGGCCGTTTACTGCGCGATGCGAAACTCTACGAAATCGGTGCCGGCACATCGGAAGTTCGACGGATGCTGATTGGTCGCGAGTTATTTGAAGAGACGGGTTAGCAGCCGACGAACCCTCACGTCCCGTCGTTTTCAGCGTTATGCGCGGCGGTGATGTTTAGTGCCGTGCGCCGCTCCCGGATCAAGCTGAAATAGTTTCCACCGAATATGACGAGCGCGCCGAGCAGGACGAATGGGTCCAGCGCCTCTGAATAAACAAGAAAGCCGACGACGGCGATTGACGGCACACGAAGGAAATCGAGCGGGATCACGACGGTTGCGTCGGCCAGATTGAGCGCGCGCGTGAGACACAAATGAGCGGTCAGACCGACAACGCCCATCAGCAGAACCCACGGGATGTCACCGGACGTCAGCGGCGTCCAGGTCGCTATGGCAGGCCACATGACAAGCGGTAGCTGGATTACGGACATATAAAACAGCACAACGAATACGGAATTCCGTTCCGTCATCTTCTTGGTAATGATGTGAGAGATTGCAAATCCGAGTGCCGATCCCAACACAACAATTGCGCCGAGTGAAACGTCAGAGAACCCGGGCCGCAGGATGATCACAGTCCCGACCAAGCCAAGTGCGATCGCGGTGACCCGGCCGAAGTTGAGACGCTCCTTCAATATTATGACAGCCAGAATTGCGGCCCATATCGGGGCGGTAAATTCGATCGCAAAAACGCTGGCAAGCGGCAGGACGGCGCTGCCGTAATACCAGCCAATCGAGGCGGAGAAATGAAACAGATTGCGGATGATCTGCAGCCCGGGCCGGCGGGTGCGAATGCTTTGCTGCCATCGACGGGAATGACTACGAACGGTAGGAGGATGATCAGCCCAATCAAGGTCCGCATCATCAGGAGCTGGAACGGCGAATGGGCCGACAATTCCCGCGTTGCGACACCCAAAATCGCGAAGGAGACAAGCGTCCCCATCATCCAGAGGGACGCGCGCATGATGGCGGGCGCGGCGGTTGTCATAAATCAGAAAATCTCAAATTGGGGCGGCACACCATAGGGGCCTCCCGTAGCAGCGGCCAGCCCGCATATCGCCTGATTCAGGGCAATATCAGTCTTGCACCCATCGAGGATTAGCGGAATTCTGCCGCGGAAGTTGGTTTCAGCAATGGCCACGCTCCGGTACACTGCAGCGAAATGGGCGCCTCCGCCCAGCGCCTTCTCAATATTTAGATTTGGATACGCATTGATATGAACCAGTCGAACGCCAAGGACCCCATCGTCATCGTCGGCATGGCCCGCACCCCCATGGGTACCTTCCAGGGGGACTTAAGCCCTGTTACAGCGCCGGCATTAGGCGGTGTTGCAATTCGCGGTGCGCTCGACCGGGCCGGCGTTTCTGCCGATCAAATTGATGATGTCATCATGGGTTGCGTGCTTCCCGCAGGGTTGAGGCAAGGCCCGGCGCGACAGGCGGCACACGCGGCAGACATTCCGCGAAGTACTGGTGCGACAACGGTCAATAAGCTGTGCGGGTCCGGCATGCGGGCGGCGATGATTGGCCACGATCAAATTATCGCTGGAAGTTCGGAAATCGTCGTTGCCGGTGGCTTCGAAAGTATGTCGAACGCGCCGTACATTCTCGATAAAGCGCGCAGCGGTTACCGGATGGGTAACGGTCAGATTTACGATCATATGTTTCTCGACGGTTTGGAAGACGCCTATGAGCCGGGAAAATTGATGGGCGAGTACGCCGAAGACACCGCCGAGCATTATCAGTTCACGCGCGACGCACAGGATCAGTTTGCGGTCGATTCTCTGGCCCGTGCCAAAGCGGCAAACGAAAACGGGACCTTCGACAACGAAATCGTTCCGGTTACCGTAAAAACACGCAAAGACGAATTTGTAATCGCCAAAGATGAGCAGCCGTTTAAAGCTGACCCCGCCAAAATTCCAAAGCTTCGGCCGGCATTTCGGGAAGGCGGCACGGTAACGGCGGCAAATTCCAGTTCCATTTCCGATGGCGCCGCCGCACTCGTCCTGATGCGGGAATCAGTAGCGGAGGCGCGCGGATTGACTCCGCTTGCCCGCATACTCGGTCACTCAACATTCAGTCAGGAACCGGCCTGGTTCACGACCGCACCAATTGGCGCGATCAACAGATTGTTCGAGCGTGTCGGTTGGACCAAGGAAGATGTCGATTTGTTCGAAGTAAACGAAGCCTTCGCCGTCGTGACGATGGCAGCGATGCGCGATATTGGCATTGGCCATGACATCATCAACGTTAACGGCGGCGCCTGTGCGCTCGGCCATCCAGTCGGGGCATCGGGCGGGCGCATCATCGCGACGCTGATTACCGCACTCAAGCAGCATGATCTCAAACGCGGCGTCGCCTCACTCTGCATTGGCGGCGGCGAAGCGACGGCCATCGCCCTGGAAATCGCCGCCTAGAAAAATCCTTCGGAGGCACCGCGTCCGCGGGAAAGAAGAGCATGGCCGAACCAATTGATTTCTATTTCGATTTTGCCTCGCCCTATGGCTACCTCGGCAGCCTGCAGATTGACGCTGTTGCAGAGCGGCATGGACGCGAAGTTATGTGGCGCCCAATTATGCTTGGCGCGATGTTCAAAGCGGTGGGGACAGCGCCGCTCGGCCAGTATCCGATCAAAGGCGATTATTCCGCGCGCGATATTGCCCGCGAAGCCAGACGCCTTGGCGTTCCACTTGCCCACCCACCGGGCTTTCCGCACGGGACGTTGGCGGCCGCGCGCGGGTTTTACTGGCTGATGAAGTCCGACCCTGCCAAGGCCAAAGAGCTCGCGAACGCTTTCTACGCGGTCTATTTCGGTGAAGGCCGCGACGTCTCCGGCGCTGAAGACACAGCAGATATAGCGGCCGCAATCGGAATCGACCGGGACGAATACCTCGCCGCCATTCAGGACCCCGCGATCAAAGATCAATTGAAAGCCGAAACCAATACCGCCCTGGAGAGAGGCGTGTTTGGCTCGCCCTTCTTCTTTGTCGACGGCGAACCCTTTTGGGGCTCCGATCATCTCATGCAAGTTGAGCGCTGGCTGGAAACCGGCGGTTGGTAATTATTCGGGACCGCCCATGACATCGCTCGAAACTGCAGCCGACCCGGATTCGGAGACCTTCGCCAAAAATCACGCGCACATGGTTGGTCTGGTCGAAGATTTGCGCGACAAGACCGCCGCTATCGAATTGGGCGGCAATGAACGCGCGCGGACGCGCCACACCGACCGCGGCAAACTTTTGCCGCGGGAAAGATTGCGCCTTCTGCTCGATCCCGGCTCGCCGTTCCTCGAATTTTCCGCGTTTGCTGCCTTCAACGTGTACGACGATGATATTCCCGCCGCCGGAATTATTACC
>JAPYRS010000155.1 GCA_029936875.1 Alphaproteobacteria bacterium | reverse complement strand
CGCGCCGGAGACAATCGATGCAGCGGTGGCGACAAACACCATCTGGAAAAACCAGTCGAACGCGGTCGAATACCCGGCCTCGAAATCACCGCTCAGCGCGGCCGCATCGTCCGGCACCCATCAGGCGAATGTGCCAAACACGCCGCCGTCGACGCCGGTGTACATCAGGTTGTAGCCGACCAGGTAATAGAGGATGCCGGCGATCGAGAAGAGCGCGATATTTTTCAGACAAATGGTGGCGACATTTTTGGTCCGCACCAGCCCCGCTTCCAGCATCGTGAATCCGGCGGCCATCCACATCACGAGAAAGCCGTGCATCAGGAAGGAAAGCGAATTGAAGATGTAGGCGGTCTCGGTGACCGGAGCGGCCTCCTCCGCCGATGCCGGGCTCGGGGCGCCAACCACCGTCACTGCGATAAGTACGGCAGACCCCGCAAGAATTCCGACCCGCATTTTGAATAATCTCCCGCCCATATTGGTTTGCCACCTGTTCTATTTCAATTGCCGTGCCGAACGGCGTGATCGTGGCAAATTATTGAAAATAAACAATAAAATCACGAGCCCGAGAGAGGGAGGCGCGTGGACGCGCGAAATTCGCCTATTTCTAAGGCACCCGTAGACAAGGGTATTTCCCGGGGTGTAAATCCACTCCATGAAAGAGCCTCAGATGGCAAAGCGCCCGGCACCAGACAGAAATTCGAAATCGAACCGGAAAGCATCGGCGGCCGCAACGGCGAACGATGTTGGCAGCGATGTAATGGCGAGCGATGTCATCGTCGTTGGCGGCGGATTGGTTGGGATGACGTTCGCGGCGACGCTGTCCCGCTCGGGCATCAATGTCACCGTGATCGAACGCGCCGATCCAGAAACATTGGTGGCCGCCCCGCACGATGGCCGCGCGTCGGCCATCGCCTACGGATCGCAGCGGCTATTGAATGCCGCCGGTCTCTGGCACGGGATGAAGGATCACGCCGAACCGATTCTTGACATCCGCGTTGTCGAGGGAGGGTCGCCGCTGTTCCTGCATTTCAATAGCCAGGCGCTCGGTAATAAAGATCCGGCGGACAACGTTCTTGGTTACATGCTCGAGAACAGACACAACCGCGCGGCGCTCTATGCGGCGGCGGCAAAGCTGCCGCTCAACTTTGTTGCACCGGCGTCGATTACCGATATCGACCGCGGCCCCGGCCTGGTTACGGTCACACTGGATGATGGCCGGATTTTTCAGGCGCCGCTTTTGGTCGCCGCCGATGGTGTCCGCTCAAAATTGCGCGAGGACGCCGGTATAACGGTGCATGGTTGGTCCTACCGGCAGGTCGGAATCGTCTGCACGGTCAAACACGAAAAACCGCACTGCGGTGTCGCACTCGAAAATTTTCTGCCCATGGGACCATTTGCCGTGTTGCCGCTGAAAGACAATCGCTCGTCCATTGTCTGGACCGAAAAAGAATCAACTGCGCCGGCAATCGTCGCACTGAACGATCATCAGTTTCTCGAGGAACTAAAACGACGGTTCGGGGATTATCTCGGTGAAATCGAAATTGAAGGCATGCGCTGGGCCTATCCGCTCAAATTGCAGCACGCCGAAAGTTACACGGCTTCGCGGCTCGCGCTGATCGGCGACGCGGCGCACGGCATGCACCCGATTGCCGGGCAGGGGCTTAATCTCGGCATCCGCGATGTCGGTGCGCTGGCTGAGGTCATCGTTGATGCGCGGCGTCTCGGCCAGGACATCGGCGCCAAAACGGTGCTTGACCGTTACGCGCAGTGGCGACGGTTCGATAACCTCACGTTGCTTGCGGTCACCGACAACCTCAACAAACTTTTTTCGACTGACGTCATGCCGATTAAGATTGCGCGCAAACTTGGCATCGCCGCGGTCGACAAGATCCCGCCGCTGAAGAATTTCCTTATGGAACATGCGCGCGGAACCGTCGGCGACCTGCCGCGTCTTTTGCAGGGCGCACCGCTCTAGTCACGCGGGATATTTTTAGGGGTCTCTGCCCCTCCTAGGGATCTCGACTTTTGCCTTCGGACTCGAGCGCGGCCAAATAATCGGCCGAGCGTTGCTCCTGTTCCTCACCGAGTTGGTAGAGATACGACCAGGAAAAGATGCCGGTATCGTGCATGTCATCAAAATGAATTTGGATCGCGTAATTGCCAACCGATTCAACAGTCATGATGCCGACATGCCGCCGCCCGGCAATTGTCACGCGCTGTTCCGCTGAATGGCCCTGGACTTCGGCCGATGGACTTTCAACCCGCAGGTATTCCGCCGGCAGCCGAAACTTTGCTCCGTCATCAAAGGTAATCTCAAGAATTTTTTCGGCGCGTTTGATCCTAATTTCGGTTGGCGCCGGGCCGGATGCATTCACGAACACTGCTTTAGGTTTCGATCTTCCGCGCCTCATCGACCAGCATGATCGGTATGCCGTCCCGAATCGGATAGGCGAGCCCGGCCTTTTCGCTGATCAGCTCCTGCGCCTCGCGGTCATAGCGAAGCGGCGCCTTGGTCAGCGGGCATACCAGAATCTCAAGGAGTTTAGGGTCGATATCGGTGCCGTCTGCCATTTCCATCCTGCCGGTTCGTGTCGCGCGTTTATTGAATTGTCCGCGAATCGCCGGGCTGGGCGAGCGCCATCTCGATCAGTGACATCACCATCCGGGCCCGTTCAGCGACCGAGGAAGCCTCCAGTATCGCCTGTTTTTCGCTCGGTTCAAACGGACATGTCATTGCGAAGGACCGCACTAGGGGCACGTCCGGGACCTTTGCCAAGGTCTCCCATTCGACGTCAATACTGTGGCGGTCAAAAAAAGATCGCAGCGAAGCGAGAAACGCGTCCCGGTCGAGAACCTTTTCATCATCGACCGGCTGGGTGTCGGCGCGGAACTTCGCGTACGAGACAAGAGCGGTGCGATAAAGTTTATCGTTCGGCACTTCCTCGACATAGTCGAACCGGCAAATCCCGCGCAGCGTTAAATAATAGCGGCCGTCATCAGTTTCGCGGAACGAGGTAATTTTTCCGACGCATCCGATATTGTAAAGGTCGGGCTCACCGATTGGCGACTCGCGATCCGTTTCGCGTGGTTGAATCATGCCGATCAATCGCGTCATCGCAATTGAATCCCGGACCATTTCGCGGTAACGCGGCTCGAACATATGCAGCGGAAGATTGCCGCCCGGCAACATCAACACACCCGACAGCGGAAACACCGGAATGATCCGCGCGAGATCTGAAAATCCTGTGTCGTCCGAAATTTCCATTACGAGAACAGCACACTCGATAATTGCCGCCGCCCCGATAGGGTCCGTTCGTCGGTCGGGCCGAGTGCCTCAAAGATTTTCAGAAGTTGCGTCCGCGCGGCCTCGTCGTTCCACGCGAGATTGCGCCGAATTATTTCAAGAAATGCGTCGATCGCGTCTTCCGACCGCCCGGCCGCAAACAGGGCGACGCCGAGATCAAACCGCGCCTGGTGGTCGTCCGGATTTGCTTCAACTTTGGCCTTAAATTCTGCAGCGTCACCGGCATCCCCGGATTGACGCGCCAACACCAATGCGGATTGCGCGGCGGTGATGTATTTGTGATTGGCATGTGCCGGCGGCACCAGCGCGAGCGTTTCTTCAGCCCGGTCCAACTCGCCAACCTCGATATAGGCACGGGCGAGCCCGCCCAGCGCTGCAGCGTTTTCCGGCTCGTGCTGGACGATCTGCGCGTAGATATTTGCCGCTGCCTCATGATCGCCGGCTTCCGTTGCGGCGATGGCAGCCTCCAGCGCCGACTTAACCGGCGACGGCCCGAGTTTGCCACTGAACCTTTCGATAAAGGTCTTGATCTTGCTCTCCGGGATCGCGCCGGTAAACGCATCGACCGGGTTTCCGTCCTTGAAGGCAATGACCATCGGGATCGATTTTACCTGAAGCTGTTCGGCAAGCCCCTGGTTTTCGTCGACGTTGACCTTGACCAGTTTTATGGCGCCGCCGGCTTCGGTCACGACCTTTTCCAGCGTCGGCGTCAGTTGTTTGCAGGGCTCACACCAGGGCGCCCAAAAATCGACCAAGACGACCGTCTCCTTTGACACCTCAACGACATCGGCGACGAAATCTTCGGTGCGGCTATCCTTGATCAGGTCGCCGGGTGCGATTGCTGCTTCACTCAGTATTTGTTCCATGAACCACTATCTTCTGACGCTGTTATTAATATTTCTAACGCTTATGCGTAATTACCGACGGTAAATCGAATTGGGTCAGGCCCCCAAAATTGCGTTGGTTTAGCCGCTGATTGAGTTTGGCAATCTGGCGCCAGGTTATCGCCAGTTTAGCGCGGCACATTATTTATGGCCACAGAAGGGCGTCGTTTCTCGCCGGGACCTATCTTCATTCGAGGGCCCGCTTTCAGTCTGGACCCCGCTTTCAATTCGGAAATGTATGAATTATCGGCTCATGGCCGGTATCGCGCAGAAACGTGACCAGATCGCCCGGCGCAATCGCAGTCGTCGCCGCGTTGTGGAGCGGATGAAAATTGAGAACCGCAAAGTCCATCAGGCTCTGGTCGAGGACGATTTGTACCGCCCCGCTCAAATCGTTAATTGCGGCATAGGGCGTGACCGCGCCCGGCGCCACGCCGAGGGTCTCCAAGAGCAGTTCCGGCTTGCCGAAGCTGAACCGGGCCGCACCGATCGCGATGGATAGCGCCTTCAGGTCCACCGCCCGGTCCTCCTCAACCACGATCAGCCACAGCGCCGATTTCTTGTCCTTGAGGAACAGGCATTTGCAGTGACCGCCTTTGAGGTCTCCGCGAAGGGCCCGCGCCTCGTCGACCGTAAATACTAGCGCATGGCGGTGGGTTTTCGCGGCGATGCCAAGGGCGGCAAAGCGTGCCATCAGGTCGTCTTCGGTCGCTTGCTCGCTGTTAGGGGGCATGGATTTGGCTCGAATCCGAGGGATTTCAGGACGGGATCAGCGTATAATGTGGCGAAAGTGCCGGGCCTTGCCAAGTGTGACGCAGCGGCCCCCAACCGCGATTGCCACGGACCCAGGAAATTGGCGGAAACCTTGTCAAGTGCCGCCCTTTCCCTTAAATCAGCAGGTCTCATGCGGGCGTAGCTCAGGGGTAGAGCGCAACCTTGCCAAGGTTGAAGTCGTGAGTTCGAATCTCATCGCCCGCTCCAATTTTCTCGACCTCAAGCCCGCGCTTCCTGCGGGCTTCGGCATTTCTGGGTTCAATCAACCCAAGGTCGCTGGCGTTCCGAGAGGTCGTGGTTACTACGCGGTTACAAACTCATTTCGAGCAGCGACGCCCAGATTCATACTGTGGCAAAGGTCAAGTGTTCACCATTCAATGGCCGAG
>JAPYRS010000154.1 GCA_029936875.1 Alphaproteobacteria bacterium | reverse complement strand
TTGCTCCCGGTGGGGTTTGCCCTGCCACCGCCGTTACCGGCGGCGCGGTGCGCTCTTACCGCACCCTTTCACCCTTACCTTGCGTAAACGCATGGCGGTTTGCTTTCTGTGGCACTTTCCCTGAGGTCGCCCTCGCCGGGCGTTACCCGGCACCGTGTTTCCGTGGAGCCCGGACTTTCCTCTCCCCCACCGAAGTGAGGCAGCGGCCATCCAGCCACCTAGCCCGTCTAATTTAGGCTGATAAGCGATGCGGTCAACGGCGCGCGGAAATCAAGTGTCACCGAGCCGGATGAGCAGCGCCTCGAGAATGCCGAGCGTTTCACCGTCGGCGATGCCGTCCACATTTGCCGGGCGAAAGTGGCGCTGAAAGGCTGTCACCACGGCTTTCGTCTCATCGTCGTATTTGCCGGATCGGGTTACGCCGTATCCATAAGCGCCGAGCATTGATTGCAGCGCGGATACCTCATCGCCGTTCGAGCGCGGGTCAACTTTTTGGTCCGCAGCCCCGGTATGATCGGGCCAAAATCCAATGCCTGCGTCGGCAAGCCGCGCCCAGTCGAACTTTTCACCAGGGTCACGCTTTCGGATCGGTGCGACGTCCGAATGGCCAAGCACGCGTGTCGCCGCGATATCGTGACGAGCAATGATTTCCCGCACGAGATCGATCAACGCCACCATCTGCGCCTCTTCAAACGGTGGGTCGCCCAACTCCGGTCCGGGATTGTGCAGTTCAATGCCAATCGAGCGCGCGTTGATGTTGGTTTCTTCAAACCAGTTCGCAACGCCCGCGTGCCACGCGCGCTGATCCTCAGTGACCAGCCGAAAAACTTTTCCGGCCTCATCGATCAGGTAATGCGTGCTGACTTTTGATTCTGGATTGCACAACCAGTCGAGCGCCGCGGTCGCGGTTTCCATCGCCGTGTAATGGAGGACCAACATGTCGATTGCGCAGTCGCGCACATCAAAGTTGGGGCTCGGGCGTTCAATAATCTCAGGCATTTGGGATCTTAGGCATTTGAAATTTCAGGCATCAGCTTTTGTCGGGCGCCGGTTGACCCTCGTGCGGGTCGTCGATCTCGGCCTCCCCCCTTCACGTCACTGCGCACAATAATAATCGCGACACCAACGAATGTGAGAATACCACCAAGCGCAATTCGCCACGTCATGATGTCGCCGTAAACGGCCATGCCCGTTGCAACACCCATTACCGGCATCAGCAGCATAAACGGGTTGACCGTTGTCACCGGATAGCGCCTGAGCAAATAATACCAGCCGGCATGAAACAGGAACGATCCGGTCGCGATGCCGTAAATAAAGGCGCCGTAACCCAGCCACGGCGCGTTCATCATCGAATCAATCTGCCCGCTCTTGAACATCCACGACAGCAGAAACATTTGCGGCGCGGCGATCAATGCCAGCCAAAACTGCATTTCAAAAACTTTGACGCCGGTCAGACGCCGCATGAAGATTGAAGCAACTGTCAGCGAAGCCGCCGACGCAATCACAAACAAAAGTGCGTCCCACCGCCGGAATACGCTCGGATCGAACCCCATCACCACGACACCGCCAAAGGCAATGGCGATCGCCGACGCCCGCCACAAACCAATCCGTTCTTTCAGAAAAATCAGCGCAAGGATGGTCGAAAATGGCACATAAATCTGGTTGGCAATCGCAATGGGTGCCACATCATCGGCGAGATCAAGGGCAACAAACATGGTCCCGAACTGCATCACGCCCAATGTAATGGCGACGGCAAAGACCGTCCGCATCTGACCCGGAATGACGCGGGCAAACATCGACAGCATCGCCGCAAGAAAAACAAATCGCATGCCAACACTGAACAGCGGCGGGAAATAATCGGTGACAAGTTTGGTGCCGACCCAGTTGGTGCCGGCGCCAAGATTCACAAACAGCGCAAACGCGATATCGCGTGACTTCATTTGATCAAACCGAACGTCACCGCGACCAAATTCAGCGGCACTATTTCATGCCCCGTTCGCGTTCAACCCGGTCGTAAGCATCGTTGATGGAGGCAAGTTTTCCGTTGGCAACCTCGACAAATTCTTCCGGCATGCCCTGCGCGATCAAGGTGTCGGGGTGATGTTCGCGGACCAGTTTCCGGTAAGCCGATTTGATTTCATCATCAGACATATCGCGCTTCACGCCGAGGATCGTGTAGGGGTCGGCCGCATCCGGGCCGACATGGCCTTCGCGAATACGGGCGAAATCATTTTCATCAAATCCGAAAATGCCGGCGACACGTTCGAGAAATTCAATCTCCGCCGGATGCACAACATTGTCTGCCTTGGCAATGTGGAATAACCCGTCGAGAAGATCTTCCAGCACCTGCGGGCTGCCCTCAAACAATCCGGCGATCTGATGGGCGTAGGGCTCGAAACCCTCGGCGTCTTGCCGCGCGCGATCAAAAATGCGGCTGACGTTTTTCATTTCTTCCGGCGGGATCTGGAAAACCTCCTTGAACGCTTCCACTTCGTCCCGCGTCACCACGCCGTCGGCCTTCGCCATTTTTGCGCCGAGAACGATCACGCCGATGGTAAAGGCGATCTGGCGGGTGCCGTCTTTCGGGCTCGCCGCGCGCTTTTTGTCGTACACGTGGCCCGCCACGCCGCCGAGCATTGCGCCAATTGGCCCGCCAACGGCAAATCCCGCCGTGGCACCGATAACTTTACCCCAGATGCTCATCTTCTAGAATTTCCGAATGTTGAACTTTTGTAAGGGCCAACTTAACGTGCGCCCCGCACTGGCGCTAGCGCCAGGTTGGAAAGACGCTAACGCCAGATTATCAAGACGCCAGCGCCAAATTGGAAAGACGCGCTAACGCCAGTATGGCAAACGGCGCCAGCGGTAGAATGGATCATGATCTCAACCCTACGCTTACGTAAATGACAGACAAGCGCTGGCAATTCTGGATCGACCGCGGTGGCACTTTCACCGACATTGTCGCTTGTGACCCAAGTGGAAATATATCGGCGAAAAAACTCCTGTCCGAAAATCCGGATCGGTACGAAGACGCGGCCCTTCAGGGTATCCGCGACGTGCTCGGGCTTGCCGGGGACGCGGAGATTCCTGCCGACAAAATCGCCGCCGTCAAAATGGGTACCACGGTTGCCACCAACGCGCTTCTCGAACGAAAAGGTGACCGCACCGTTTTGGTCATCACACAAGGCCTCGGCGACGCGCTCCGCATTGGTTACCAAAACCGGCCGGATTTATTCGCACGCCACATCGTGCTGCCGGAAATGGTTTACGAGCGCTCGATCGAAGTCACCGAACGGGTCGACGCCTATGGTGAAATCCTGACGCCGCTCGACGTGGAAGCAGCCCGAACCGATTTGCAAAGCGCTTTTGATGACGGCATCTGCGCGGCTGCCATCGTTTTCATGCACGGCTACCGTTATCCCGATCACGAGCAAAAGATTGCCGAGCTCGCAGCAGAAATTGGCTTCACACAGATATCAGTGTCGCATCGCGTCAGCCCCTTAATGAAAATCGTCAGCCGCGGCGATACCACCGTCGTCGATGCCTATCTCTCGCCAATCCTGCGGCGCTATATCGACGGCGTCGCGCTCGCGCTCGGTGCATCCCGATTGATGTTCATGCAATCAAACGGCGGTCTTGCCGACGCGCATTTTTTCCACGGCAAGGATTCAATTCTGTCAGGTCCCGCCGGCGGCATTGTCGGCGCCGCCCGCACCAGTGCGCGCGCCGGTTTCAAAAAAATCATCGGCTTCGACATGGGCGGCACCTCCACCGACGTGTCTCACTATGCCGGGGAATTTGAGCGCGCGTTCGAGACCGAAGTCGCCGGTGTTCGCATGCGGGCGCCGATGATGGCGATCCACACGGTGGCCGCCGGCGGCGGATCAATTCTCCATTTTGACGGGGCGCGGTTGCGCGTTGGCCCAGATTCAGCTGGCGCCAATCCCGGTCCCGCTGCTTACGGCCTCGGCGGTCCGCTGACGGTGACCGACGCCAATGTCTGCCTTGGAAAGTTGAACCCAGATTTCTTTCCGGCGGTGTTCGGGCCGGATGGTGACCAACCGATCGATCAAAAAGCCGTGGCGGACAAGTTTGCCACGCTCGCCAAAGAGATCAGCGACGCCACCGGGCAGGCGCGCACGCCAGAAGATGTCGCCGAAGGGTACCTCGCGATTGCAGTCGAAAACATGGCCAACGCGATCAAGAAAATCTCGATCCAGCGCGGTTACGACGTTACCGAATACGCGCTTTGCTGTTTCGGGGGAGCCGCTGGTCAGCACGCCTGCCTGGTTGCGGACGCGCTCGGCATGAAAACGGTGCTGGTTCATCCCTTGGCCAGCGTGCTTTCCGCCTACGGTATTGGCCTCGCCGATATGACGGTGATGCGCGAACAAAGTGTCGAACAAAATAATACGCCGGACGGTTGGAAGGTACTTTCCGATACGCTCGACCAATTGGCCGCTGAAGCACGGGAGGAAATGCTAGCGCAGGAGGTGCCGGAGAGCCGTATCACCGAGGCGAAACGTGTTCACGTCCGGTATGACGGCACCGATTCCTATTTGATTATTGATTTTGGCAGCGCGGAGGAAATCGCGACGCACTTTGCCGACTCGCACCGCGCCCGTTACGGATTTGTTTCGGACAAGGAAATTATCTTTGAGGCGGCGTCAGTTGAGATCAGTGGGTTAAGTGACGCACCCGAAGAAATGCCGTCGCTTGAGATTGTTGCCTCCGATGGCCCGGCAATTACAATTCCGGTTCGCACTGGCGGCGAGACTTTGGCTACTCCGGTCCACCAGCGCGACTCACTTGTGCCAGAGGAAAAACTTGCGGGTCCGGCGATTATCGTCGAGCCGAACAGCACCATCATTGTCGAACCGGGTTGGTCGGCAACCCGCACGCCGGACGATCAGATCGTGCTCAACCGCGATACAGCGCTCGACCGGAAATCGGCCATCGGCACCGAAGTCGACCCGATCATGCTGGAGATCTTCAACAATCTGTTTATGGCGATCGCCGAACAGATGGGGTCGGTGCTCGAAAACACCGCGTCTTCGGTCAACATCAAAGAACGTCTCGATTTTTCCTGCGCGATCTTTGATGTGGCTGGTCATCTGATTGCCAATGCGCCGCACCTGCCGGTGCACCTTGGTTCGATGAGCGAAAGCATCCAGACCGTCATTCGGCTTCGCGGCGACAGGTTGAAACCGGGCGACGTTATTGTTTTGAATGCGCCCTATAACGGCGGCACGCATTTGCCGGATGTGACCGTGATTACGCCGGTGTTTGATCGCAATGGTGTGGACCTTCTGTTTTATGTCGGCAGCCGTGGCCACCACGCCGACATCGGCGGCATTTCGCCAGGATCGATGCCGCCCGATTCGAAACACGTCGAAGAAGAA
>JAPYRS010000153.1 GCA_029936875.1 Alphaproteobacteria bacterium | reverse complement strand
CGACGAGACTGGTCCGTGCCGACCAATAGGCACCAGCGGCGGCGTTCCAGTTGGAGGCAATCGGAGAGCGTGCGAGCGCTTCGAAATGCTGACGCGAAATTTCGATTTTGCCGAGCTGCCAGGCGGCGAGTCCTGCGGTCCAGTCGGCAATCTCAATATGCTCGCGTGACCGGTTTGCCGCAGCGGACGCAAGTTCAAATGCCTTTTCATTTTCACCTTGAAAGAAAAGCGCCGCCGCAATATTCGATTTGATCTGATCGAATTCGACCTTGTCGAAAAGCTTTTGCATCACCGCGCCGGTCAGATGTTTTAGCGCGCCGTCGGTTTGGCCGCGCAAAATGTGGCGCCGAATATGGGCCTGTTCGTTGGCAATTTTTCGTCGCGTATCGCGCGACCGCCTCTCGGGTGAACGGTAATAACGGCTTGGTGTTGCATCGGGCGTAATGATCTCGCCTTCTTCATCGTTCTCATCGAAATCAAGACGAACCTTTAGGGGCGGCGGCGGGTTGCGGTAATTGGAGGGCTTGCGCCTTAGAGCCAAACTATAGATGCGGTTTGCACCAGGGTGGTCCCGGTACTGTTTCATCCATGTCGTGAGCTCAATAAATTTTGAGCGGTATTTAGTTGGATGCATGTAGCGCTGAAATTCGACATGCCCCATCAGGATCGGATTGCCAACCTGCGAAATCTCGCGGTCGGCTTCGCGCCACCGGCCTTCTTCCTGCAGCGCAAATATTTTCCGGTAATGCTCAATATCGTGGACTGACAAAACCGCGAGACCATCGCCGTCGGCATCGGCTGGCTCGAGGTTCGGCATCGGCCAATCCTGGGCCAGCGCAGGCAAGGGACTTGCCAGCAGCGAGACGCCAATCCCCAATACCACGGCAACAACGAAGGCGCGGGCGATACCAATTGTTCTGCCGAAAAATGAATTCATGATGGTTTGGGTCATGGTCTCGAGAGGGGTCTCGATGCTGAGATCGGGGCGGGGCCAATCGCGGGTCGCGATTTAATCGTTGAATGCCACCGGGCGCAACCGCAACAGCCCTGGGTTCAGCCCAATTCGGTCAACTTTTCTTCCAGGCGCAGCAAATCCTGCCACGCGAGCCTCTTTTGCGCGGGCTGGCGCAGCAAATAGGCCGGGTGATACATGGCCAGCGCCGGGATCGGTCCCGCCTCAGTGTCGTAGGTGTGCCACTTACCGCGAAGTCGGGTGATGCCAACTTTTGTCTTCAGCATCGTCTTTGCCGCAACGCCGCCGGTCAGCACGAGCACCTTCGGCGCCACCAGTTCGATATGGCGGCGGATAAAGGGCAGGCAGACCATTAGCTCGGACGGATCGGGATTGCGATTTCCAGGCGGCCGCCACGGGATCATGTTGGTGATATAGGCGCTGGTCCGGTCGCGGTTGATCGCGCCGATCATACGATCGAGCATCTGGCCGCTGACGCCGACAAAGGGTTTTCCCTCGCGGTCTTCGTCTGCGCCCGGCGCTTCGCCGACGAACATTAATCCGGAGCCCGGATTGCCGTCACCGAAAACAAGGTTCATGGCCGTGTTTTTCAATGCGCATCCGTCGAACCCGGCCATCGCGTCCCGCAGTTCATCAAGCGTATTGCAGGCAGCGGCCAGTGCGGCGGCACTCTTGGCGGCCTCATCCGGTGCTTCCATATGTAGCGGCACGCTTGCAGATCGCTTGGATCCGGTGGCCGTCGTTTTGGCAGCAGTCGTCGCCGTTGATATGCCGGGCGCGGGCTTTGCCGCTGGCTCTGGTTTCAGGAAGCGCTTCCGCGCTTCATTGAGAATGGCCTCATCGGCACCGGCCTCGACCTGCCAGGCAAGCGCGGCATAAGCATTTTTATCCTCGCTCATGGCTCAAGTTTAGCATGAATGCTTGCCGCACCTGGGGTTGCGCGGAATTGACCAAAAAACGCCGGGCGGGCATAAACTTGGGCATGCAGTTTTAAGACGAAACCTCGAATTTTGGGTTAGGCGAGTTCCATGAGTGAAGAGACAGCGGCAGACGAACCACAGCGCGAGTCACCGCGCGAGTCGATGGAGTACGACGTGGTCATTGTCGGCGGCGGGCCGGCTGGTCTTTCTGCTGCAATTCGCCTTCGCCAGATCGCGGCTGAGACCGGCAAGGATATATCCGTTTGTGTGCTCGAAAAAGGCAGCGAGATCGGGGCGCATATTTTGTCAGGCGCGGTGATCGATCCAGTTGCGCTCGACGAACTTATTCCCGACTGGAAAGAAAAAGGTGCGCCGCTCAACGTGCCGGTGACAAAAGACCGCTTTCATTTTCTAACGGGGTTGATGGCCTTCACAGTGCCGCAGTTCCTGATGCCACCGCTGATGAGCAATCACGGCAACTTTGTCGTCAGTCTTGGCAACGTATGCCGCTGGCTTGGGGCACAGGCCGAGGAACTCGGCGTTGAAATTTTTCCGGGCTTCGCCGCCGCCGAAATTCTGTATGACGATCAAGGCCGCGTGAAAGGTGTCGCCACCGGCGATATGGGCATCGACCGCGACGGCAAACACAAAGGCGGGTTCGAACAAGGCGTCGAACTTCACGGCAAATACACATTGATCGGCGAAGGCGTGCGCGGATCGCTCGCCAAACAATTGATTTCAAAATTTGAACTCGACGCCAATTGCGATCACCCGAAGTTCGGCCTCGGCATGAAAGAATTGTGGGAAGTGGCACCCGAGAAACATGAACTTGGCAGCGTTTCGCACACGGTCGGTTGGCCGCTCGACGGCGGGACCGGCGGCGGCGCGTTCGTGTACCATCTCGAAGATAATCAGGTTGCTGTCGGTTTCGTCGTTCATCTCAACTACGACAACCCGCACCTGTTTCCGTTTGAAGAATTCCAGCGCTTCAAGACCCATCCAAAAATTCGTTCGCTGCTGAAAGGGGGCAAACGAATTTCCTATGGCGCGCGGGCGATCACCGAAGGCGGTTGGCAGTCGGTGCCAAAACTCAATTTTCCGGGCGGTGCCTTGATTGGTTGCACGGCGGGGCTGGTGAACGTCCCGCGCATCAAGGGAACGCACAATGCAATGAAGTCAGGCATGCTCGCCGCCGAAGCAACCATTTCGGGCCTCGATTCAGAGAGCGGCGATTTGTCCACCTACGACACGGCGCTGCGGACCTCGTGGATTGAAAAGGATCTAAACCGCGTCCGCAACGCAAAACCGCTGCTGACGAAGTTCGGGCCGCTGCTCGGCGCCGGGTTGGGGCTGATCGACATGTGGATGCGGCAACTCAAGATTGGCCTTCCGTTCACTTTGAAACACGGCAAAGCCGATCACGAGACCTTGCTGCCGGCGGCGGCCTGCGAGCCAATCGCCTATCCGAAGCCGGACGGTGTTCTCACTTTCGACCGCCTCTCGTCGGTCTTTATATCCAATACCAATCACGAGGAAGATCAGCCGGGCCATCTTCTGCTCGCCGATCCCGAGACGCCGATTGGGCGCAATTTGCCGCGATTTGATGAGCCGGCGCAGCGTTATTGCCCGGCCGGCGTCTACGAGGTATTGCGCGACGATGATGGTGGAAATCCAAAATTTCAGATCAATCCGCAGAATTGTGTTCACTGCAAAACCTGCGACATCAAAGATCCGGCGCAAAATATCACCTGGGTAACGCCGGAAGGCGGCGGCGGCCCCAACTACCCGAACATGTAGGGGTCGTCATTTTTGCGTGATTTCTGTGTCCCGGCGCGTCTTCGCGTTTAAGATGGGGGCTTAATTTGGGTGGCATATTTTGAATGCCCAATTGGAATGCATTTCGGGGCGAATGGGCTTGGGTATGAAGTTCACGATCAGCAGTAAACATTTGGGACGACCCGGCCGCGTTGCTGCGACTGCCGTTATGTTTGGCTTTGCCGCCAGTCTCGTGCTCGTTTCCCCGGCCGACGCCGACAATCCGCTGACCAATGACAAGGTTGCACCGGAAGAACAGGTCGACTCGACGCTCGGAAAGTTTTTAGCCGGTCGCATCGCAACGGAGCGCGGCGATCTCTCGGCGTCCACACGGTATTACCGCGAGGCGCTGGCGGAAGATCCCGATAGCGATCAGCTCCGCATGCGCGCCTACCGCGCCTTCATCATCGCCGGTCAGGTTGCCGACGGCGTGGCCATTGCACGGACCCTCGGTGATGTCGAGGAGGATGGGGGGCTTGCGCAATTCGTCGTCACGATCGACGAAATCAAGGCAGGCGATTTCGACAAGGCGCGGGCCGCTCTTGAAAATGTTCCAGCGGAAGGTTCACTTTCGCTCTTGCGCGGGATCGTCGCCGCCTGGATTGAAACCGGCGCCGGCAATCGCAACGACGCGCTGTTGGCATTAGAACCGTTGTCGTCGACCGAGGGCTTCCGTGCCTTCAAGCTGTTGCATACGGCTCATATAAACGAACTTCTCGGTGCCAATGAGGATGCCGAAACGACATTCCGGGATACCGTCGAAAATCGTCAAACTCGATCGCTCGCCGCAATTGAAGGGTATGCAAGTTTTCTGATCAGGCAGGGCCGCCGCGACGAAGCACGGGCCATGTTCAACAAACATATTCCCGAAAGTGCGAGCAGCGCCGGCGTCGTCGAAGCGCGCGCGGTCCTGGACGTAGCTGATCCGGCACCGCCCTTGATCGGTAGTCCGGCAGAAGGTGTTGCGCTCGCGCTGCTGGGTACGGCGCGGGCGATGGCGCAAAACGATTCACGATCCGTTGCGATCAGTTACGCGTACCTCGGGATTTATCTTCGACCAAAATTGGACGCGGCCTACACCTTGATCGGCAATGTCCGGGAATTCGACGCGAACTGGCGCGAAGCGAACGACGCCTACGGCATGATCGAACCGGGTTCGGCCTATGGCTGGAATGCACGGCTTCGAATCGCCACCAATCTCGACCGGTTGGAACAGACCGAAGACGCGATGGCGGTCCTGCGGGAAATGGCTGACGAACGGCCCGAGCGTATCGACGCGATCGTCGGCCTTGCCGATATGTTGCGGTACGACCGGCGCTGGGAAGAAGCAATCACCGAATATGACCGTGCCGTCGAAAGGGTCGGGGGATTAAGCCCGAGGAACTGGTCACTATTGTATTCGCGTGGCATTGCGTTAGAGCGGGCAAGAAGATGGGAGCTCGCCGAAGCAGACTTTCTCCGCGCCCTCGAACTCCGGCCGGACCAGCCGCTGGTTCTCAACTACCTCGGTTATTCCTGGGTCGAGATGGGAATCAACCTCGACCGCGCCCGTAGCATGATCGAAAAGGCCGTCGATCTCAGGCCTCGCGACGGCTACATCATCGATTCGCTCGGCTGGGTCCTTTATCAGCTCGGCGAATTTGACGGTGCCGTGCGACAGCTGGAACGGGCTGTCACCCTTCGCCCGACCGATTCAACCATCAATGAACA
>JAPYRS010000152.1 GCA_029936875.1 Alphaproteobacteria bacterium | reverse complement strand
ATGGCATGAGCTCGGGGTGGAGGACTATTCATGGCTTCTACCACCGAGTACTTTATAAAGCAATTCAATCTCATTTGGGTATCATGTCTCACGTCATGTTTGGTGCTCTCACCCATAAGCACTCGATTGATTCGGCGAAATCCTTCCGGATCGTACCCGCGTCGGCGTCAGCCGGATTGGTCGCGCCCATTACGTCGCGGTTCTTGAGGACGGCGTTTTCGCCTTCCAAAACCTGCACAACAACCGGGCCAGACGCCATAAAGGTGCAGAGATCATTATAAAACGGCCGCTCCTTATGGACGGCATAAAATGCCTCTGCCGTCGCCATGGAGAGGTGAATCCGCTTTTGGGCAATAACCCGGAGGCCTGCCTCTTCAAAGCGGGCAATGATTTTTCCGGTGAGATTACGCCGCGTGGCGTCCGGCTTGAGGATCGATAGGGTGCGCTCGACGGCCATCGACGAAATCCTTTTCTGAGGTCGGTTGAGAATTGGCGGCGGTTATAGCGGTTCGCCCCGGAGGCGGCAACCGGCCCGAAACCTTGAATTGACCATAGGCGCGGTGCCGGGACCGTGCTATCAGCCGGGGCGAATTTCCTGTCTTCCCTTGGTCGCTGCATTGTTTGTCGCCCTATCCCCGAATACGCCCCATGATTCACATCAATAATATCGTCTACCGAATTGGCGGACGAACCCTGTTCGAAGGCGCCTCTGCGCGCGTTGTCCGAGGCCAGAGAACGGCACTGGTTGGCCAAAACGGGACCGGTAAATCGACTTTGATCGGTTTGATTGCCGGTGACGCCGATGTCGAAGCGGGCGACATCACGATCCGAAACGGCACCCACATTGGCCAACTTGCGCAGGAGCCGCCTTCCGGGTCCGAATCGGCGCTGGATACGGTTCTGGCTGCAGACGTCGAGCGGACGGCATTGATGGAGGCTGCTGAAAAAACCAGCGAGGGCCTGAAACTTGCCGAAATTCACACTCGTCTTGCCGATATTGACGCTCATTCCGCGCCAGCCCGGGCCGCCTCAATTCTCGCCGGGCTTGGCTTTGACGAGGCGGCGCAGGCAAAAGTCGTTGATGAATTTTCCGGCGGCTGGCGGATGCGGATCGCGCTCGCCGCACTCCTGTTTTCCGCGCCCGATCTGCTGCTTCTTGATGAGCCGACAAACCATCTCGATCTCGAGGCGGTGATGTGGCTCGAATCGTTTCTCAGTACCTATTCCGGAACGCTGCTGCTGGTCAGCCATGACCGCGCCATACTTAATCGGGTGCCGCAAGTCATCCTGCATCTCGATGGCGGCCAACTGGTGAGTTACTCCGGGACTTACGACAAATTTGAAGCGACGCGCCTCGCCCGCATTGAGCAGTCTCGAAAGTTGCATTCCCGCGATCAGGCGCGGCGAAAGCATATGCAGGCAATGGTCGATCGCTTTCGCTACAAAGCCTCAAAAGCGCGCCAGGCGCAAAGCCGGATCAAGGCCCTCGCCCGCATGAAACCGGTGGCCGCCATCACCGAGGAACAAACGCCGCCGATTCACTTTCCTGAACCAAGCGTGCTGGCCTCACCCATCATGTCAATTGACGGCGCGGCGGTTGGTTATGGCGACACGACAATTCTCAGCAACCTCAACCTGCGCATCGACGCCGACGACCGGATCGGACTGCTCGGAGCCAACGGCAACGGCAAGACCACCTTCGCGAGACTCCTGGCTGGCGAAATTCCCCTGCAAGCAGGTTCATTTGCGAGCGGGAAAAAAGCCAAGGTCGGTTACTTCGCACAGGAAATGACGGATACGTTTACGGTCAGCGAAAACGCACTGTGGCACCTTGGCAAACGCATGCCGCGTGCGACGCCCGAAAAACTCCGCAGCCACCTCGGGTCCTTCGGCCTCATTCAGCAAAAAGCGGAACTCCCGGTCGGTGAATTATCGGGCGGCGAACGATCCCGCCTTTCGTTAGCCCTGATCGCTGCCGACGCCCCTGCCCTTTTGATTCTTGATGAGCCGACCAATCATCTCGATATTGATTCGCGGGGCGCCCTGGTCGAGGCACTTAACGATTTTCTCGGTGCCATCATATTGATCAGCCATGACCGGCAGATTCTCGAACTCTGCACGGACCGATTGTGGCGCGTCGCCAACGGCGGCGTGTCTCCCTTCAATGGAGACCTCGACGCCTATGAGGCCCTCACCCGGCAGGAACGGGGCGAGACCCGTACGAATGGCAAGAAAGAAGTCCGATCAAAAGCGTCAAAACGGCGGGCATCGGCAGAAAGCCGGGCCGCGGAAGCTGAAAATCGAAAACGAATCCGAAGCCACGAAACCAAAATTGAACGTTTGGCGAATGAGCGCGATTCGATCGATGCGGAGCTTGCGCTGCCCGAGATTTATGAAGATGCAGATAAATTGACGGTTTTGACGCGTAAACGATCGAACATTGAGGCCGAAATCAAGTCCATCGAGAACGACTGGTTGGCGCTCACCGCGACAATTGAAGAAAATGAGCGGCCAAACTAGCGCGAATATTGCATTTAATGGGGAACCTAAAAAAATCGACTTTGAAATCGATACGAAATGACGCGATAATTTTTGTGATAGAAATAATCAGAAGACAATTTGTCATTAATTGGCTGGGCGCTGGATTGCATTCCACCAGCTGCCTCTAAACTAGGAGTTGGCGACTCTGTGAGTAAGAATCCTGAACAACGTCGCCCCAACGACGCGACCTACTGCCTCAAAGTCGAAGACTTTTATCGGCCCCAGGCAAGGCGAATGGTTGGCATGCTCGCCCACCATATTCTTGAGGGCGCAGGGATCACCGCCTTCGACCTCATCTACAGCCCGGCCTATCAGCGCCAGCTGATGGACGCGGGGCGCGGTATTGACGATGCCATTCATCGCGGCGCGACAATGCAGGCTGAAAAAGCTGGAACCAATTCCCGAACCCGGGCCAAAGAACTTCGGGCGTTGATCGGCGGCGCCATAAAGGTATCTCGCGAAAAAGGAAAAACGGTCCCGACCTTCGACACGCCGGAAGAATACGGAAAAGTCGCCGAGACAATTCTCGCCAGCGAAAAAGAACGCCGCCGCGACCACCCTAAATATGTCGATTGCGCAACATTTGCGCCCCGCCAAGAAGTGGGTCGACCGGGTAGCCTTGCTCGCCGCCATCCTTGAGCAAAACCCGAGCGACGTCGCCTTCGCATTTGTCGACTCATGGCTCGGCGAGCATTTTACTGCGACCAAAGTTTTATCAGGACTTCTTTCATCGCGCGGCGGTGGTGAGAAACTAAAAGAGGCGGTAAATCTTTATCGGGGCGTGTGGCGCGCCGCAACCGGAGATGAACCGGGACATGCCCTTTATCGGATTAATGAGCTACTCAAAAAGAAACCGATGCCGGGAACACGCACCGGCATTATTTCCGCAATTCACCAACGGCTTGAAGATCCAAAGTCTCTGACCGGCAATGGGGTGGGCACCGAACTTGTCGCCCACCGCAAGATTTATAGCCGCATGAAGCTCAAGAACGGTGACATCGGTGGCAAGCGAACGCTCGCCCTATTTCAGCAACGCGAATCAAGGATTGTCACGGACGCAAGCATCCATGACTTGGCAAAGTCATATCCCAAGCTGATGGATCGACTCGTTTTCATGACAAAGATTCACCGGCTGGTGATAAGTGATTTGAACAGGGCGAAGGTGCGCGCTTATATCGATTCCTTCGTACTCGACCCGAATTTTGAATCCCGCCTGTTCGACAATGTTCAGGGCACATTGCCGGTCATCCAAATCTACGGTCTGCTTTAGGCGGCATTCGCCGCCGGTGACTTTAATGCTATTACCACCGAGAAATATATAAAGCCGTTCGAAGACAAACAGTCTGAGATTATCCGCAAGGAAGACTTTGTCGGGGATATCGACAAGCGTTCAACAAGCCTTTCCGCCAAAGCATTTATGCTGGCCGACCTTGTTGCCCAGAATGTATTTGCCGGCCGCAACACCGAGGCCATGCGGAATATTATCGCGCTTTATGTTTCAGACCCGGCGTTCATGGCGGAATATCTCGCGGACGCAACGAACGAACGCCAGCATGAACGAAAAATCAGGGTCATGAATGAAAAACTGGCGGCCGCCGGTGTCGAGACGCCGGCAGCCCCCGCTGCGAGTTAGAGTTCGGCTTTTTCCCAACCACCAGCGTCGCCTTGGCGCCAATAGGTAACCTCGAAACCATCATCTTTTGCCGTCTTCCAACGCGCCCGTGCAAACGTAAGTGCGTCATCGTCGCGGCCATCAAATAGGTCGAGGCAGCGAAGAAATTCTTTTTTGAATTGCGGATCAACACCGTCGACCATGACAAGAATGTCGGCCGCGGCCGGATTTTCTTCTTCTGTTGTGAGGAAAAGCGGCTGGCGCTCGGCGCGGCCGGCGTCTTGCGCACCATGTGGCAAAAACGATTTGTCGCTGTAGGACCAGAGAATGGAATTCAGATGTTCAACACGCTCGGCGGACGCAGCGAGAATTACCGCGCGGTGACCCGCACCCAAAATCTTTTCAAGAAGGCGCGGCAGCGCCACCTCCAGCGGATCGCGCTGGAGGTGATAGAAGCTGATCTCGGTCATTGAGGCTGTATCGCTATTTTTCGTAGTGAATAGCGATCAACCGATTGAGAAGTCGAACGCCGAACCCGGTGCCGCCTTTCGGGACCGTCGGCTTGTCTTTGCCCGACCAGGTCACGCCGGCGATGTCGATATGAATCCACGGCACTTTGTTGACGAAGCGCTGCAGAAACTGCGCCGCCGTGATGCTACCGGCGGCCCGGCTGCCAATGTTTTTCATATCGGCAATATCGCAATCGAGTGCCTTGTCGTAATCCGGCAGGAGCGGCATCCGCCAGACCCGTTCGCCGACATCGAGGCCTGCCTGCGTGACGCGTTCAGCCAATTTGTCATTGTTGGAAAAGATGCCGGCGTGCAAATCACCGAGCGCAACGATAACCGCACCTGTAAGCGTCGCGAGATCGATCATCAGCTCAGGCTTAAAACGTTCTTGCGTGTACCAAAGCGCGTCGGCCAACACCAGCCGCCCTTCTGCATCGGTATTCAGTACTTCGATCGTCTGACCGGACATTGATTTGACGATGTCGCCGGGACGCTGCGCGGTTCCGGACGGCATGTTTTCGACAAGACCAACCACGCCGACAACGTTCACTTTTGCTTTCCGGGCAGCCAGTGCATGAATAGTCCCGATGACCACGCCGGAGCCGCCCATATCCCACTTCATGTCTTCCATGCCGCCTGACGGCTTGATGGATATCCCGCCACTATCGAATGTGACGCCTTTTCCAACCAAGGCGATCGGCGCGCGCATTTTGTTTTTCGGCAAACCATTCCACCGCATGATGACGAGTTGCGGTTCGTGCACGCTGCCTTGTGC
>JAPYRS010000151.1 GCA_029936875.1 Alphaproteobacteria bacterium | reverse complement strand
GTCTGGGATGTCTTCACGCCGGATCTGATCCGCGGCGTCGATGAGCGCAACAAATTCCACGAAGACGACCAAAAGCAAATGCAGGCGCGCGGCACGCTCAGTTATGAAATTTCCGATCCGATTGTCGATCTCTGGGGCGACGACACGGCAATCGCCAAGTTTTACCTGACATTTGAGTATCAGCCGCCGAATGCGACTTCAGGCAAGGTCCGCATCACCGATGTCCTGCAACGCATTGATGGCCGCTGGATGGTTGTGCACCACCACGAGGGCCTTATTCCGGAGGGTGTCCCGCCCACCGACGACCCGAAACCCTAACCACCCACGTCACCTGGATCGGGTGGCCGAACGCGGCGATTCCGTTCCTTGAGGATTTCGGTTTCTTTGTCGGCGACGCATTTTTCGAACGTCGCAGACCCCGCCTGATGCCCGACACTAGTGCAAAACGACGCGTAAAATTCCGCGTCGCTTTGTGATGTACAGGCGGCGAGCGCCATAGCGCCAACCAAAATTACGCTAAACCTAAGCATCAGGAATCACTCCGGTCCGGTTAGGTCGAAATTTTGCCACGCAATCCGACGCGGCCAAATCAATCCGTCGTGACTGCTGGGGGCGTTAGACCATTTTTGGCGAAACCCATGCCCAAAACGCGGTCCCGACGAACACCAGAACCGCGGCGACCACGGCGACAAAAAGAATGGCGCCGTAGGGAATCGCGTCCACTGGCCCGCCGATCAGCAGCGACCGAAGCCCGAACAGAATTTCCTGCAACGGTAAGACGTCGTTGAGCCACGAAAACCACGACGGCGCCGCCGCTGCCGGTGCGAGCGCGCCTGCTGCCGCCGCCTGGTAAAATACCAGCGGTACGGCCGCGATCAGGCCGAGGAACCCAAACAGGCTGAACAGCGCCATTATTATCCACGCGGCCACGACGCCAACCCCCCACAGGTAGAACCACGGGCCAAAAAATCCGCCCCAGGTGTCCGCGAAAAAACCAACGACAAGAACGCCGCACAATGTCGCAATACCAAGCGGGATCACCGGCACAAACAATCGCAGCATCGTCTGGCCGACGTAATTGTCACCGTTCAACGAGCCACGGGCGGCAATAAACAGCATTAACGAACCAACCAATGCCGCGAGCCAGGTCGGGAACAAAAGAACAAACGGCGCGAGCAGTGCCCGCATTGTTGGCGCGGCATGAAGAACTTCAGTGCTAACCGTCACCGGAAGAGGACCACCCAAAGACGGCGGCATTCCGGCAGCCAGCGCCTTCCCTACCAACGACGCGGCCATTGAGAAATTTGCCTGCAACAATCCCGGCAACTGCGCACCAAATTGCGCTTCGGCAATGCTGAGATGATCGGTTCGGATGACCTTTAGTTCTGCCGGCGCACCCTTGACGACATTGGCGCTGAAATCTGCTGGCACCAGAAGAACCATGCTGACTGTGCCGCGGTTGAGGGCGTCCCGTGCCGCCTCCTCCGACTCATAAGATGCGCTGCCAAAGGGAAGACTTGCGCCCGCCCCTTTCAAAATCTGTTCGGAAATCTTGAGATTTCCAATGGGGGAGGCAAACCCCTCATCGCTATTGACGATGGCCAAAGTCATTTTGGCAGCACCGTCTGAAGGTTCGACGGTCGACGTTAAATTGAAAAAACCGAAGATGATCAGAATGAATATTGGCGCGATGAAGGCGCCTCGGAATGTCGGTTGCGCTCTTACTTGTTCAAATGTCGATTTCATTGTGGACCTCTCTTTTGTAATCCAACCAATCGAATTCGCACCGCAATCAATTCATGTGCAGCATTTCTTTTGTTTCTTGCGGTGTCGCTGGTTCTCTACCCATCGCTTTCGCCATCGCAACGATCTGCGAAATTACATCGCCGTTCGAGGGCGCACCCATTTCCGTATACGGATAATCCCCTAACCCGATGGCGACATGGCCGCCGTTTTCCAATGATAGTGCGGCCGGCCCGAATAGATTTCCGATCTTGTTGCTGACCGTCGATTCAATGTTGAATTGGCGGGGAAGAAACTCCAGATGCGCCATCAGACCTTTTATGGTTCCCGGATGGCCGCCAAGGATGCCTGAATCTGTCAGGCCAAAAAGCAGATAGACAGGCTCATCGATCCGACCCATTTCGAGGAACGCTTCCAGCGTCGGGTAAACGGCACCGCCCAGGAAACAAGCGCAGGCTTCACGCCGAGTTCCCGAATGCGCCGCGCAAAAAATTGCAGTGTCCCAATCGTATTAACGTAGGCGAGGTTGTCAGTACCGTAAGCGCCGGCGTCGCGGTCGTAGCGATCAACGTTGGTGCTGCCAATATCGATCGGCGCAAAGTCCGGTTTAATGCTGGGATTATCGGCGCCGGCAACAACATGTTTAAGGCGGGATTCGTCGCCCTGAATGGTCACCTGCCCCAGCGTCGGGTGAACAAGAATGTCGCATTTCTCGCGAATCTTGGTCAGCGGCGATTGGTAAACCGCGGTGTCGTGGTTGGGCGATCCATCGGCATTTCGCACATGATAATGAACGATGGAAGCACCGGCTTCCCGCGCCTGCGCCGCCGCCTCGGCGATTTCATCAGCCGTCCAGGGCACGTTGGGATTCTCATCCCGCATTATGTATTCGTTAATCCGCGTCTCGATGATGACTTTCTTTTTGGCCATACGCCCTCCCCTGTTCGTTTAGCCTAATCGATCCAGAAGCAGTGCGCACCTCCAACGCGATATCCGCGCCCGCCAACTCAAATTGAATTGAAGGCTATCGTCATTCCACGTTGGCGCTATAGTGCCGCTTCCCAATTTTCGAGTTTTGTATTGCTCTCCGATCTCACCACAATCTCCCTTATTTTTGGCGCGGTCGCCTTTCTAATAGGTGGCACGATCAAGGGCGTGCTTGGCATCGGCTTGCCACTATTTTTGGTGCCGATGTTGGCGACCGTTTACGATCTCGCGACAGCGGTAACATTGATGGTCGTGCCTGTTCTCGCCTCGAATTTGCAGCAAAGTTGGCAGGGCCGCCGCTACGCGATTGCCGCGGTTCGGCGACATTGGATCGTGCTTCTGTTTTTGATCCCGTTTACGGCGTTTTCAGCGTCGATGCTGGCGGGGATCGATATTGATACCGGTATCCTGATCCTTGGCGTGATCGTGGTCGTTTTCGCGACATTTCAAATGTTGCCGATTAAATTCGATATCTCGCCACGCGCAGAACGCTGGATCGGGCCGCCCGTCGGTGCACTATCGGGATTGATCGGCGGCATCAGTAATCTCTTCGGGCCGCCGTTGATCATGTATTTCGTCGCGCTCAAACTCCCAAAAGACGACTTCGTTGGCAGCATCGCGATGTTCTTTGCTGTCGGCGCGATCGTGCTCTACCTCAGTTTGATCTTCAACGGTGTGTTGGTTGTCGAGAATGTCGTCGCCTCCGCAATCGGCGCGGTCCCGGTGATGATCGGTGTATGGCTGGGCCGCAAAGTTCGAAACAAGGTTGAACAAAAAACCTTTCAACGAATCTTGTTGCTGGTTCTTATTGTGATCGGCTTCAACCTGATCAGGCGCTCAATTTCGTAATCTAATTCAGGCGCGGACGCGGTCCGGATAGTTCGTCTCCAACCGCTTCAGCAAATAATCGCCAAATCGGACCGAACCAGCGTCGTCCAGTTGATCGAACCCCGGAAGCGGTTTGATCGTCGCATTGAACGAGGGGTCCAAGAAAAACGGAACCGAATAGCGGCTTTCCGTGGCCGACGTATTCACCACCCGGTGCCGGGTCGAAGCGAAACGCCCACCGGTCAACAACGGCACTGTGTCGCCGGTATTAACAACAAAAGTGTCGGCAATCGCCGGAACCGCCTGCCAGTCTTCATCCACGGGACACAGTTCAAGCCCACCAATTTCATCCTGCGCAAGGATCGTCATGAAGCCGTAATCGGTGTGCGGTGCGATACCATAGACACCGGATTCGCGCGGACGTTCATGCGCGGGATAATGAAGCAACCGAAGAATTGTTGAAGGCGGATCGAACAAAGTGGAAAACTCCGCTTCATCCTGTTCCATCGCGTATGCCCACGCTGGCAAAAGTGACAGCGCCAATTCCCGCATTACGTCGTGGTAAGCCTGCACGGTCTCCTGAAATCCCGGCAAATCTCGCGGCCAAAGGTTTGGACCCGCGATGACCTCGCCCGCTGCGTCTTCCGGTGAGATGTCATGGCGAATGAAAAACGATTCGCTTTGGTTGCCGACAGTCGCTTCTTCAACCGTCGAAATTTTCAATGTTGATCCGGCAAACGGTTGGTAACCACGAAATGCGGGGCTCAGTTTGATTTCGATCTTTCGTTCGAGTGGCAGGCCGTTGAACCGCGCGTTCTCTTCAAAAATGCGGGCGCGCAATTCGGGCGAAACACCGTGGCCCTCAATCAGAAAAAATCCGGTCTCCTCGCAGGCGCGCGCAATTTTGGCTCCGACATCGGCGACGGCACTGGCACCTGCACCGGCACTGGCACTTCCATTCAGAAGCCCGGAAACATCAATGATGGGAAGCGCCATTGTGTGCCACCTCTAACCAGCAAATGCGCGTCGTAATGAAGCCGTCGCTAGGTCCATAAATTCGCGGCCCTCATCGATGACGCCGGCCATCGAGACAAAGCCGTGAATCTGGCCGGGATAATTAATGTATTCGACCTCAATGCCTGCGGCTTCCAGTTTCCGCGCGTAAGCTTCGCCTTCGTCATTCAGCGGATCATAGCCACCGGTCGTGACCAGCGCGGGCGGCAGGTTCGAAAAATCTTTTGCCCGTATTGGCGACGCCCGAAAATCGTCGCGCTCGGCCGGATCGTTGAGGTAGGAGTCAATGAACCAGGTCATCAGGTCTTTGGTCAGGAAATACCCCTCACCGCGCGTCTCGTAGGACTCGGTTTCCTGATAGGTGTCGGTTACCGGATAGACAAGCATCTGCAAACAAATTGCCGGGCCGTTTTGGTCGCGCGCCATGAGCGCGATGACTGCGGCAAGGTTTCCACCGGCGCTGTCGCCGCCAACGGCAATCCGCGACGGATCGCCGCCAAAGGATCCGGCGTTTTGGTGAACCCACTCGAGGACCGCGTAACAGTCATCGACCGCCGCCGGAAACCGGCTTTCCGGTGCGAGCCGATAACCGGGATGGACGACAATGCATTTCGCGCCGTCGGCATAATAACGTGCCTCCCGCATATGGCTTTCGACATGGCCCAGCACCCAGCCGCCGCCGTGATAATAAATCAGAATCGGCAGCGGCCCGTCTCCGGCATTGTTTGGGCGCACAATTCGGGTGTCGATTTCGCCGCCCGGGCCGGGAATGGCGACCTTGTCGATTGCGGCCACATCCTTTGGCGCGACGCCATAGTTTTCCGGAATGGCGTCGAGACCCGCGCGCGCTTCATCCAGCGGCAATTCGTTCAGAGGCGGCGCATCCGCTTCTTTCGCATCATCGAGTCTCGCCTGT
>JAPYRS010000150.1 GCA_029936875.1 Alphaproteobacteria bacterium | reverse complement strand
CCGGTAAACTTGCCGCGCGGCAAAAAACGGCGTCATCCATCCGAAGCCGCTTGAACAGACCGTAATCGGGATGCGCTTCATGCCCCGCCACCTGATTGTTTGATTAAAAATCCGAGGCTGATTGAGAGGAACTCGGCGGTCGATGAGAACGGGGTGAAGTGCCCGTCCCCGTCGATGAAGATAAGCTCCGATTTCTTGATGTGCTCATGCAGATAGCGCGACTGCGAGGGCAAAGTGGAACGATCCATCGAGCCGCAGGTGATTAATGTCGGCGTCTCAATGGCGTTCAGGCGTCCGCGCACATCATGGCTAAGACAGGCCTCAGCGTGGCCTTCTATGCCCATCTTCGTTATCGGGTACGGATTGTCGCGCGAACGCTGGATAAACAGTTCAATACGGTCTTCGTTGGCGTTAACGAACTCGGGACTAAAGAAGCTGATGATTCGCGTGCCGACGTTGATCACCGGGTCGTTCGCGGCAATAACGAGGCTTCGCACGTCGATCCATCGCTTCATGTGTGCGCACGGACCGCCTTCCCATGTGGAGTGGAGAGATAGCGAGCGCAGGCGCTCGGGATTGCTGATCCCGAACTCCATTCCGATTGCTCCGCCCAGCGAAAATCCACAAAGATGGATGCGCTCGAGATCCAACCGATCGGCCAGATTAAGAATGTCACCGGCCAAATCTTGCGCCGAATATTTGTCATCGGGAACTTCGCTTTGCCCGCCGCCCCGGAGATCTACATTGATCACCCGGAAATAGCGGGCATAGATATGGGCGACATCGACCCAGGCGCTGCTGTCTTGTCCGAAGCCATGAACCAAGACCAGCGGCTCGCCCGAACCCTGATCCTCATAATACAGCTTCAAACCATCGGAGGTAAAAAACGGCACGCCAACCACTCCACTCTTTCCTGACTATTCCGGGTAGCGGGTGTTATTCCGCCGCCTCCAGATTGCCGGTCATCCAAGCAGGCTTACTCGCCGCATGATCGCGAACGAACTCTTGAGTCGGCATGCGAGGATCTTCCCAATAGAGCATCGGTTTTTCCCATGCGTACTCGCTGCGCTCGGGCAAGGGGGTCGCGGTGTCGATAATTTCGCCGCCCTTCATGATCACATTGAGGCGGCTTTTGTCCTGCAAAACAGTGATGTCTGCGAGCGGATCGCCGTTAACTATCAGGATATCGGCATATTTGCCTTCTTCCAGCGTGCCGACCTTATCCTGCATACCCAGAGCAAACGCCGCATTGCATGTGCCGGCCTGGATTGCCTCCATGCTGGTCATGCCGAGGTAGGTCATCAGATGCTCCATCTCGCGCGCGTGCCATTCGCCGTATGGCACCGAACCCTGACCGCTATCGGTTCCGGCCATCATCATGATCCCGGCCTTGTGCGCTTTTGTCAGGCCGATGCTGGCCGCCTCGAGTTCCTGCTTGTAGTGATCGATAATATGGGGCGGTACGCCGAGATCCGGCCCCCAATCGATGGTATTCGCCATCAGGCTTAACGTCGGGTTGATCGGCGTCCCGTGCTTGACGATGACATCGAGGTCGTCGTCCGTCATGAACGAGGCATGGATGACCCAGTCAAATCCTGCCGCCGCGGCTTCCGCGGCGACACGTCCGGAGCGCGCATGGATCGTGCACCGCTTGTCGAGGCGATGCGTAGTCTCGGATATGGCGCGCAAATCGTCGGGGCTGAGACTACCTTGCCAGCCGCCGCCATGGGTGAGGACATCTCCATCTCCGGCCACTTTGATGACGTCCACGCCGTCTTTCACTTCTCGGCGCACTTCGGTGATCATCTCGTCACGGGTATTGCAGAGCACCGAAAAGGAAGATTTCGGATGTTCCATCCAGGTCGGCCAAGGTGAGCCGATGGCGTTGTAGGTCGTGATGTAGCGACCGCCCGCCGAAATGCGCGGCCCTTCAATCATGCCGCAATTAATTGCGTCGCGCAGGCCGACATTGATATTCCAGGTGCCGCCCGGGGCGCAGATACTCGTCACGCCCGCGCGCATGACCTTGCGACAGGCCAACGCGGCGCGCAGGGTGCGGAACTCGACGCCGGCGTAAAGATCCATCGCTTCGACCGACAAAACATCGCCATAGGACGGATGCACATGGCAATCGATGATACCCGGCATGACCGTCATGCCGGCTGCGTCGATAACCTCGTGCGGTCCGGCGGCACCCGCCGCGTCCCGCACCTCTTGGTCCGGGCCGATGTTTGCGATCCGGTCGTCCTTCACGAACAGGCTCACACCCTGTTGCCGGGGACTGCCGGTCGAATCCAACAAATGTCCGTTTGTTACTAGATAGTTCGCCATTTTATTGCGGCGCTCCTTTATTCCATCGTTGCCCGGGGCAAAATTATGTGGTTCGCGTCGCGTCGGCGCCGCATTGCTGGCGGAGAGACGCGATTAAGCGATCGCGCGTGTGGTCACAATGTGTTCGAACCAAAGATCCCACGAGGTCCGCGTCGCCCTTCACGACCGCCTCAAATATTTCAATATGTTCCGCCTGCGCCTTGGCGGACTCCTCATCGAGCTGCTCCAAAACGGTGCCCTCAAGGCGCACAAATCGCTCGACGGTGTCGTGCAGCGTCTCAGCAATTCGGACGAAAAACTCCCGCCCGCTGGTTGCGATCAGGCGCACGTGAAACTCTCGGTTTGCTTGCGCCCAGCCGTTGAACTCTCCGTCCGATTTGATTTTTTGCCCGTCAAGTACCGCGAGAATTTCTTCCAGAGCGTCCAAATCCTCTTTCGTCCGCTTTAAGGCGGCGAGACTAGAGGCGCGTACCTCAATAAAGCTCCGAAGCTCACAAACTTCTTCGATCTGCTCGATATCAATGGACGCGACAACATATCCGCGCCGCGGCCGAAACTCGACCAACCCCTCCCGATCCAATCGCGCCAGGGCCTCCCGAATGGGGGTTCGACTGACGCCATATTGGTCAGCGAGTTCCACCTGCGCCAACTGAGCGCCTTCACGCAACGATCCATCAAGAATGCGTCCGCGAAGCTCGGTGTGAAGGAATTCGGGCAAGGTCAGAAGGTTTGCCGCCAAATTTTGTTCACTCATCAAGTTCATTCCGTATTTTGTATATTGACCAATGCCGATAATGTATTGTATACAATATTGAGTGAGGTGAGATTTGTCAACAGCAAAAATCAATTCCGGTAATGTCGGATCGCCAGTTTGGCGAAAGGAAGCGGGGCGCTATCAAAAGGGCGCCGCGACGTTCGTCAACGATGCGTATTCGGCGCTACGCCTGAGCGGCTTGCCTGTGAACCGTGCGTTGCCTCGGGCCGATCAATTGCCGTTTTCTCAATTGAAACGCCAGGAAGCGGTTTGTCTCGGTATTCCGCTGCGAGCGAAAGGCAAGGGGGAAAACGGAGCAATCGGCGCGCCGGCGACGGTCACGAACGCGGTCGACGATGCGTTGCCGCATTTCGAGGCCGCGCATATTGACATGCCGTTGACACCCAACCGAGTCCCGCCCTCGAGTTACGCCGCGAACACGGTTCTTTCGACTGCCCCGCAAATGCCGAAAGCGACGCTCGATCGGACTACGCAATTGGCCACCGCCGGCTAGCCGATCGCCACCTTACCGAAACCATGAAATTTGAATGAGCCAAAACGAGGAAGAGTTGCTGTGACAAAAAAAATTCGGATTACAAGTCCTGACGTTTGCGAAGCGGACGCGGGCATGTGGTCAAATTGCTTCCGCGTCGCCGATCAAGTGATCTTGGCGGGCATGGTCGCGTGGGACGAAGACAAGAACTTGATCGGCGGCAACGATCCATTCGAACAGGCCGTTGCAGCATTTAACAATATGCAGGCGCTGATCACAGCCGCTGGCGGCACGATGAAAGACATCGTGCGAATTACGGTTTATCTCACCGACATGGCCTATCGCCCCGCTTTCCTGGAAGCGCGCCGTAAATTCTTTACCGGCGATTTTCCCGCAGCGGCCGTGATCGGCAATGTGACATTGGCGCATCCCGATCTGCTGGTCGAAATAACCGGCTTGGGTTTCATTGGAGCCGGCGACCAGTGACAGCGCCGGAGTCCTCCGTGGAGGGAGCTGACAGCTCTGGCCTAAATCCCGGGCAGACCGGCAAGGCGCTGTTGCGAACGCACGGCATCGTCAAAGATTTCACAGGTTTGCGGGCGCTCGACGATGTCGATTTTGATCTCGCCGCCGGCGAAGTTCATGTTCTTTTCGGCGAAAACGGCGCCGGCAAATCAACTTTGATAAACGTCATCGCCGGCGCCCTGCGCCCGACCGGCGGCACGCTCGAATTGAACGGCCGGGAAATCCACCTCCATACGGTGCATGCCGCGCGGCAACTCGGCATCGCGGCGGTATTCCAGGAATTCAGCCTGGCGCCTTCCCTGAC
This sequence comes from Alphaproteobacteria bacterium, assembly GCA_029936875.1. Classification (GTDB taxonomy): domain Bacteria; phylum Pseudomonadota; class Alphaproteobacteria; order SHVP01; family SHVP01; genus JAPYRS01. Next base: position 1,129 of record JAPYRS010000150.1, on the reverse strand, counting down.
CGTCGAGCAGAACATGTTTTTGGGCGCCGAACCGACGCGCGGCGTGGTTATCGACAAGCGCAAAATCCGGTCGCAAGCGCGGCAAACGCTTGACCGGCTCGGCTTCGAGATCGATTCCGGTGCGACCATTTCAAGCCTGTCGCGCGCCGAGCAACAAATGGTTGAGATTGCCAAAGCACTCCTGACCGAACCGGAGGTGCTTATTCTTGACGAGCCGACATCTTCACTTACCGAAAAAGAGATCGGCGCCCTTTTTGCTTTGATCTCGGCACTGAAGACCAACGGAGTCGGCATTATCTATATCACCCACCGCATCGCCGAAATTCAGCAGGTGGGCGATCGCGTGACCGTTTTGCGCGACGGCAGGAAGATCGACACGCTCGCGGTCGCCGAAGTCAGTCAACATAAGTTGGTCGAGCTGATGACCGGCCGCAAGGTCGGTGAGTTCTTTCAGGACATCGATCACCGGCCCGGTGAAATCGTGCTGGCGTTGCACGATCTCAGCACCTCGGACAAGCGCGTCCATCAGGTCTCGCTCGACGTGCGGGCAGGCGAAATCGTCGGGCTGGCGGGGCTGGTCGGTTGCGGAAAATCCGAAATCGGCCGTGCCTGCTTTGGCGCCCTCGCCATCTCGGGCGGAACGATGGAATTTCAGGGCCGGCGCATCACCCACCCCACCCCGCGCCGCATGCTGAGGGACGGCCTCTGCTACATCCCGTCAGACCGCCGCTATGAGGGGCTCATGATGGAGCGCTCGGCGCGTGAAAACATGTCCCTGTCCGTGCTTGGCCTCCCGCGGTTCTCGCGCCTGGGCATCCTTCGCATCGCCCAGGAGAGATCCCTGACCGACAAACTGGGCAAACGCATGAATGTGACCCCGCTGCGTTTGGAAACCGATGTCGGCAAATATTCCGGCGGCAATCAGCAAAAAATACTGTTGTCCAAATCGATCATCAGAGACACCAAAATGTTTATCTTCGACGAGCCCACCGTCGGTATCGACGTCGGCGCAAAAATAGAGGTCTATAAGTTTTTTAAGGACCTTCTCGAAAACAATGTCGGCATTCTGCTCATCAGTTCGGACCTTCCCGAGATCCTGAATTTATGTAATCGTGCCTATGTCATCCAT
>JAPYRS010000149.1 GCA_029936875.1 Alphaproteobacteria bacterium | reverse complement strand
GGAATAATTCTGTTCTGGGTATTGGTTGCCGTGTTCGCGCCGCTTCTCGCGCCGTTCCCGCCTAATGAGCAGATTATCTCATTTGCAAAGCCCCTGACGGCAGCGCCGGACGGAAGAATATTCTGGCTCGGCACCGACCATCTTGGGCGAGACATGCTGAGCCGGGTCATTTTTGGTGCACAACGGGTTTTGATTTGGGCTCCGACAGCGACGTTGGCGGCCTATGTGGTCGGCATAACGATGGGCCTTGTAGCCGGTTACTTTCGCGGCTGGATCGATGAATTACTGTCGCGCTTGAGCGACGTTATCCTCTCGTTTCCGGTACTGGTTTTGTACATCATCATTATCGCGACCATTGGCGCGTCGGGGATCAACATTTTGCTTGCGGTTACTTTCGCAAGTGCTCCCGGTGTGATGCGGATTGTTCGCGGCCTGGTTCTTGATCTTCGCAATCGCGATTATGTCGCCGCCGCTCAAACCAGGGGCGAATCTTCCTGGTACATAATGCTGGTTGAGATTCTACCAAATGCGCGCGGTCCGATTATCGTCGATGGCTGTCTCCGTCTTGGCTATGTCACAATCACCATTGGCGTGCTCGGCTTTCTTGGTCTCGGGCTGCCGCCGCCTGATCCGGATTGGGGCAGTATGGTGAGTCAGGGACGGCCGATGGCGATGGTTTTTCCGCACATGGTTTTGTACCCGGCGGCGGCGATCTCTTCGCTGGTTTTAGGATTTAATATGTTGGCCGACGGGCTCCGTGAGATATCCCTGCAGGACTGACATGGACACTGTACCGACAGAGACACCAACGCCGCTGCTCGAACTGAAGAACCTTTCAGTTTCCTATCTTACGCGCGCCGGCGAGGTCCCGGCGGTCGTCGATTTCTCGCTGACGCTAAGGCCCGGCGAAAGTGTTGGGCTTGTCGGTGAATCCGGTTGCGGCAAGTCCACCGTCGCAATGGCAATCATGCGATATCTCGGTCGCAACGGAAAAATCACTGGCGGCAGTATTCATTTTAAAGGGTGCGACCTCGCCACCCTCACAAAAAAAGAGTTGCAGCATGTCCGAGGCCGTGAAATCGCGATGGTTTACCAGGAACCGATGACGGCGCTGAACCCGAGTTTGACGATTGGCCGTCAACTCGCCGAAGTCCCGATGGTTCAAGACGGGCTCGACGCGAGCGCCGCGCGGGCGCGCGTGATGGAGGGGCTGGCCGACGTCCACCTTCCCGATCCCGAACGAATTTATTCGTCGTACCCGCACCAACTTTCCGGCGGGCAGGTACAGCGGGCGTTGATTTCGATGGCCCTGCTGGGCCGCCCTTCGCTGCTGCTTTTGGACGAACCAACGACGGCGCTGGACGTGACGATTGAAGCCGGGATCGTAAACCTTATTCGCGAGATCAGCGCCCGAACCGGGACCAGCCTACTTTACATTTCCCACAATCTTGGACTGATCCATGATACCTGCGACCGCGTCAGCGTTATGTATTCAGGTGAAGTTGTAGAACAGGCGCCGTCGGCGCAGTTATTTGAAGTGCCAAGGCACCCCTACACGATCGGTCTGTTCCAGTGCATGCCAACTTTGGATGCCGACAAAGCAAGCCGGCCGCTGAAACCAATTCCGGGCCAACTTCCGCAGCCGAACGAACGACCAACGGGATGCAATTTCGCCCCTCGTTGTTCGTTTGCTGAAACTGAAACCTGCGAGGCGAACGCCCCGCTTCTGGCGGGCGCAGACGAACTAGAAGCCGGTCATCAGGTCCGTTGCTTCAAGTGGCAGGATATCGATTCCGAACTGGAACCTGCGATCGCCGCAGCCCGCATTACGACAAAACAAACCAGCGACGCACCGCCCATACTTTCGGTTGAGGACTTGGATAAATCCTATGCGATTTATGACCGCTCACTCGGTGCGCTTTTCTCTCGCGAGGGGACCAAGTATATACGGGCAAACGAAGGGCTGACATTTGGCGTGGAACGCGGGAAAACGCTGGCCGTCGTCGGTGAATCAGGGTGCGGTAAATCGACATTCGCCAAAGTTTTGATGGGTCTCGAAACCGCGACAGGCGGCAAAATTATATTCAAGGGAGAAGATGTCTCGCGAAGCCCGGTCCGACGACGCCGTCCTGAGCAACTCGCCTCCATGCAAATGGTATTTCAGGACCCGAGCAAAACACTCAACCCCAGCCATACCATTGGCCGGCAAATCGCCAGGGTCGTGCAACGTCTTGACGGCGATCGTACCCGCAAAAATATTAGTGGGCGGGTCGAACAGCTTCTCGACCTCGTCAACATTCCTCGAGAAATGGCGACGCGGCGTCCCCGCCAACTTTCCGGCGGTCAAAAACAACGCATCGGAATTGCTCGTGCTTTTGCAGGAAACCCCGAATTGGTGGTCGCTGACGAGCCGGTTTCTGCGCTCGACGTTTCAGTGCAGGCGGCGGTGACCGAACTTCTCATCGAAATTCAACGCGAACGCGGCACGACCTATATTTTTGTCAGCCATGATCTCGGCGTTGTCCGATATCTCGCCGATCAAGTCGTTGTTTTATACCTCGGCCGCATCATGGAGGCCGGCACAACGAAGCAGGTTTTTGAAGCGCCGCACCACCCCTATACAGAGGCGCTTCTGTCGGCCGTCCCCGATATCGGCTCGAAAGCGGACAGAGAACGAATTGTACTTCCAGGCAGTCCGCCGAGCGCCCTCAATCCACCGGGCGGTTGCCCGTTTCATACGCGCTGTCCGCGAAAAATAGGCTCAATTTGTGAAACTGAACGGCCCGCCGAACAAATTGGACCGGGCGGCCACCGGATCGCCTGCCATATTATGGTTAACGACCTATCCGCATCCCAACTGCCGGATCCAACCCCCTCATAAATTCGCGCGATACCCCCTATCCCTTTCATTGGTTGTTAACTTTCAGGGGATTAAACCAATGCGCGAACCCAACCGATCCAGCCGCAATGGCGAAAATTGGATTTCAATGTTGGTTCGGTTTCGCCTTAAAGGTTGAGTGCGATGCGTCATTTTTTGGCAATCGAATAGTGCAAGATCAAGAACTTAAGATTCTCCTTGCCGCGCCCGCTATCGACATAGAGCGGTTAAGCAGCGCATTAGCGGGCGCCCGGTTCAAATTCTCGTTTCACCTTGCCGAAAATGCCGAGGCAGCGACAGAAGGTCTCGCGGAATTTCATTTCGATTGCGCCTTTATTGGTGAAACACTACCGGATGAAGGCGGCGCTGCCCTGTTGCCGCATCTATTCGGACACGGCCTCGAAGTCCCGGTCATATTCGTTTTCGACAAGACCATGGACATTTCGGGTGCGATTGAAGTGGTTCGAACGGGCGCCGCAGATTGTTTCCACGAATCCGAAATTTCAGCCGATCGGATCGAACGCGCGATGCTTACGGCTCTACGGTTTTACCGGGAGCGGACCCGCGCGATTAAAGCGCAGAATCAGTTGGTGGTTCAGGCTCTGTTTGATCCTCTTACCGATCTTCCAAATCGCGGATTGTTTTTTTGACCGGGCTGGGCGCGCTCTGGCACTTTCAAAACAGGATGGCCGGGAAATCGCCGTCCTGTCGATCGATCTCAATCGGTTTCGCGATGTCAACAATCTCATAAGTCATTCTGCCGGCGATGAGTTGCTGCGACTGGTGACTTCGCGGCTCAAGAATATAGTGCGCGCGACCGATACCCTTTCCCGCCTGGGATGAGACGAATTCGCAATCCTCATTCCGAAGAATGCCTCGCTCGAAGCGGCCGAAAGCATGGCGGCGCGCGTTCATGATGCGATGTTGCCGCCGTATACTGTTGACGGGCAAAATCTGGCCGTCGGATCGAGCATCGGTATCGCCGTCGCCCCTACCCACGGAACGGATAGTTCATCGTTGCTTCGGCATGCCGATCTCGCGCGATTATCCGCCAAGCAGGGCGGCCGAAAATATTTCGTCTATTCCGGCGAAGAATCAGACAAAACCGCGCACAGGCTTGCCTTGGCCGGAGACCTTCGAAGTGCAATCCCTGAAAATCAAATTGCGCTTCACTACCAGCCGAAAATTGGAATGGGCGACGATGCGGTTTGCGGTGTCGAAGTCCTTTCGCGTTGGAATCACCCGGAGCATGGCATGGTGCCGCCGGATACCTTTATTCCAATTGCCGAGCAGACGGGATTTATTGACCCGCTGACGCGTTGGCTTCTGGAAGAAGCCATGGCGCAGCATAAGACTTGGCGCAGCGCCGGTTATCATATCCCCGTCGCCGTCAATATTTCAGCGATCACGCTGCACAACTCGCACTTTCCGGAAGTTGTCGCGGAAATTCTCACTCGGCTCGATGTTTCAGCAACCGAGCTTGTCTTGGAAATCACAGAAAGCGCGATCATGTCTGACGTCGCCCAGGCGGCACGCACGGTTAACGCCCTGACCGACATGGGCGTTCAATTCTCGATTGATGACTTTGGCACCGGCTATACGTCGTTCTCGTATATCGGCAAGTTGCCGATCAGAGAAATCAAAGTCGACAAGTCTTTCGTCTTCAACATGCTGACGGTGAACGAAGACGCCGTGATCGTGCGGACGATTGTGGAGATGGGCAAGATTCTGGGCGTAAATGTTGTCGCAGAAGGTGTCGAGGATGAAGAAACCTGGCACGCGCTGAATGCACTCGGCTGCACCTGCTGCCAGGGCTATTTCTTCGGTAAGCCAATGAGTGTTGTGGATTTTGACGCCTGGCTCGAAAAAGCCGAATGGCCGGTCCGCGCGGAGCCCCGCATTATCTCCACCCCGCGATCCCCAGCCCGGCTGCGATCGCCAGCTAAACCCGGTCGGCGCCTAAAGCGCCTCCCAACGACATTCGTGGTGAAGTTGCTCGGCCGTATTGGCGACCGCCGCGAGGCACGCCGCTGCGCGGTCCGGCTTTAGAGCAACATCAAAACTAGTCGTATATTGCTGCTCGTCGCCGACCAGATGCCGCTCCGAGTTGAGGCGGACAATATTGGCATCGAACTCCACGAACGCCTCGGTGAGACGGGCAACCAGCCCCAGCTGATCACCGCCGGTCACCCGAATGCGGTGCGTGCGACGGCCCGTCTCCGCATGGTGCGGATCGTATGCAAAATCAGAAACCGACAGTTTGCAGCCTTCCAGCTCCGGAAGGTCCGACAGGGCTGCGTCGATTTCAGCATGAGAAAGTGCCGCTGGGGCCGAAGCAACGGATGAAAACTCGAACGCGGTGCCAAGGACGGCAAATGTCGTATCGCCGAGATCAATGCCCAAATCGAAAAGGCGGCCCGTCAACGCGACGACGACCCCTACCCGGTCCGGGCCGGAACAGGTGACGAGCACGGTCTGTGTCATTTGTCATCTCCCACCATTAACGAGAGACGTCTCTACCAATTTGAGAGCCCTCGGCAAACGTCGCCTCCCGGCAATTGCCGAGATTAGGTCCACCGGCTATCTTGCCGACTGGATCGTCCCTCGCCCTCAATAATGCGCCAAAAAACTTATGACTGAACTAAAGACCCTGGACGACATCGACGTTGAGGGCCGGACCGTCCTGGTCCGTGCCGACCCGCCCACAGCCAGCGCAATTGTACTGACATTTG
>JAPYRS010000015.1 GCA_029936875.1 Alphaproteobacteria bacterium | reverse complement strand
GGTCATCCTTCTGCATTCGAATTGGCGGGCCGGCTTAGCGCCATTCTCCCGGGCGACATCGATCATGTATTTTATGCGAACTCTGGATCGGAGGCCGTCGATACGGCGCTCAAAATGGCGATCGCCTATCACCGGCTTCGCGGCGAAGGCGCGCGTACGCGGCTGATCGGGCGGGAGCGTGGATATCACGGCGTCGGCTTTGGTGGCACGTCCGTCGGTGGCATTGTTGGCAACCGGAAATTCTTTGGGCCGCTTCTTTCCGGCACGGATCACATTGCGCACACGCATGATCAGTCCAAAAATGCGTTCAGTAAAGGCCAGCCCGAATGGGGCGCACATCTCGCCGATGACCTCGAAAGGGTGGTGGCCTTGCACGATGCGTCGACGATTGCTGCCGTAATTGTTGAGCCGGTTGCCGGATCGACTGGCGTTCTGGTGCCGCCAAAAGGATATCTTGAGCGTCTCCGTGAAATATGTGACCGCCACGGCATCCTGTTGATATTCGACGAAGTCATCACCGGGTTCGGTCGGCTGGGTGCCAGCTTTGCCGCCGAAAAGTTTAACGTTCTTCCCGACATGATGACCGTCGCCAAGGGCCTTACCAATGGCACCGTGCCGATGAGCGCGGTGTTTACGCGAAAACACATTTACGACGCCTTTATGGAAAATTCGCCTGACAGCGCAATCGAATTATTTCATGGCTACACCTATTCCGGTCACCCGCTCGCCTGCGCGGCGGCGTTGGCGACACTCGATGTTTACCGGGACGAAGGATTGTTCGAGCGTGCCGACGGGCTTGCTGGCTACTGGGAAGATTCGGTTCACGCCTTGAAAGGCACGCCGAACGTTATCGATATTAGGAACATCGGTTTGGTTGCCGGCATTGAACTTCAGACGCGCGACGGCAAACCTGGTGCCAGGGCCAAAGATGTATTCGAGGCCTGCTTCGATGCTGGTCTGCTGGTCCGGACGACTGCCGACACGGTTGCGCTCTCGCCTCCACTGATCATCAGCAAAGATCAGATCGACCAGATTTTCGGGACCTTGAGTAAGGTTTTGAATCAAGTCGATTAGGAAGAGGCTGCTCTGATGCGAATCGGCGTTCCCAAGGAAACCAAGACCCACGAATACCGGGTCGGCATGACGCCGTCCGGTGTGCGCGAAGCCGTGCATCACGGCAACCAGGTTATTGTTGAATCCGGGGCGGCACACGCAATCGGCCTGGAAGACGATGACTACACTTCCGCCGGGGCAACCATCGCTGAGACCGCAGAATCGGTTTTTGAAGAAGCCGAACTTATTGTCAAAGTGAAAGAGCCGCAGCCGCATGAGATATCGATGCTGCGAAAAGGGCAGCTCCTGTTCACCTATCTTCATTTGGCGCCCGACCCTGACCAGACGCGGGGCCTGATGGAATCAGGCTGCACCGCAATCGCCTACGAGACCGTCACCGATAATAACGGCGGCTTGCCGCTCCTTCTGCCGATGAGCATTGTTGCCGGACGCATGGCCATTCAGGTGGGCGCGCATTGTCTGGAGATTGAGCAGGGCGGGCGCGGACAACTGCTCGGCGGCGTGCCGGGTGTGCCTGCCGCGAAAGTCACGGTTCTTGGCGGCGGCGTGGTCGGCACCAATGCGGCCAGAATGGCAATGGGCTTGGAGGCGTCCGTTACGGTGCTCGATAACTCACCGCGAAAACTCTACGACCTTGATCTGCAATTTGGTCCGACCCTCAACACGATTTTTGCGACCATCGATTCGGTGGAAGAATATGTCCTCGGTGCCGACCTCGTCGTTGGCGCAGTCCTGGTTGCCGGCGCGGAGGCGCCGAAACTGGTTACGGCTGAAATGGTTGGCAGAATGAAGCGCGGCGCCGTTCTGGTTGACGTCTCGATTGATCAGGGTGGATGTTTTGAAACCAGCCGGCCGACCACGCACGCCGATCCGACTTATATTATTGACGGTGTCGTCCATTATTGCGTGACCAACATGCCGGGTGCGATGGCCCGCACATCGACTTACGCGCTTAACAATTCAACATTGCCGTTTATTTTGGATCTTGCCGACAAGGGGTATCGCGGCGCGCTTCAGGACGACCCGCATCTCGCTAACGGGCTCAATGTTCACGCGGGAAAAGTCGTGCATCCGGCGGTGGCCGAGGCACTCGGCTTTGATCAGATGAATCTTGAAGAGGCGTTGGCCTAAATCAGGTTCGGCTACAGCACCTTGCCGGGATTGAGAATCCCTTTCGGATCAAACGCCGCCTTCAACGTTTCCATCATTTCCATTTCGACGTCGCTCTTGAAGCGCCGCACCTCCTCCCGTTTGAGCTGACCGAGGCCGTGTTCGGCGCTGATGCTGCCGCCGAGCCGATCCACCAGCTCATGGATTGCCGCATTGATCTGTTCGGTGAAGCCCAGGAACTCTTTACTTTCCATATTCTTGGGGCGAATGAGATTGTAATGAATATTTCCGTCACCGAGATGCCCGAAGGCGAGAATGCGCGTCCCTGGAATTGCCCCGAACACGACCGCCTCCGCTTCTGCAATAAATTTATCGAGCGCGGTAATTGGAACGCTGACATCGTGGCGGATACCGCTCGCCGCAAGTCTTGCCGCCTCCGGTATGTTTTCCCGAATATCCCACATCGCCTGCGCTTGCGCGCCGCTCGCCGCGACAACCGCGTCAACAATCAGGCCCGATTCCATCGCCCCGTGAAGCGTCGATTCCATCATCGCCGTTATCGGTTCGCCTTGCTCGGCTGTCGTCGCCGATAAATCAATCAGGATGATCCATTCGTGACGCTCCTTAAACGGCCGCACCATGCCGGGCACAAATTCCTCGACCAGGTCGAGCGCGTCGCAGCGCATTAACTCAAAGGCAGTGAGGTGATCCGCCGTTGCCGATTGAAAATGCGAAAGCAATTTCACCGCGTTTTCAATATTGGGCACCGCGGCCATTGCCGTTTTGATTTCGGCAGGTTTAGGAAATAATTTCAGAACGGCTGCGGTGATGATGCCGAGCGTTCCTTCGGCGCCGATGAAAATCTGCTTGAGGTCATACCCGGTGTTGTCTTTCCGAAGCGCCCGAAGCCCGTTCCAGATGCGGCCGTCACCAAGAACAACTTCGAGACCCAGAACCAGATCACGCGCATTGCCGTAACGAAGCACGCCGGTGCCGCCCGCGTTGGTCGAAAGATTTCCGCCAATCTGACAGCTTCCTTCTGCGGCAAGGCTGAGCGGGAACAGTCGCGCTTCTTCGTCGGCTGCGGCCTGAATGTCGGCAAGGATGCAACCCGCTTCGACGGTGATGGTATTATTGGCCGGGTCGATGCTGCGGACACTGTTCAGGCGCGACAGTGAAATGATGATTTCATTGCTCGTGTCATGCGGAATGGCGCCGCCGCATAGCCCAGTGTTGCCGCCCTGCGGCACAATCAGGGTGCCTGTTTCAAAGCAGTATTTTACCGCCGCCGCCAGATTTTCGACGTTATCGGGTCGCAGGATGAGGGGCGTTTTGCCGACAAAATGTCCGCGCGGCTCGGTGAGGTACGGCTCCATCATCGAGACGTCATCAATCCAGCCGCCGTCTCCGACGATCGACTTTAGCTCGTCGATGATCTCCTGAGACGGCGCAGGTGCGGCGTTAGTTTCGGGATCGGCCATAAACGCTTGTACCGTTATCAAAGGGCTTCCGGCAAGCGATGCGCGATCTAAGCAGATGCCTTTTCAGGCAGAGGCGCGTCGCAGCCGGTCGTTGATCGCAATGCCAAGGCCGGCCTCCGGGATCGGCATCACAGCGATGCCCTTGGCTGGTCCGCTGTCCAATTCATGCAGCATGGCAAACAGATTGGCGGCGGCTTCCACCAAATCACCTGTGGGACTGAGATTGAGCGACCGCATTGCGCCGTCCGGTGCATTTGGTCCAAACGCGAGCAAGACTTCACCGTCACCTGCGTCATGAACGTTCATGCGCAATTTTCGCTCCGGTGCATAATGGCTTTCGAGCATGCCCGGTGACGACATCGCGCCCTCGCTTTTCCCGGGCTGCTCGAGGGGGCCGATGATTGCTTCGATTGCTGCGGCTTCAACCGCGCCCGGCCGGAACAGCTGCGCCCGTTCTCCGGCCAACCCAACCACGGTCGATTCAATACCAAACGAACAATCGCCGCCGTCGAGAATCATCGAAACGCGCGTGCCGAGATCATTGGCAACATGTGCGGCCCGCGTCGGACTTAGCTTGCCGGAGCGATTGGCGCTCGGCGCTGCGAGGGGCACGCCGGCCGCCGCCAATATTTTCTGGGCGAGACCGTCAGCCGGAATCCGAAGGGCAATCGTATCGATTCCGGCGCTGACCAGTTTTGATGCCGGGCAGGTCTCGCTGCGCGGTACCACCACCGTCAGCGGGCCGGGCCAAAATTTTTCCACCAGTATTTTCGCGCGCCCATCAAACCTACCGAGGGTTTGGGCCATCGCCATGTCCGGCACATGGACGATCAGCGGATTAAAATGAGGCCGGTCCTTGGCCTCGAATATTCTCGCCACCGCCCGGTCATCGGTGGCATTGGCGCCGAGCCCATAGACGGTTTCTGTTGGAAATCCGACCAGTTGGCCGTCCTGCAGCAACTCGGCGGCGCGCGCGATATTCTCCGGTGTCGGGCTTAACGGTTGAAGAAACGCGCCTGATTCCGGCATTGAACGTCCTGTTGCCTTGGGTTCCAGCGGCTGGGTGTGTTTGCCGCATTTAAAGAAAGGTGCGACCCGCATCGCGTCGCTTGAAGGGTTGCGAAGTTGGCGCTACTTAAGGGTCGCTTACCTGCGTGGTCAAGCCTGAGGCTGGTCCATTTCAAATAATGCCCGGAAGTTGAATGTCAGAATATACCGCGCCCCTTCGTGATCTCCGTTTCAATTTGAATGAAGTGGTCGACTTTTTGTCGGTCGCGGCACTCGACGGTTTTGAGGCCGCAAGTCCGGATCTGGTCGATGCTGTGCTCGAAGAGGCTGCAAAACTTTGTGTCGGCGTTATTGGCCCGCTCAATCAGTCGGCGGACCGTGAAGGTTCAAAACTGGTCGACGGCGATGTGATTACGCCCGATGGATTTATTGATGCCTACAAGGCCTTCGTCGATGGCGGTTGGGGCGCGCTCATGTTCCCGGAATCAGCGGGCGGGCAGGGTCTTCCGTTCACCATGTACCTGGCGGTCATGGAAATGATGACGTCGGCGAGCACGGCTTTCAGTTTGGGTCCGGTCCTCACGATGAGCGCGGTCGAAGCACTGATTGCACACGGCGACGACGATATGAAGACGCGCTATTTGCCCAAGCTCGTTTCCGGCGAATGGGCAGGCACAATGAACCTGACCGAACCGCAGGCTGGCTCCGATGTCGGTGCGCTTCGGGCAAGCGCTTCGCTGCAAGGAGACGGAAGCTACCTCCTCAAGGGCACGAAGATTTTTATTTCCTACGGCGACCACGATCTGACCGACAACATTATTCATATGGTTCTCGCGCGGACACCCGGCAGCCCGCCCGGCACCAAAGGCATTTCCCTTTTCGTCGTGCCCAAGTTTCTCGTGCAGGACGATGGCTCGCTCGGTGCCCACAACGATGCCTATGCAATTTCGCTCGAAGAAAAACTCGGCATTCATGCGAGCCCGACGGCAGTGATGGCGTTCGGGGAAAAAGACGGCGCTGTCGCATACATGATCGGCGGTGAAAACAACGGCATGCGCTGCATGTTCACGATGATGAACCTTGCCCGGATCATGGTCGGCATTCAGGGTTTAGCGATTGCGGATCGCGCCTACCGCCATGCGTTGGCGTTTGCAAAAGATCGCCGTCAGGGTCGCCGTTCGGACACGCCAAAGGGCGAGAGCGCAGCGATCACCCAGCACCCCGATGTTCGCCGCATGTTGTTGCTGATGAAATCTCAGGTCGAGGCCATGCGTGGGTTGGCACTTTCTGTTGGTACAGCGTTCGACAAGTCTCGACACCATGCCGACGAAGCCGTCCGCGCGCAGAACCAGGGCGTCGTCGATTTATTGACGCCGATCATCAAGGCCTGGTGCACCGATACCGGCGTCGAAGTCGCGTCCCTCGGTGTGCAGGTGCTGGGTGGCATGGGTTTTGTTGAAGAGGCGGGCGCTGCCCAGTATTACCGCGATGCCCGCATTGCGCCGATTTACGAAGGCACCAACGGCATTCAGGCGCTCGATCTGGTCGCGCGAAAATTATTGCTCAACGGCGGCGTGGCCTTTGACGATTATGTTTCAGACCTTCGTGACCTCGACGGCGCATTGGCGGCCACAGGTGATGCCGACCTCGAAGTCATTCGTCAGCAATTGGCAGGCGGCGAGGCGGCCCTGTCGAGTGCCGCCGATTGGCTCCGCTCTGCGCTTGGCAGCGATCCCGATGACGCGGCGGCCGGGGCGACGGCGTTCCTCAAATTATTTGGCACGGTGGCGGGCGGCGGCGTGCTGGCACGTTCAGCCATCGCCGCAAAGAAACAGTTGGACGCAGGCAGCAACGAATCCGACTTCTATAAAGGCAAGATTGCCACTGCCCGGTTTTATGCCGAACAGGTGCTGCCGCAGGCCGCCGCATTGTTGGGTCCGGTCACGCGCGGTGCCCAGTCACTCTATGCTGTTACCGACGAAATGCTCGACGCGTGATATTGCCCGCGACGTTTACCAACCTAACAATCAATTCTTTCGGAGGAACAGCCCATGAGTGATCCAATTCTATTTGATGTGGAGGGGGCGATTGCCACCATCACGCTGAACCGCCCGGAAGTTTTGAACGCGGTCAACGAAGATTTTCGCAACACGCTGAACGAGATCGTCGGAAAAATCGAAGTCGATGAAAGCATTCGCTGCGTGGTGTTGCGCGGCACCGGCGATCATTTCTGCGCCGGCGGCGACATCACCATGTTCAAGGAACTGGTGACGATGGAAGCGGAAGAGCGGCGCCGCTATTACCGCGAGTTTCTGCAGGGAGTTCACATCGCGCTGCTTGGTTTTGCCCGGCTTCGGCAACCGGTTATCACCCGCGTTCAAGGTGCGGCAGCAGGCATCGGCCTAAGTTTCGTGCTGATGTCGGATATCACGATTGCGGCTGACGATTCCAAATTCACCATGGCCTACGGCGCGATCGGGCTCAGCCCGGATGGATCCTCGACATTCTTTCTGCCGCGCATCGTCGGGCTGAAAAAAGCAAAAGAGATTGCCTTCCTGAATGACAGGTTTGATGCACAAACGGCGCTCGAACTTGGCATTATCAATCGCGTTGTGCCGGTGGCGGAACTCGACGATGCCGTCAATAAATTGGCAACCCGTCTCGCCAATAGTGCGACCGGTGCGATTGGCCGCACCAAAGCGCTGCTCAATCGTTCGCTTCATTCCAATATCGCTGATCAATTGGAGGAAGAGGTCGAACATTTTGCCGCCGCTGCCGCGAGTGATGATTTTGTCGAGGGCGTCACGGCATTTTTGGAAAAACGCGCGCCAGAATTCAAGGGGCGTTAGCTCACGGGTAGATAGGTCAATGGACGCTAGGTCACACCTGTGATAGCAAGACCCCGGCGGCGACGGTGGCGGCGGCAACAATCCGCCAAATGCCAAAGGATTCTTTGAGAAAAATCGCGCCAATAATGGCGGCGAAAACGACGCTTGTTTCGCGTAGCGCCGCAACCGGTGCCATTGCGCCTGCGGCCAACGCCCAAACGACGATCCAGTAAGCGGCGAGGCTGAGTACGCCGCCTGCCGCGCCGCGAAATCTTTCCTGTTTTGCGAGGCTGAGAAACGCGCCGCGACGAAAAAGAAGTGCGGCCCCGACAAATACGATACCTTGGGTGATGAACAACCAGACGACGAAGCTGTGCGGGCTCTCGGCAAGACGCGCACCAAATCCATCAATAAATGTATAGGACGCAATAAACATCGACGTTGCGAACGCATAGAGGACGGCTTTCCTCTCAGCGTGGCTTGCCCGTCCATTTGAGTACGAGAGGCTGATAATGCCGCCTGAAATCAGGACGATGGCGACAATGCCGGTGTTGGAAAGCCCCTCGCCAATGGCGATCCAGGCGACCAGTGCCAATAGGAGGGGCGCCGTGCCTCGGGCAATCGGATAAACTTTACTCAGGTCACCGTGGCTGTAGGCGCGCAACAAAAAGAAGATATAGCCGACGTGCACTAACCCGGAGACGCCGAGAACCAGCCAGACTTCAAGGTTCGGGAAGGGCACAAAAAACGCGACCGGAATGCCGATCAGCCCGCCAATTCCCATCATCAGGGCGGTCGTGACCAGCCCGTCTCCACTGAGTTTGATCAGTGAATTCCAGGTCGCGTGCATGAGGGCCGCGGCCAATATCAGGACCAATGCGAGCAGGGTCATTGTGAAAGCGTGATCGGTGGGGTCAGGAGCGGGAAGGCGGAAGCAGCAATTCTGGCGGGAAGACTCAATTTACAGCAAGCGGGGCGGCCTTGTCCGGGCCCCGGATTGGCTGGCAGGAACGCCCAATTCGCGATAGCATTCCCGGATAAAGCGGCCGCTCCAAGGTCGCGGGAGGATAAGCATGAGCGAACAACTCTGGGACAAAGTTTACCCCGAAGGCATCGACTGGAACGAACCGTTAGCGCTGAAACCCTTATTCGCGCTAATCGATGATTCGGCCCATAAATTTGGCAATAGGCCGTGCATCGATTTTCTGGGCCGCAAATTTACCTACTCCCAGATCGCCGACATGGTGAACCGCGCCGCCGCTGGATTTCAAAAACTTGGTGTTGGAAAAGGGACCAAAGTTGGAATCTTCCTACCCAATTGCCCGCAGTTCATCGTCTCCTATTTCGGAATTCTGAAAGCCGGCGGGACGGTGGTGAATTTCAGCCCGCTTTATGCGGAACCGGAACTTCTCCACCAGATCGAAGACTCGCATACCGACATCATGGTCACACTCAACCTCAATGTCCTTTACCCGAAGATGCGGGCGATGCTGGAAAAAAGCCGTGTGACGACGCTGGTCGTTGGCACGTTGCCGGAAGTGTTGCCGTTTCCGAAGAATCTTCTCTATCCGATCGCCAAATCAAAGGACGTGGCGAAAGTGCCAAACGATTCACGGCACGTCTCATTTCGCGAATTGATAAATAATGACGGTGCCTATGCGCCGGTTGAAATTGATCCCGAGAATGATGTCGCCGTGCTTCAATATACCGGCGGCACGACGGGCGTTTCCAAAGGCGCGATGCTGACGCACGCAAACCTTTACTACAACGTCCAGCAAAGTGTGTGCTGGTTCACGTCGCTGGAACCGGGCAAGGAACGCATGATGGGCGTGCTCCCCTTCTTCCATGTTTTCGCGATGACTGTCGTGATGAACCAGAGCCTTTACGTCGGCGCGGAAATTATCATGCATCCGCGCTTTGAACTGGTGCCGGTGCTGAAAGATATCGTCGCCAAAAAGCCAACCATCTTTCCGGGCGTACCGACAATGTATTCGGCGATCAACAATTATCCGGATCTCGCCAATTATGACCTGACCTCCATCAAAGCCTGTCTGTCGGGTGGTGCGCCGTTGCCGCTTGATGTGCGGCAGCGCTTTGAAGAGCTAACGGGTTGTACTGTGGTTGAAGGTTATGGCTTGACGGAAACGGCGCCGGTCGCGACCGCTAATCCGATGGAAGGCGCCAACAAAGAAAATTCAGTCGGCATTCCGTTGCCGGGGACAATCATTGAAATAACCGACCGTGATGACCCGCATAAGGTGCTGGCGCAGGGCGAGATCGGCGAAATCTGCATCACCGGGCCACAGGTCATGAAGGGCTATTGGGGCCGGGAGGAAGCGACCGCATCGGCAATGGTTGGTGGCCGCTTTCACTCAGGCGATGTCGGATACATGGATGAAGACGGTTACACCTTCATCATTGATCGCATAAAAGACCTGGTTCTGGTCTCGGGGTTCAACGTCTATCCGCGCAATGTCGAAGAAGGCATCTACCAGCATCCGGCTGTCGAAGAGGTGACCGTGATTGGCATTCCGGATGAATATTCGGGTCAGTCGGTCAAGGCTTTCGTGAAATTACGCGAGGGTCAGTCGCTCGATTCGGATGGGTTGATCGCATTTCTGCGCGATGTCATCGGCAAACACGAAATTCCGAAATCAGTCGAATTCCGGTCGGAACTTCCCAAGACCATGATAGGCAAACTGTCGAAGAAGGAATTGGTCGCCGAAGAAACGGCGATATATGAGGCGGCGCATCCGGCCAAAGGCGCAGCCGCGCAATAGTTTTCTGGAACCTTGTAATTGCCCGGCCTTGCCGGGGTGTGTCCATGTGAATCAATGACCACCGCTTATTTCACCCACGCGTGTTTTCTCGAACACGATACCGGATCCAACCATCCGGAATGTCCTGATCGTCTCCGGGCCGTGAATAAATCGTTGTCGGATGAGAAATTTGGCGCGCTGGACCGGCGCACACCGCCGGAAGTGGACCGCGCCGCTATCGCCCGCGTCCATTCGGTGGATTATATCGACTCTGTATTCGACAGGATTCCGCAGGAAGGCCGCGCCCATCTTGATCCCGATACGGTGGTCTCAAATGGGTCGCAGGAAGCCGTATTGCGTGCCGCCGGGGCGGTTACAGCGGCAGTGGATGCCGTTCATTCGGGCGATGTTCAAAATGCTTTTTGCGCTATTCGACCGCCCGGACATCATGCTGAGCGTGACAAGGCGATGGGTTTCTGCGTCTTCAATAATGTGGCAATCGGTGCCGCCCATGCGCGCCACGCGCTCGGGCTTGGCCGGGTCGCGGTGATCGATTTCGATGTTCACCACGGCAACGGAACACAAAGTTTCTTTGCTGCCGATGAAGATTACTTTTTTGCCTCAACCCATCAGTTTCCGCATTACCCCGGCACTGGCGCGGCAGATGAAGTCGGCGTCGGCAACATCGTCAACGTGCCGCTGTTGGCCGGGTCCGGTTCGGCCGAATTTAGGCAGGGCATGGAAAAAATCGTTTTGCCCCGCCTAAAATCATTTGATCCAGACTTTCTATTCATCTCGGCTGGTTTCGATGCTCACCTTGATGATCCCTTGGGTGATCTCAACCTAACCGAGGCGGATTATGTTTGGGCGACATCGGTGCTGCTCGCGCTCGCCACTGACTGCTGTGACGGTCGGGTCGTGTCGGTGCTGGAGGGTGGCTACAACTTTGATGCGCTCGGCAATAGCGTTGGCGCTCATGTCGGCGCCTTGATGTCGGCGCCTTGATGTCGGCGCCGTGACGGAAGCCTAAACAAAGGCGTGTTGTCACCTATTGCCGAGACCGGGGTGCGGATTTATGATTGCCGCCGCTAAGGAGACGCCCAATGGCCAAGCCCGCAACCGCAAAAAGCACGCAAATTCCGGCTGACATCAAGAAGCTCAGCTTCGAGGCAGCACTCGAGTCGCTGGAAGAAATCGTCGAACAACTCGAAGGCGGTGACGTCTCGCTCGAGGAATCAATTGATATCTATTCGCGCGGCACACATCTCAAGGCGCATTGTGAGCAAAAACTTCATGCGGCGCGCGAAAAGGTCGACCGGATCGTGACCGACGGCGGCGGCGAGGTGTCGACTGAGCCCGCCGATCTCGATTGATCGATACGGAGACCTTCGAGCAGGCGCTTGAGGAAATCGGCGCGGCCGTTGGCGAAGTTCTCGGTTCTGTTTTGCCGACGCCAGGTGGGCCGGAAGCGCAATTGGCAGAGGCGATGCGTTACGCGACCCTTCCCGGCGGCAAACGAATTCGGCCATTCCTGCTCGTGGCCAGCGCGGACATGTTTGGTGTGTCGCGGCGATCATCTTTGCGGGCCGCAGCGGCACTGGAACTCATTCATACCTATTCGTTGATCCACGACGATCTTCCGTGCATGGATGATGACGATCTCCGCCGCGGTCGCCCCGCAGTTCATATTCAGTTTGATGAAGCCACTGCGATCCTTGCTGGCGACGCGTTACAGGCGCTGGGGTTTGAAGTTCTGTCGGATGAAGAAACCCATTCAAATCCGGAAGTTCGTCTGGCCCTTGTTGGCGCGCTTGCCTATGCGGCCGGCAGTCGCGGCATGGCGGGCGGGCAGATGATTGATCTTGCCGCCGAGAATGAAACACTGGCGATCCCCGAGGTCACCCGTCTCCAGCAATTGAAAACCGGCGCCCTAATCGCCTTTGCCTGTGAGGCCGGTGCGGTTCTCGGCCGCGCCCCGGATCGTCAGCGCCAATATCTTCTCTCCTATGCCCATGATCTCGGCCTCGCTTTTCAGATTGCGGATGATTTGCTCGATGCGGAAGGCAAGGAATCGGTCGCCGGCAAACGGCTGCGCAAGGATGGCGTGGCCGGAAAAGCCACCTACGTATCTTTGATGGGAATTGATGGCGCGCGGCGGCAGGCGGAATTGCTTGCAGATCAAGCCGTTGGCCATCTTAAGTCCTTCGCCGAAAAGGGTGATGTTTTGCGCGCGACCGCAAATTTTGCTATTAACCGGGTCTCCTGACCGCCAACTGAAGTAATTTTTTCTGTGGAAAACCAAAGCGAAACGCCACTTCTCGATCGTGTGCGCGTCCCTTCGGATCTCCGGCAATTGCCTGAATCCGATCTCCAGGATCTGGCTGATGATCTTCGTCAGGAAACTATTTCCGCGGTGTCGATCACCGGCGGACATCTCGGCGCGGGCCTCGGTGTTGTCGAACTAACGGTTGCCCTTCATTACATCTTTGATACGCCTTCGGATCGGCTGATCTGGGACGTCGGCCATCAAAGTTACCCGCACAAAATTCTTACCGGACGCCGTGACCGCATTCGGACCTTGCGACAGCCCGGTGGCCTTTCCGGCTTTACGAAACGGAGCGAAAGCGAATTTGATCCCTTTGGTGCGGCCCACGCGTCGACCAGCGTCTCGGCGGGGCTTGGCATGGCCGTCGCGCGTGACCTTTCCAAAAAAACAAACAATGTAATTTGCGTGATCGGCGACGGCGCGATGACCGCGGGCATGGTTTACGAGGCGATGAACAACGCCGGTTCGATGGACAGCCGCCTCATTGTCATTCTAAACGACAACGATATGTCGATCGCCAAGCCGGTCGGTGCCATGAGCGCGTACCTCTCGCGCCTTATCTCATCGCCGAGCTACCGCAATTTCCGCCAGACCGCGAAAAAGATCGCCCATCGTTTGCCTGCAAGTTTTGAGCGGACGGCAAAACGCATGGAAGAATATGCGCGCGGCATGGCGACCGGCGGAACATTGTTCGAGGAACTCGGATTTTATTACATCGGCCCGATCGATGGGCATCGCCTCGATCATTTGTTGCCGGTATTGCGCAATGTCCGCGACGCCAAAACGCCCGGGCCGGTTCTAATTCATGTCGTGACGGAAAAAGGCCGCGGCTATCATCCGGCTGAGCAGTCGGAAGACAAATATCACGGCGTTGGCCGTTTCGATATTATCACCGGCGCGCAAAATAAGGGCAAAGCGAAGGCGCCGAGTTACACCCGCGTTTTTGCCGACAGTCTGATTGCGGAAGCGGAACAGGATTCGTCAATTGTCGCCGTAACAGCGGCGATGCCCTCCGGTACCGGGCTCGATCTTTTTGCCGACAGGTTTCCCAATCGCTGTTTCGATGTCGGTATCGCGGAACAACACGCGGTCACATTTGCAGGCGGGCTCGCGACCGAGGGGTACAAGCCGTTTGTTGCAATTTATTCAACCTTCCTTCAGCGCGCTTATGATCAGGTCGTGCATGACATTGCCATTCAGGGCCTTCCGGTTCGGTTTGCGATTGACAGGGCCGGGCTCGTCGGCGCCGATGGTCCGACCCACGCGGGTTCGTTCGATCTTAATTATCTGACATGTCTTCCCGGATTTGTGGTGATGGCACCGTCCGACGAAGCCGAGTTGCGGCACATGGTGGCAACGGCGGTGGCGATTGACGACCGCCCCAGCGCCATTCGCTACTCCCGCGGTGAGGGTGTCGGCGTCGCCATGCCAGACAAAGGCGAAGCGCTGGAAATTGGTAAGGGGCGGATCGTTCAGGAAGGGACAAACATTGCGCTCCTGTCACTGGGGACGCGCCTCTCTGAATGTCTTCTTGCCGCTGAACAATTAGCGGCAAAAGGGTACTCGGTAACGGTCGCTGACGCGCGGTTTGCAAAACCAATCGATGAAGACCTAGTGCAGAAATTGGCCGCCGAGCACGACGCGCTGATTACCGTTGAGGAGGGCGCAGAAGGTGGTTTCGGCAGTCATGTCCTTGGATTGCTTTCGCGGACCGGCGCCCTCGACGCCGGCCTCAAGATTCGGACGCTCACGTTGCCGGACCGGTTTATCGATCATGATGCGCCGTTCGCGATGTATGCTGCCGCGGGATTGAATGCGCCACAAATTGCTGAAGTTGCGTTGGCCCTGCTGGACAGCAACGTGACTGAACTTCCTGCCCGCGCATAGAAATCGATCCGTCCCATGCCGGGCGATCAGGACCAGCGCCAAAGCCAAGAACCGTCCAAATCTGGAAAAGTCCGACTGGATTCGGTGCTGGTTGATCGGGGCCTGGCGGAATCGAGAACGCGCGCCCAGGCGATCATCATGGCCGGGCGCGTCTACACTGGGGAGCGCCGTCTCGATAAACCGGGTTCCACGGTCGCGGCTGATTTGCCGATCGAAATTCGCGGTTCCGACCATCCGTGGGTCTCTCGCGGCGGTGTGAAACTTGATCACGCGTTGGATGAATTTCAAATTGATGTCACCAATCGAGTGGCCCTCGATGTTGGTTCATCGACCGGCGGATTTACCGATGTCCTGCTCACGAGAGGCGCAACAAAAGTCTACGCCGTCGACGTCGGGACGGGTCAGCTCGACTGGAACCTTCGCCAGGACGACCGCGTCGTCGTTCGGGAAAAGTTTAACGCGCGAAACCTGACGTCCGCGGAAATACCGGAGCCCCTCGACGTCATAACTTGCGACGCCAGTTTCATCGGACTTGAGACCGTCCTGCCAGCGGCCCTTTCGCTGGCGGCACCCGGTGCGCACCTTATTGCGCTGATCAAACCTCAATTTGAAGTTGGACCGGCGCGCGTGGGGAAGGGCGGTATCGTTCGAGATCCGGAGCTGCACAAGGAAGTCTGCGACCGCATCAAAGCCTGGCTCGAAAATAATGGTTGCTGGCGGGTGCTCGGGATCGCGACAAGTCCGATCACTGGCGCCAAAGGAAACAAGGAATTCCTGATCGCCGCCCTTCGCGACTAAGTGTTACGGCGCGACTGAGACTTACCGCGCGGCCGCGTGGTATTCGGGGTTTGGCATCATGTCGACGCCGGACGAGAGCCGGTTGGACATGGCGAATAACCCGGCGACCTCACAAATATCCCAAATGTCGGCTTCCGAAAATTTCTGTTTGCGCAGCACGTCCCGATCCGGTTCACCGACTTTGTTCGGCGTCTCGGAAAGTTTTGCGACGAAATCCAGCATCGCGCGATGGCGGGGGTTGAGTTCGGCGTTGCGGTAGTTCATCACCAGCAATTCACCGAGAATGGGGTCTTTGGACATGTTGCGGACGGCGGCGCCGTGGGCGACCAAACAATAGAAACAGTGATTTGTCGAAGAGACGACGACGGCAATCATCTCCCGTTCCAGTTTGCTGAGGCCTGAATCGCCGAGCATGATCTCGTTGTAAAAGGCGATGAATGCCCGCAATTTTTTTTGATTCCACGAGTAGGCGCGAATCACGTTCGGGACCATGCCGAGCTTGTCTTCACACTTTTGGTAATAGGTCTTGAGATCGTCGTCGAGTGTTTCGGGCTCATGTAACCCAAGCGCCGTGAGATGTTTTGGCTGCGACATGGTAGCCCTCTCAAAAATATGGTTGCGCTTAACCCATTTGGCCGCGGTGGCGCATCACGTGGTCTGCCAACACGCAAGCCATCATTGCTTCGCCGATGGGCACGGCGCGAATGCCGACACACGGGTCGTGGCGTCCCTTGGTGACAATTTCGTCGTTCTCACCGGCCTTGGTCACAGTCTTGCGCGGCGTCAAAATCGAAGACGTCGGTTTGACGGCGAAGCGAACGATCACATCTTGGCCGGTCGAAATGCCACCCAAAATGCCGCCAGCATTGTTGGAAATAAACGTGACGTTACCGTTTTCCATGCGCATTTCATCGGAATTTTCCTCGCCAGAAAGGGTGGCCGCCTGAAAGCCCGCGCCAATTTCAACGCCTTTGACGGCATTGATGCTCATCATTGCGGCCGCGAGATCGCCGTCGAGTTTCCCGTAAATCGGCGCACCAAGCCCGGCGGTTACACCGGACGCAACAATTTCGATAATCGCGCCGGTTGACGATCCGTCCTTGCGAACCTGGTCGAGAAATTCTTCCCATTGTTTGGCGGCGTGCGCATCGGGGCACCAAAGCGGATTATTGGAAACCTCGTCCCAATCCCAATTGTTGCGATCAACCTCGTGAGGCCCGACCTGAATCAGGGCGCCGCGAATAACCACGTCGTCGCCTAATATCTTGCGGGCGATTGCGCCGGCGGCGACGCGTGTCGCCGTCTCCCGCGCAGACTGGCGGCCACCGCCGCGGTAATCGCGAAAGCCGTATTTGACGTCGTAGGTATAGTCGGCGTGACCGGGGCGGTACTTGTCTTTGATGTCGTCATAATCCCGCCCGCGCTGATCGGTATTTTCGATCTGAAGCTGGATCGGTGTGCCGGTGGTCTTCCCTTCAAACACGCCCGATAGAATCTTGACGGTGTCCGATTCTTTGCGCTGGGTCGTGAAGCGTGATTGACCCGGTCGCCGCAGATCGAGCCAGGGTTGAATGTCGGCTTCTGACAGCGGAATGCCTGGCGGCGTCCCATCGACGACGCAGCCAATTGCTGGACCGTGACTTTCGCCCCAGGTTGTGACCCGAAACAGGTGTCCAAATGTATTGTGCGACATTATTTTTGGCGCCTTTGCGCCGTTTAGTTCGACGACGCCTTCGCGCCAGTTGGTAATTCTAAACGGTTGAAATATCCGGCGCGTCCGGAATTTTCATGCCGATAACATGATAGCCCGAATCGACATGATGCACTTCGCCGGTCACGCCCTGGGCGAGACTACTGAGAAGGTACAAGCCGGCGCCGCCAACTTCATCAATGGTCGTATTGCGGCGCATTGGCGAATTATACTCATTCCATTTCAGGATATAGCGAAAGTCGCCGATGCCGGACGCGGCCAACGTCTTGATCGGCCCAGCCGAAATTGCGTTCACGCGAAGTCCATTTTTACCGAGATCGACCGAAAGGTACCGAACGCTGGCCTCAAGCGCGGCTTTGGCGACGCCCATCACGTTGTAATGGGGTACGACCTTTTCGGCGCCGTAATAAGTTAGCGTCAAGAAGCTTCCGCCCTCTGTCATCAACGGTTCGGCATGCCGGCATACCGCGGTGAAGGAGTAACACGAGATGTCCATGGTCCGGGCAAAGTTGCCCGCCGTCGTGTCGATGTATCGACCCTTGAGCTCATCCTTGTCGGAAAACGCGATGGCGTGAACCACGAAATCCAGTTCCTGCCATTTATCGCGGACGGCCTCAAAAGTAGCGGCGAGGCTCGATTCGCTGGAGACGTCGCATTCAACAACAAAATCGGATCCAACCGATTCGGCCAATGGCGTGACACGCCGACCCAGCGCCTCGCCCTGGTAGGTGAAGCCGACTTCGGCACCGTGTTCGACAAGCGTGCGGGCCACTCCCCAAGCCAACGATCGCTCGTTGGCGACACCCATCACGAGTCCCTTTTTTCCTGCCATCAAAGGGGCCGCTTCGGTCATCGGTCGCTCCGCATCGGGTTTTTCAATTGAAAATGCCCGGAAACCGGGCAACGCACACCGTACACGAAAGAACGAAACCCGCCAAATTGCGTGGCCCGGGAGTCAACGCCGCCACTCAATTGGGCGTTACGATTCAGAGAATGAGCTGCGCACGTCATAAGGATGGTCCCCTTCCCATTCACTTGCAAAGCGCTCGAACTCGGCATCGGTTTGGCCTGACAGGGTGACGACCAGTTTAATGAACTGATCGCCGCGCTGCTTCGACTTCGCCAATTTGATGCCGCGCCCTTTCAGGCGAAGGACGTTGCCGCTATTGGACTTTTTTGGAATCGAAACCGTGACTGCGCCGTCGATGGTCGGAACTTCGATTTTCGCGCCGCCCACCGCCTCGGCAAGTGTGACCGGCACGTCGACATATATGTTGTCGCCGTTTCGCGTGAAATAGGGATGCGGCACGATATGAACTTTTAGAATCACGTCCCCGTTAGGCCCGCCCTGAATGCCGGGTTCGCCCTGATTTTTGAGGCGAATCGACTGGCCTTCGTCAATTCCCGCCGGGATGTTTATTTTCAGCTTTTTCCCCGCCGCCAGGGTTATCTCTGGCTTCGTGCCTCGCGCGGCGTCGAGGAAGGAAATGTTCACCGGGTAGGTCCGGTTCGTGCCGGTCTTCTTTTGCGGCGCCGCCTGGCGGTCCGTGAAGAACCGCGCGAACAATCCTTCGGTATCACCAAATCCGCCAAAGCCGCCGAAGCCACCAAATTCGAACGGTTGTCCGGCCCCTGCACCGGCGCGTTGATGGCGGAATTGCGGCGCACGGTCTCGGCCATCCGAATCGATCTCGCCATTGTCAAAGCGCTGTCGTTTTTTCTTGTCGCCGAGAAGGTCGTAGGCGGCCGTGACGCTCTTGAACTTTTCGGCGACGCTCGCATCGCCCGGGTTCACGTCCGGGTGCGCCTCTTTAGCAAGTTTGCGGTAGGCCTGTTTGATGGCGCTGTCGCTCGCATCGCGACTGACGCCGAGCGCTTTATACGGGTCCATCGATCAATGATCTGACTGGTAAGCGGGAACGATTACGCGCGAGTAAAAAATATGTAACCGCCATGGATCGGATTATCGGTCGGCAACCAATGTCGGACTAAGCTCGGCGGCTTTATTGCGTTGGTCTTCGGTCATGATCGACCTGAGCACCTCAAGAAATTCCTTGGCTTTTGTGTGGTTCTGCTCGGCCGCGACCCGCCACCAGGCGTGCGCTTTGACGACATCCTCGTCGACACCCGATCCATCCATATAGAGGCCGCCGACAAAGAATTGCGCCTCCGCATCACCGGCGCGTGCGGCCGGAAACCAAATTCGCAGGGCGGCGGCGTAATTTTTTTCCCGGTAGGCGACCAGTCCCGATTCGACGGCTTCAGCGCCCAACAGGACTGTCGATTCAGGGGTTTCCTCGTCTTCTGCTTGTGGAAGCGCCGCGACCTCGGTTTCTTTAGCGGGTTCTACAGGTGCCGGTTGCGGCGCCGGCCTCGACGCGGTGGAAACTGGGGTTTGTTCTTCCTCTTCCTCAGGCTCTGCGGCCACAGGTGCGGCTGCTGTTTCCGCACGTGCCGGTTCAACCGGGATCGGTTTGGTTTCTCCGACCGGTTTCGGTTTTTCCTCGCCAAAGGGATCGAGCCGCAGCGAATCGACATCGGCCGGAATTTCACCCCTCGCCGTGATCGGGGCGAGAAACTCGTTTGCTCTTGGGTGATTGGCCTTGGCCGCAAGATGGAACCAACCCATCGCCATCGACATATCGCGCTCGACACCAAGGCCCTTTTCGTACATCAGGCCGAGATTAAATTGCGAAATGACGTGTCCGCGAACGGCCGCACGATGAAACCACTGAATGGCCTTCTTCATGCTGGTATCGGTTCCCTGACCCCGCAAGTACATGTTGGCGAGGTTCGCCTGCGCCCGCGCCAATCCCATTTCAGCGGCCTGACGATACCAATTCAACGCGACGACAAAATCCTGAGGTACACCAAGACCCATACGGTAAAGATGGCCAATGTTTCGTTGCGCTGCCGGATCCCCGCGACGGGCAAGCGGTAACCACGCATTGTAGGCCGTCACGTAATCGCCTGAATCGTAGGCGGTGATGCCGTTTTCAAAATCGGCATACGCGGGGGCAGCGGCGAAAAAGAGAACCGCTGCAAGCGCAAGCGAGGGGACACTGCACCAACGAAATTTATTTGCCACTAACTTCATTCGCACACGATTTCCCCAAGCTCGCTGTCCCGGGATGCCGTCAATTTAGTTACTCACGATCTGCCAGGTCCCGTCGTCCTGTCGGCAGGCCGTCCCGTAGGCTTGCTGTTCTTCTCCGCCAACGGTCACAGTTTGCTGATACTCACGGCAATATTGGCCGCTGTCTTTTTTGTAGGCGCGAGACGGGGTGATGGTCCCGGCATTTCCGCTGTCTGGATTGCTCCACTCCCGCGACGTTCCGGCGGGATCAGACTCAAGCGAAGTCTGGGCGGTATTTTCCATATATTGCCTGTCCGCCCGATCAAGTTGGCGGCCAATATCGCCGCCGATCAAGGCGCCGATCACAGCGCCGGCAGCAACTGCGGCTAGTTGGCCTTGGCCGTCACCGACCTGGGCTCCAACGGCCGCGCCTGCAGCGCCGCCCAGGATGGTTCCAAAAAACTCCCGCTCCGACATGCCCTCACATGCGGTTAGGGTAAATGCGAGGGCAGCAACGGCCCAAATTCTGATGTTCATGCGACGATCCTCACGTCAGGATGGATACGAGCGTCCCCGGTCTAGCCGCGGAACTCTGATTGGCTCCGTCCGCTACGCCTAGTATATAGAAACGGAGCCGGAGGCGAGCAACGAAATCCAGCGCAATTTGGGGGATTTAATCCAGGAATTGCCTTCAGGTGAGCTGAAGTGGGCCGTTTGCTCATCAAATCGAACCCTGCCGTCCTATCCGGCGCGAACACGACTGAATCTAATGGCCGAACAAACAGACCCGATCGCACATTTTCAGACCTGGTTGGCTGAGGCCGAAAAATCGGAGCCGGTAAATCCCACCGCTTGTTCTCTTGCGACGGCGGACAAACAGGGCCGACCCTCCGCCCGCATGGTCTTGCTCAAGGGGGTGGATGATCGAGGATTTGTTTTTTATTCGAACCTCGAGAGCCGCAAGGGCAGGGACCTCGCTGAAAATCCCAAGGCCTCGCTCTGCTTTTACTGGAAAAGCTTGCTGCGGCAGGTGCGAATCGACGGCGACGTCGAACCGGTCTCCAGCGAAGAAGCCGACGCGTATTTTGCTTCGCGCGCGAGAGACAGCCAGATCGGAGCCTGGGCATCAAAGCAGTCGGCACCAATGGCCACTCGATTTGATCTCGAAAAAATGGTCGCGAAATCTGTCGCCCGCTTCGGACTCAGGAAAATTCCACGCCCGGATTTTTGGTCCGGGTACCGGGTGCGGCCAAGTCTCATCGAGTTCTGGCGGGAAAAGCCCTTTCGCCTTCACGAGCGTATTGAATATTCACGCGATGGAGATGGTTGGCAGTCACGGCGGCTTTTTCCATGACCGCGTTCGCCATTAACATGTTGACCATGAACAAGCTGGTCACGACCATGAAAACCATACTCATGCCGTCCCTGGAATGTTTTGGTGGCAACGATGAATAGTACTTTGGGTGGGCGCGATCCGAACCACGCGAAGCTTATGCGTATGGCGACATACGCCTCGGTGTCGGTTGCGGCCACACTGATCGTTGCGAAGTTGTTTGCGTTCTGGCTGACCGACTCAGTCGCCATGCTAAGCGCGCTGATTGATTCAGTTCTGGATGTGCTTGCCTCTGCGGTCAATTTGATTGCCGTACGTCATGCATTGCAGCCGGCCGATGCGGAGCACCGGTTTGGTCATGGCAAAGCGGAGTCGCTGGCCGGTCTTGCCCAAGCCGCGTTCATCGGTGGCTCTGGCGTCTTTTTGGTATTTGAATCGCTGCAACGCGTGGTTCGGCCACAGGAAATTGAAAATGGACCGATCGGCGTCGCGGTGCTGGTGTTCTCGGTTGTCTTGACCTTTGGCCTGGTTGTTTTTCAGCGCCATGTGGTGCGCCAGACCGGCTCTGTCGCGATTGCGGCTGACTCGCTCCATTACCGCAGCGATATTTTCCTGAACCTCGGTGTCATCTTGGCGTTGGTGCTCTCGTTCTGGCTCGGTTGGCAAATTGCCGATCCAATAATCGCAATTCTTATTGCGGGCATTGTCATGGCGAGCGCCTGGAAAATATTTCGGATCGCTTTTGACGCGTTGATGGACCGCGAATTTCCTGAAGAAGTTCGTACTCAGATTCAGGACATCGTGATGTCTCATGCAGATGTGCGAAATATGCACGATCTTCGGACGCGAAAATCGGGGACCGACACGTTTATTCAGATGCATCTGGAACTCGATGCACAAATGCCGCTGCAGCGGGCCCACGAAATTGCTGACGAAGTGGAAGCACTCATTCGGAGTGTCTTCCCGGAAGCCGAAGTCATCATCCATCAAGATCCTGAGGGCATTGTGGAAACACACCAGGATTTCGATTAGGGCGCAAAGGCCCTGCCGGACCCTGAAAATAATCAAGCGAAAATCGACTGAATTTTTTTTGAAAACGGGATGTCCGCGCGCCGAAAAACTGCGTACATTTATCACCGTTAATGGTGTGGTGTGGGTCAAAGTCCCGCACAAGAATGGTTCCGAATATTACCCGGAGGCTTCCCATGGCAATCCAAGTCATTATGTCGCCGCTAAGTGGAATTGAGGGGGCAACAGCGGCACTCGAAACAGCACTCAGCGTTGGTCGCCACCTCGATGCGCACGTCGAGGCATTTCATGTTTCTCTCGATTCGAGGGATTCAGTGGCCTACATGGCCGAAGGCATGACCAGCAACATGATTCAGGACGTGATGTCCGCGGTCGAAAGTGAAGGTGGGGAACGCTTGGAAAGAGCGCGGGAGCAATTCAAAGTAGCCTGCGCCGCCGTTGAGGCCCCCGTGACGGAGGGTCGCGCGTCTGGCGGGTTTGCTGCAAGTTTTAGTCACGGCATCGGTCGGGAAGACGACTTGATCGCAATTCGCGGTCGTCTTTCGGATCTAATCGTCGCCGGGCGTGCTTTCGATGATGATAGTGCGGCACGGACAACGCTCGAGATCGCGTTGCTTGAGACAGGGCGTCCGGTGCTGGTCGCACCGCCGGTGGCGGTCCCGGATTTTGGCAAGACGGTTGCGATCGGCTGGAACGGCAGCGCCGAAGTTGCCCGCGTGATCGGGTCGGCCTTACCGTTCCTGGGCGAGGCTGAAAAGGTCGTCGTCCTCGTCGTGCCGGAGGGCGCACGATCGGGCGTCCCGGTCGAGGATTTGATCAAGTATTTTGAATGTCACGGTATTGAGGCGTCGGTGACCTATGTCGAGGGTCGCGAGGCCAAAGTCGGCAAAGCGCTGATGAAAGAGGCCAGCAATGCCGGCGCCGATCTACTGGTGATGGGGGCCTATACCCATAGCCGGTTGCGCCATTTGATTTTTGGCGGAGCGACCAGTGCAGTCCTGCAGCATGCGGAAATTCCAGTGCTCATGGCGCATTAGGGATTTCGATCTCGCTTGTCTTCCGTGAACTGTGAAAATCTTCGGCTGATGATCCGCGAACTGGCGTTTTCGGATCATTCGGTTTTGCGCCTCGATTGCAAAGTCCGTACAATTTCTCTGAAAATTTAAGACTTCGGGTACTAGGGAGGGAACCGATGCAAGGTCTCATGATGGACCGGCCGCTGTTGATTTCGTCACTTCTGGATCATGCCGTTAGCTATCACGGTGATGTCGAAATCGTATCGCGGTCTGTCGAAGGTCCCATCCATCGCTATACCTACGCGGACGCGGGGTCGCGCTCGAAAAAACTGGCGAAAGCGCTTATTGCCCTTGACGTTAAAGAAGGTGACCGCATCGGCACAATTGCCTGGAACACGTGGCGGCATTTCGAAATTTATTACGGCGTCTCCGGCATGGGCGCGGTCGTTCACACGATTAACCCGCGCCTGTTTCCGGAGCAGATCGCTTATATTGTTGGCCACGCCGAGGACACTTATTTGTTCGTCGATCTCACCTTCGTTCCCTTGATCGAGGCACTTCAGGAACACCTGAAAAACGTGAAGGGCATCGTCATCATGACGGACGAGGCGCACATGCCCGACAGCAAAATCGAGGGCGCGCTTTGTTACGAGACGCTGGTAGAGGCACAGGACGACGATTACACTTGGCCGGAGTTCGACGAAAAATTGGCGGCGATGCTTTGTTACACCTCTGGCACCACGGGAAATCCAAAGGGCGTTCTGTTTTCGCATCGCAGCACTGTGCTTCACTCGTGGGCTGTTGGCCTGCCGGACGCGCTTGATCTTTCCGCGGACGATGCCGTCCTTCCGGTGGTTCCGATGTTTCATGCGAGTTGCTGGGGCCTTATTTATGCGGCGCCAATGTGCGGTGCGAAACTGATCTTTCCCGGCTCCGGCATGGACGGCGCAAGCGTTCACGAAATGATTGATACCGAAGATGCGACGATTCTGGCCGGCGTGCCGACAGTGTGGCTGATGTTGCTCGACTACCTCAGTCAGACGGGTAAGCGCCTCGACAAGGCCAAAAGCGCCATTATCGGCGGTGCGGCTGCACCGCGCTCGATGATCGAGAAATTCCAGAACGAATTTGGCGTGCGCGTTCTTCACGCCTGGGGCATGACTGAAATGAGTCCGGTCGGGACCGTTGGTCGGTTGTTGCCGAAACACGCGAATCTCTCGGAAGAGGAGCGTGTCGATATCCAGGTGAAGCAGGGACGCGGGATTTTCGGCGTCGAAATGAAGATTGTCGGTGACGACGGCAACGAGCAGCCGCGCGATGGTAAAGCCTTTGGTAATCTGAAAGTCAGAGGCCCGTGGATCGCGAGCAGTTATTATAAGGGCGACGGCGGCGACGCATTCGACGACGAAGGCTGGTTCGACACCGGCGACGTGGCCACGCTTGATCCTGATGGATACATGCAAATTACCGATCGTTCGAAGGATGTCATCAAGTCCGGCGGTGAGTGGATAAGTTCCATTGAACTTGAAAACATCGCTGTCGGCCATCCGGATGTTGCCGAGGCCTGCGTCATCGGACTTCCCCATCCAAAATGGGACGAGCGCCCACTCCTTCTCGTGGTTCAGGCCGAAGGCAAGGAAGTTAAACGTGACGTCATGCTTGAATATTATGAAGGCAAGATCGCGAAATGGTGGTTGCCGGACGATGTCGTCATTGTGAAGGAATTGCCGCATACGGCGACCGGTAAGCTCTTGAAAACGAAGTTGCGCGAAGAATATGTGGATTACAAATTCCCGACGGCTTAGGCCCGCAATCGTGAGAAGGATTTATTGATGTCTCAATCTCTGGCGACCAACCCCGCACCCGGTTTTGACACCCATCCCGGTTATGCGGTTGATATTGAACCTTGTGGAAAACACGTCACGGTCGAGCTCAACGGTGAAACGATTGTCGATTCGAAAAATGCCGTGCTCGTCATGGAATCCCGCCATGCGCCGGTTTTATATTTTCCGCAAAACGAAGTCCGCATGGACCTGACCAAAAAGACCGATCTTTCGACGCACTGCCCGTTCAAGGGAGACGCGTCGTACTGGTCGATAACGGTAGGCGATCGGACCGAAGAAAATTCGATCTGGGGCTACGAAGCGCCCTTCGATGAGTGCCTTACGATCAAAGACTATGTCTCTTTTTATTGGGACAAGATGGATGCCTGGTACGAGGACGGAGCCCAGGTTGAAGCGCCGAGTGATCCGCGAAACGCCTAATCGACGTTAGAAAATTTTCGAGTATTTTGATTTGAGTTGCGGTGGGCCGTCGCTCGTCGCCCGGTCGGTCTCGACCATGTGAATGAGATGCGCCCAAACTGAACGGCCGGCGGCATTGTGCAGGCGTTTGTCGACCTTCGCGTATAGTTGCGCGACAATTTCAGCGACTGTTTCTACGCCTTCCTCGAGGCAGCGAAGGATCTGTTTTTCGCGGGTTTCGCGGTGCGCGATGCAGGCGCGGATAAATGCGGGCGCGTTCGGGATGGACGGGCCGTGTGTCGGCCAAAGTATTGAATCTCCAAGGTTTTTCACCTTTTCCAGGCTTTCAAAATAGTCTGCCATATTGCCATCCGGCGGAATAACGACGGTCGTCGACCATCCCATGATGTGGTCGCCGGAAAAAATTGTATCGGCACCGACGAGCCGGAAACACAAATGGTTGGAACAGTGGCCCGGCGTATGAATCGCCTCGAGCGTCCAACCCTTTCCTGAAATTTTTTCGCGGTCGCCAATTACAACGTCCGGAACAAAATCGAAATCGCCGCCCTCCTCGAGCTTCTCGCCCTCATAAATTGTGCCTTCGCCGTGCGGTCCAAAGCCGTAAGTTTTTGCGTCGGTTCGTTCCTGCAGTTGCCGTGAACCAGGCGAGTGGTCCATGTGCGTGTGTGTTACCACGATGTGGCTCACGCGTTCGTCGCCGAGCCCATTCAGAATTGCGTTGATGTGGTCGGCATCGTCTGGTCCGGGATCGATTACGGCAACGTCCCCCTCACCAACAATATAGGTGCCGGTCCCATGAAACGTGAACGGCGAAGGGTTGTTGGCGACAATTCTCCGAATACTCGGCGCCACCGTTTCGATCGCGCCATAAGTAAACGGATAGTCCGTCACAAACGGAATCGATTTCGAATTAGATGGCATCGCCGCAAGCCCCCTCAAAAAATTCAACGACGGCGGACAGTGTGTTGAGTGTCGCGCGACCGCCGCTGGTTGCACCACCGATAAATGCGATGCGGCATCCAAAGACGGCGGATGTCAGGCCATGGCGCGGCGTTGGCAGTTTTTGAAGGAAATTCCACTGGCCGGTCCTGATATCAAATATCTCCAGCGCGGCGAATGTCCGCTCGCTGCCAAGCGCCTCACCACCGGCCACATAAATTTTGCCGCGAAAGGCTTCGGCGGTGAGGCCGCTTCGCGGTGTCGGCATGTTTGAGACCCGGGTCCAGCGGTCCCGCGCCGTATCGTAAACTTCGGCGGTCGAGACATTGCCGGTGCTGGACCAGCGCCCACCGACAACATAAATCTTCCCGTCTGAAACGGCCGCCGACAGATGTTCACGCGGTGTCGGCAGCGGTGCGCGTCTGCGGTCCCAGGTATTGGTCTTGGGGTCGTAACTCAGAATTTGCTGCGCGGTCGGCCCGACCCCGCCAATCACAAATAGCAAACCCTCGACGGCGACCATTTTGTGCGCGGCGCGTGGTACCGGCATCGAGGCGAGGCGTTCCCACCGATTGGTTTCCGGCGTATAGGCCCAAAGACTCCGAATATTGGGCGTGAACGAAAGATCGGTATAACCGCCCGTCAGGTACAATTTTCCGTGGAGCGCTGCCATTGCAAGGTGGTGGAACCCAAGCGGAAGCGGCGCTTTTAGCGCCCAGGTATCGGTCGTTGGCTCGTAGGCCTCAAAGGCATTGGTCGAAGAACCCCGGACAATGCCGCCGGCCACGTAAATGATCCCATTGAGATGTGCACCGGCAATTTCCGAACGTGCCGTGGGCATCGGCGCACCAGACCGCCATTCGTCCGCCGCCGCGACCGATAGACCCGGCCCGAAGCTGAGCCCGAGTGCAGCAAAACCAAACCGTATTCTGGAAATCAGGCGCATGTTGGCTCCGTCCATCGATCTGTGCCGCTTGCAATGTGCGAGCTGGGAATGGTTTTCAGCCGCGTTGAGGGTGGGCTCCGCCAGTGTTACCGATCCAAAAGCGACGTACCAGTCAGATTGACGTCTTCAAGCATGACCCCGCGAAAGCTTATCCCGTCGAGGTTGGCATTTGTCATGTCGGTCGCCTTGTTCTGGCCGGTTCTGGTACCGGTTGCAGCAATTATTTCCGCCGGCTCAAGATTGGCATAGTCGAGTTGGGCAAAGGAAAGATCTGCCCCTCTGAACATCGCGCCAGAAAGGTCAGCGTTGCGAAAATTAGTTTGCACCAATGTGGCATCAGAAAAATCCGTCAGAACCAACGTTGCGTCTGCGAGAGAAGCGCTCGACAGATCGCATCCTTTGAGGCTGGCGCCGCTTAGATATATGCCCGCGAGATCGGCGCCCTTGAGGTTGACGTTACTGAGGTTTGCACCCGTCAGATTTGCGCCGGTCAGGTTGGCCTCTCCCAATTTCGAAAAGCTGAGGTCTGCTCCGGCTAAATCGGCCCCCGTCAAATCAACCTGAGGCATCGAAACATTTCGCAATTTTGCCCCGGTCAGTGACGCCTTGCGAAGGTTGCCGTTCGCCATTTTCGAATTCTCAAAATCAGAATTATCAAGTTGCGCACTTTCAAGGTTCGCATTTTTGAGGCTGGGACTCGCTTGACTTGCAAGCAATGCGCCCGGTCTCAAATCAGCGTCCCGGAAACGAACGCCCGTCAGAATGGCGCCCTGAAAGTTTACGCCGCGCAGATCAGCGCGTTCCATATTGGCGTTCGTAAGATCTGCATGAGCGAAACTGGCGCTGAAAAGATTGGCCTGAGAGAAATCACTGTCTGGCAAATTATAATTATCCAGTATCGCGCCCTCGAGAATGGCACCGGACAAATTGATTCCTGGAAGTTTCAGGCCGGACAAGTCTTGATTTTTCAGTATCGCCCGCTTGCCGCCAATAATTTGGCGCACGAACTTGCTGTGTAATTTGATTTCCTGAACCAGTTCCTGGGGAGTCATTCACCACCGCTTTCACGTATATTCCGCCAATATCTAGAAAAACTGAACGGCTGCTGGGTGCCACTTCAGGCCCAGCCCAGATCGGGATATTGGTCGCGGTCTCGAACATTCCCCAATGAGGAACCTTACTTCTCAAAGAAAATAAAGGCAGCAACTTTCTCTTCAGGATATCAGCGCAGATTCCATTATCGGTAATCAGGGGTTAATAATTTCGACATCACCAAGGCTGCCCTCAACCCGAATTCTCTGCCCGGTCTTGATGGTCGTGGTTGCATTGCAACGCAGACGACAGTGGGGATGCCGGCGTTGGATGTTCGCCTACTTCGGTGGTTTTGATGGCTGTCGGGGGTTCAGCATCGTGGGGGGCCGCAACTATTTCGGCAGCTGCATTTCCACCAGCCGCGACCAGTAACGCGCGCCCAGCGTCAGAATGCTGTCGTTGAAGTCGTAACCGGGATTGTGGACCATGCAGCTGCTGGCCCCGTCGCCGTCGCCGTTGCCAATAAAGATGTAGCTGCCGGGTTTTTCCTGCAGCATGAAGGCGAAATCTTCTGATCCCATCACCGGGTTGATATCGGTGAGGACATCGGCGTCGCTGGTGACGTCTCTTGCGGCCGCTGCCGCGAACGCCGTTTCCTCTTCCGCATTGACGGTCGCCGGGTACCCCGCTTGATGGTCGAACGAATAGGTCGCGCCGTGTGCCTCACAAATTCCGGCAACGATTTTTTTCATTCTTTGTTCGATCAACTTTCGCGTGGCCACGTCCAGCGTGCGCGTGCCGCCCGAGAGCGTGACGGAATTGGGAATGATGTTCTTTGCATCGCCGCCGTGAAACGTTGTCACCGATACGACCGCACTCTCGAGCGGGTCGGTGTTACGAGAAACGATGGTTTGAAGGGCCGTGACGATCTCCGCGCCGATCACAACCGGGTCGATACCGGTGTGCGGCATGGCGGCGTGGGTGCCCTTGCCGGTGATGGTGATATCGAATCCGTCAAAGGCGGCCATAATAGGGCCTGCCCGCATGCCGAATTTTCCAGCGGCGAGCGGTGGCCAGTTGTGCATGCCGTAAACCGCGCTCACCGGAAATTTGTCGAACAACCCGTCGTCGATCATGACCTTGGCGCCGCTGTATCCTTCTTCCGCCGGTTGAAAAATAAAATGCACGATGCCGTCGAATTCGAGCGTCTCGGATAGATACTTGGCCGCGCCCAAAAGCATTGTCGTGTGTCCGTCGTGGCCGCAGGCGTGCATCTTGTGGTCATACTGGGAGCGGTGGTCGAAGTCGTTCGCTTCTTGCAGCGGCAGCGCGTCCATGTCGGCACGGAGCGCGATTGATTTATTCGCCGTGCCCGCCTTCAAGGTGCCGACCACACCGGTTGTGGCGAGCCCGCGGTGAATTTCGATGCCCCAGCTTGCCAGCTTTTCCGCGACCACGTCGGCGGTACGGGTCTCCTCAAAAGCAAGTTCCGGATGCATGTGAATGTCGCGGCGGATCGCCGTCAATTCCTCCGCGTAACCCTCGATTCGGTCGGTCATGTTTTCAGTATTGCTCCTGATTTCAGCGCACTTGAATCATCACATGTATCGGCATGTTCGCGGCACTTGGAAACTGTTGATCTGGCGAAGGCAAGCGTAACCCAACCGTTGCGCGCCGCATAACGGGCCCGCCGAGCGCCCAAAACGGCGCCGGGGTATTCCCGGCAACCGGTTAAAATATATAAAGAAAATTGGTCGGAGTGAGAGGATTTGAACCTCCGGCCCCTACGTCCCGAACGTAGTGCTCTACCAGGCTGAGCTACACTCCGATCCGGCCTTGGCGGGTATTGCCCGCTTATAACGGCTGGATTTTGCAACGGCAAGGCGGACGAATCCCGTCCCCCACCACTTGCAGAAACTAATGAGCGCGGTCGATACAGAAATCGACGAGGTCGCGCAACACTTCTTTTTCCGGCGTATCGGGAAATATGCCGAGCGCGTCTTTGGCGCGGGCACCGTAATGCCGCGCACGATCAACGGTATCGGCCAGCGCACCACATCCTTGCATCAGCCATAACCCGCGTTCCAGGTCGCCTTCGTTCTGGTCGGTGTCTTCCATGACGCGCCGCCAGAAGGTGCGGTCTTCCTCGCTGGCGCGCCGGTAAGCGAGAATAACTGGCAGGGTTATTTTTCCTTCGCGGAAATCGTCGCCAACGGTTTTGCCGAGCGTCGCATCGCGCGACGAATAATCAAGCGCGTCATCGACCAATTGAAAGGCGATACCGAGGTTGCGGCCGTAACTATCGAGCGCGTCCTCTTCACTGGCTGGCCGGTCGGCGACCACCGCGCCAATGCGGCAGGCGGCGGCAAAAAGTGCGGCGGTTTTTGCGGTGATCACATCGAGATAGGTGTCCTCGGTGGTCGAGGTGTCGTTGCGGGTTGCGATCTGGGCGACCTCGCCTTCGGCGATAATCGCCGATGCGTCCGAAAGAATTTTCAAAACCTTGAGCGAACCGTCCGCGACCATCACCTGAAAGGCGCGGCTGAAAAGAAAGTCGCCAACCAAGACGCTCGCCTCGTTGCCCCACAGCGCATTGGCCGTATCGTTGCCGCGTCGAAGTGCACTTTCATCGACCACATCGTCGTGCAGCAGGGTCGCGGTATGAATAAATTCAACGCAGGCCGCCAACGGGATATGGCGTTCGCCCTGATAGCCGCAGAGCTTGGCAGCACCAAGCGTCAGCATGGGCCTGAGGCGCTTGCCGCCGGACGAGATCAAATGTCCGGCAAGTTCCGGAATCAGCGGGATTTCGCTGCCCATATATTCAAGAATGACCGTATTGACGCGGCCAAGATCGGTCGCAACCAGCGACTTCAACGTGTCCAGTGCGCGCTCTGACCTGACGCGCTCTGCATCAATGGGAATGACGGTGGCCAATGCGGCCTCCTGCTTGACCTCGTTACGGGCGGCGGCGAGCATAGAAGCGTGGTCGCGGCACGGTCAAGACACTGTCATGGGACTGGAAAACACGGAAAGGCGAGGCGAAACGCGCCCTATGGTTGAAATTTACCGCACTAACGATCTGGTTTTGATTTCGTGGCTGGTCGCCCTTCTGAAGGGCGACGGCATCGAGACCTTCGTGATGGATACTCATTTCAGTGTTCTCGAAGGGTCGATTGGCGCCATCCCCCGTCGCATCATGGTCGCCGGCGAACATCAGAACAGGGCGCGAGCAACGCTTAGGGCCGCCGATATCGAACCGGTCGATTTGTCTGATTCCTGATTGGTCTCCGTTGCCGCCCACTAGCTGGCCTTGTGGGCGGCGTCTTCTGTTCCTAAATATCGGGTAAGCCAGAATTCGGCATCAGCCAGATTTCGGCAACTGAAGGGCAGGGAGTTATGAACTGGAATCCGTTTTTCAAACGCCGGCGACAGCCTCTTGTCGCGGTCCTGCGATTGTCGGGCGTCATCGGCGGCGGGCGGTCCCGCCTCAATATCGCCGGTATGGCACAGTCGATTGAGCGCGCCTTCAAACTGAAGGGTGTGCGCGCGGTCGCCCTAGATATTAATTCGCCGGGCGGATCGCCAGTGCAAAGCGCGCTTCTCCATCGTCGCATCCGGCAACTGGCGCAGGAGAAGAAGCTGCCGGTTTTCGCCTTCACTCAGGATGTGGCAGCAAGCGGCGGCTATTGGCTGGCCTGCGCCGGTGATGAGATCTTTGCCGATGAAAATTCGATTGTCGGGTCGATCGGAGTCATTTCAGGGGGATTCGGGCTTGAAGAATTTATCGGGCGCTATGGGATAAAGCGCCGCATGCATACCAGCGGCACAAGCAAATCATTCCTCGATCCGTTCCTGCCGGAAAAACAGGAAGACGTTGAACGGCTTAAGGTTTTGCAGGGCGACATCCACGACAGCTTTAAGGCGCTTGTCCGGGAACGCCGCGCCGGCAAAATATCCGAAGACGAGGATGTTTTGTTTTCGGGCGAATTCTGGACCGGCATACGGGCGCTCGGCCTCGGGCTGATCGACGGGATCGGCGATCTTCGCAGCACCATGCGCGAACGCTTCGGCAAGAAAGTGCGGTTTCGGGTATTTGGCGCTGAATCCAATTGGCTCCGCCGCCGTCTCGGCTTTGCCGAATGGACCGGCATGAGTGCGAGCTGGAGCGACGATCTGCTGGCAACCGTGGAGGCCCGCCTCCATTGGCAGCGATTCGGTCTCTAGCC
>JAPYRS010000148.1 GCA_029936875.1 Alphaproteobacteria bacterium | reverse complement strand
CTTTAGGCCATTCGCAACGATTTCCAAACATTTCACGCAGAGTTTCTGTGCATTGCCAGGGGCCGACTAAGAGCGCGAATGCAGGAGGGAATTTAATCGTATTTCGCGGGTTGGATATGTGAGGCCGGCGATTTCGGGCACGGAATAATCGTCATCGGTGATTCGAGTGCGCATCCGACATATAATGTCGACGCCACTTGCCCGCCACGCAGAACACGGGAAATCAGCTTGCCTTCTCCCTATCGAGATCTCCTTGATGTCAGCTCCGAATTTACCACCCCGGAACTCCTATCTCATCTGATCGTAGATCGCTTTCCAGAAAGGACCGTCGTTACGGCCTCGCTGAAGGCGCCGAGCCTCGTCGTCCTTCGCATGGTCGCGGACATTAATCCGGCAACACCAGTGATATTTTGCATTCGCGGTGTTCAGTTTCCGGAAAGTCTCGAATTCCGGCAACGGATTACCGATCTCCTGCAGCTTGAAAATGTCACGCTGACGAGCGCACCGGAGATAACGCCGATTGCCGGTGATCGCGACCACGCCGAGCAAATGTGGGTCGAAGGACCGGAAGGACTGGGACGGTCATTTGAAAAAGTGCATTTGAATGATTCGTTGGCGGATTTCGATTGCTGGATTTCGGCGGTCTATCACGTGGCGCGCAAAGCCGAATCAAAAAATCGCGTTGATGTTGAGGGACGCCTGATCCGTGTTGACCCCCTGCTGAACTGGTCGAAAGACGACATCCGGGATTTCATGAAAGCGCGCGCAATGCCGTACCACCCGCGCGTCGCAAAAATCGAAAAGCCGAAACCGACTGCGCCACCGGGCTCCGTCCCCGACTACCATTATTAAATTCAACCTGTTGATCGGAGCCTTGCCCGTTCCGGCAACTTAGTGTCGAATCCCGCCCATGAAAAATACTGACCGTATCGTAATCGCCGGCGCTGGCCCGATCGGCCTGATCTGCGCACACCGCCTTGCCGGAATGGGCATTCCTGTTTTGGTGGTCGATAAATCGACTGTAATTCCGACTGACCTTCGGGCTTCAACCTGGCATCCGGCGACGCTCGACATGCTCGAAGAAATTGGCGTCACTTCATATATTCTTGAAAAGGGAGCGAAGGCACCAACCTGGCAATACCGATTTCGGGATACCGGCGAGCGCGCAATTTTCGACCTAAGGGTTCTGAGCAACGAAACCCGCCACCCCTACCGCGTTCAGTGCGAGCAATTTCATATCGTTCGCTATCTCGCCGAGAAACTGAGCGACTTTGACAATGCAGAGATTCGCTGGGGCACACAGGCGGTCGATGTTGGTCAGGACGACGATTGCGCCTGGCTGGACGTCGAATGCGAAGGTGAGCGCGAACGATTGACCGGACGGTTGGTTATTGGCGCCGACGGCGGGCGATCCATCATTCGCGAAAAACTTGGCATTGGTTTCGAGGGCAAGACTTACGAAGCCATTACCATGGTTGCGATTACCGACTTTCCGTTTGAAGACCATTTCGAAGGGCTCTCGGGCGTCAACTACATCTGGACCGAATATAGTAATTTCAGCCTGTTGCGGGTTCCGGATCGCTGGCGTTCGGGAATTACGCCGAAGCCGGGCCAAACCCCGGAGGAAGCTCTCTCAGACGATTCCCTCGAAGCGCATTTCCAGGCGATTGTGCCGCGTGATGATCGTTACGATATTCTGGCGCGTGGCATGTACAGCACCCACCAGATGGTGGCAGAGCGATTCAATGTTGGGCGGATTTTGCTCGCCGGCGATGCCGCCCACCTCAACAGTCCCAACGGCGGCCTCGGCATGAACACCGGCGTTCATGATGCCTTCAATTTAACTGAAAAAATTTCGGGGGTTTGGCAGGGTGATAACGGGTTGGATTTATTTGACCGCTACACGCGCCAGCGCAAAGCCATTGCGATCGAATATGCGCACAAGATATCGGACGCCAATCATTTTAGAATGCGCGAACGGGACCCGGTGAAACGCCGCGTCATCATGGATGAAATGAAGCGAATCACCGGCGACGACACACTGATGAGAGAGTGGCTGATGAATTCATCGATGATCAATTCGGTGCGTCACGCCGCCGAAATAACCTAAGGCCTTGATCGACAATTTCGACCACCGGCATTGAAAGACGCGGCGACGTTCGCCACCGACACCCAAAAGCTGTGGGCAACATTTCATTACCAATACTAATCCGTTGGGCTCGGATTCGCGCCCGAGACGCTGCGCTATTTGCAGGCGGCCCGAGTGAGTGGATGGCAGGTCCTGCTCCGTTAACCTTGAGATCGAAATTCGGCATGCAACGGCGTCAAACACGCGGATTTGTTAAGTACTGATTAACCAATATCAACCTTATGGCGTATTTTTCGCTCTGTGATCGACTTTTTGTTGTGCCGAGAATTGTTTTATGTTTGGGTCGTGCCCGCTGTGAAATTTCACAATGCCGATTTAGAATAAGTCGATCACTCAAGCTGGACCGCTGGGTGCGGACATGCTCTCAACCTCGGTATCACCCACAACATGAAACTTTCTATTCTTGATCAGTCCCCAATTCGCTTCGGGGCGACACCCGCGATGGCAATCGACGAGACCGTGCAGCTGGCAAAGGCTGCGGACAAGCTGGGCTATACGCGCTATTGGCTGGCGGAACACCACGCGTCGAATGGCCTAGCTGGATCTTCCCCCGAAATTCTAATTGGACGGGTCGCAAGCGAAACCAAACGCATTCGCGTCGGTTCCGGCGGCGTCATGTTAAGCCATTACAGCCCGCTAAAAGTTGCCGAGAACTTCAAAGTGCTCGAGACCATGTATCCGGGCCGCATTGATATCGGTATCGGCCGGGCACCGGGAAGCGATGGTTTGACAGCCGCAGCCCTTGCTTACGGATCACAGGTCGGGATTGAGTATTTTCCAACCCGGGTCGGCGACCTCAAGGCGTTCCTGACCGACACCAAACCCAACACGCCGGCATTTGAGCCGATCCGCGCCCAGCCGACGATTTCTGAATTTCCAGAGATGTGGCTGCTCGGATCAAGTGATCAAAGCGCCTTACTTGCCGCCCATTTCGGCCTCGCCTTTTCCTTCGCCTATTTCATCAATCCCTATGACGGCGAAGCCGTGCTGAAAGCCTACCGCGATGGATTTCAGGCGTCGGAAATTCACGACAAGCCCGAATATTCGATTGGCGTGTTTGTGGTTTGCGCAGAAACCGATGAAGAGGCTCAGTATCTTGCAAAAAGCCGGAATCTCTGGCGCATACAGCTCGACAAAGGAGAGATCGGCCCCTACCCGACGCCGGAACAGGCTGAGGAATATCCCTATACCGAGGCAGACCTCACCCGCATTGCGGAGCGAAATCAATTCAACGTAATTGGAACGCCCGAAAGTGTGCGGCCGGAATTAGAGGAATTGGCTAAACGGCACGGCGCCGACGAATTGGTCGTGCTGACGATCTGCCACGAATTTGGCGCACGCCTCAAATCATATGAATTATTGGCGGAAGCGTTCGGGCTTAACGCCTGAACACATCCGCCGTAACCGGTCAATAATCGATTAGATCGCGAACGGTACCGGTTCGCCTGCACGGACCTTCTGGGTATCGATGGCCCCTAGTGTGCGGCCAATCGTCTTATCTGATTTCAGGCAACTAATAATAAGCGCCGCAACATCCGCGCGGTTGATGCCGCCCATAACGTCACCGGATTCCGTGAGTATTGCAGTTCCCGAGGCGGGATCCGTTCCCAATCCACCCGGCCGCATGATTGTCCAATCGAGACCGGACGCTTCAATATAGTCTTCGGCTTTGTCTTTTTCGGCTAGCGCCGCGCCGATTTTTTCGAGCAACCCCGGCGGTATGGTGCCGCGGGTTTCCCGGCAGCCAAATGAAGTGACCAGAAGGAACCGCTTGGTTCCGCTCGCCTTGGCGCCCTCAACGAGGGTCTTTGTGCCCTCATAATCGACCCGGCGCTCGTCGCCTGGTTTGCTACCAATGGCGCAGACAATGGAATCGGGGCTGGTTTCGGCGATTGCGCTTGCCGTTGACGCCGCATCGAAAGCATCAGCGATCACGACCTTTGCGCCCATGCCCTCAAGGTCACTGCGTTGATCTTCATTGCGGATCATTGCCACCACGTCGAATCCGTCTTTAATTGCCGCCGCGACGGTCTCCCAACCTACGCCAGACCCAGCACCAGCGACTAATACGCGTGGCATATCATCTCTCCCAAATGTTCAAAAAAAAGGCGGCCCCACTACAGGGCCGCCCAATAACAATTTTAGTTGTTGGCAAATTCCAAATTGTGGAACGGCACAACGCGGTTAGACAGGGAATAACCCTGGACGTTCTGGGCCATTCCATCGATTTGCGCGATGACGTGGCTGAAAACCGCAGTCGCATTGTCATGATAGAACTCAGCAACTTCCCGCGCATAACCATCACGTTTTTCTAAATCGAATGTCGAGTTCATGGCGTTAATGGCCGGCATGATCTCTTCGAAGCAGGTATGAGGCGCACGACGAGCCGAGCGAACCAGGCATGAATGCGTGTTCATCGACCGGGCAAGATCAGAAGACGGATAGCCTTCATACATCATGCTGAAGGCATCACCCTTCCACGGCACAATGCCG
The DNA here is from genome assembly GCA_029936875.1 of Alphaproteobacteria bacterium. Lineage (GTDB taxonomy): Bacteria > Pseudomonadota > Alphaproteobacteria > SHVP01 > SHVP01 > JAPYRS01. The sequence goes on along the minus strand of JAPYRS010000148.1, from coordinate 1,099 downwards.
AGCACCCGTTTCACGAAATCCGGAATGGACACCACCTGAAGTTCGAGGTTGATGCCGGACCGTTTGAAGTCGGCTGCCATGGCTTCCATCGTGTCTTTGAAATCACCAACGACGACGACGATCTCGGCCATTAGGTCGACACCATTTGGGTAGCCGGCTTCGGCCAACAGTGCTTTGGCTTTGGCAGGATCATAAGGGTAAGGCTTGATATCGGTGAAATGCCCGCCCATGCCCGGCGTCGAGGGCTGGCTGGCTGGAACCGTTACGCCGCCAAGGACGGTGTCGATAAAGCCCTGTTTGTTAAACGCATAGTTAAGCGCGCGGCGAACACGAACATCGCTAACCGGGCTATCGGTTTTCTGATGCAAAAGCATCAGATTCAAAGTGTTGTTGGTCGTCGACTGGTAGATTTTCCCACCCGCCGCTTCAACGGTCGCACGCTGATCGGGACGCAATGTCCAGGCGATATCGACCTGGCCAGAATTGAGCGCTTGAACGCGCGCCGCAGGTTCCGGCAGATCAAGAATCAGCAGATTGGCAATCTTCGGTACGCGCCAGCCTTCAGTATGGGCAGTACCGACAATTTTTTCCTGGCTCCATTCCGAAACCTTGTAGGCGCCGGTACCAACCGGATTGCGGCCAAAGACTTCAGCGCCCATATCCGCCCAAGCACCCGGTTCATGTGGACGCATGATGGCGAGACGCCGCGGAAGAATTGGGTCAGGTTTTGATGTCGTAAATTCGACAGTAAGCTCATCAATCACCCGCGCCGACGGAATGCCCCTCAGCTGACGGGATACCTGTTGGTTTTTGATGACTTCGTCATTAATGACGGCATCGAGGTTGGCAACGACAGCGGCCGCATTGAAGGGCGCACCATTGTGATATTTCACGCCAGGACGAAGTTTGAATACCCATGTCGTTTCGTTGATCGCCTCCCATTCAACGGCGAGACCAGGCGCAATATTGCCATTGTTGTCGACATAAACAATTGCGTCGAACACGGCATGTAGCGGAAATGCGCCATTCGTGCCGAACGTTCCGTAAGGCATGCCGAATTGCGCGGGCATGTCGTAATGCCCGATGCGAAGTGTATCAC
>JAPYRS010000147.1 GCA_029936875.1 Alphaproteobacteria bacterium | reverse complement strand
CTCTGGGACTTCGGCGAAATTCGCGCAGAAACACGCGGCGACCGGGTTTTGATTGACGCCGACAAGATGCCGGGCGCGAGGTGGTTCCCCGACGCAAAACTGAATTTCGCCGAAAATCTGTTGCGCCGCCGCGACGATACGCCAGCGCTTATTTTTCAGGGCGAGGATCAAATACGCAGCGAAACCACGCATGCCGAACTCTATGCCCTGACATCGCGGATCGCCCAGGCGCTACTGAAAGAAGGCGTCGAGCCCGGTGACCGTGTCGTCGGTTTCATGCCGAACATTCCGGAGACCGTTGCCGCGATGTTGGCCGCCGCCAGTCTTGGTGCTGTCTGGTCGTCGTGTTCGCCGGACTTCGGCGTCAAAGGCGTGATGGACCGCTTCGGCCAGATCGAGCCAACAATCCTGTTTGCCGCTGACGGATATTTCTACAATGGCAAACGGCACGATTCGCTGGAACGGTTGCGGGAAATTACGGCGCAACTTGATTCCCTGAAACGAATTGTCGTGGTCTCCTACACGGAAGATGATCCGTCGCTTGAAGGTCTCCCGCTCGCCGTGTCCTTGGATGATTTCATTGCACCATACCATGAGGGCGAGATCGCTTTTCGCCAGCTTCCGTTCAACCATCCAATCTACATCATGTATTCGTCCGGCACGACCGGGGAGCCGAAATGCATCGTTCACGGCGCTGGCGGTACGCTGATCCAGAATCTCAAAGAACAATTGCTGCACACCGATATCCGCCCCGGTGACCGCGTCTTTTATTTCACCACCTGCGGCTGGATGATGTGGAACTGGCTCGCCTCAGCGCTGACCTGTGAGGCGACGCTAATTCTTTACGACGGGTCGCCGTTCTACCCCGACGCAAACGCGATGTGGGATCTCGCTGAGCGCGAAAAGTTCGATATCTTCGGAACCTCGCCCAAATTTCTCGATGCGGCTAACAAGGCCGGCGTTGAACCGATCAAGAGCCATGATCTCTCAACGGTACGGACGATCTTATCGACCGGGTCACCGTTGGCGCCCGCCGGATTCGACTACGTCTATGAAAAGGTGAAATCCGACGTCCGCCTTTCATCCATCGCCGGTGGGACCGATATCCTCGGCTGCTTTTGCTCCGGTAGCGATCTGCTGCCGGTGTACCGGGGTGAAATCCAGACCCGGACGCTGGGCATGACGGTCGAAGTTCTTGACGATGAAGGCCGCCCCATTCGCGAACAAAAAGGCGAGCTCGTCTGTACCAAGTCGTTCCCGTCGATGCCGATCAAATTTTGGGACGACCCCGGCGACCAGAAATACCGCGCTGCCTATTTTGAAAAGTTCCCCAACATTTGGACGCACGGCGATTTTGTTGAACTGACCAAACACGGCGGCATGGTCATATACGGCCGTTCCGATGCGGTCCTGAATCCGGGCGGCGTTCGCATCGGCACCGCCGAAATCTATCGCCAGGTCGAGCGCATGGAGGAGGTCGAAGAAGGGCTCTGCATCGGGCAAATCTGGGACAACGATACACGTGTCATTCTTTTTGTCCGGTTGCGCGAAGGCCTCACGCTCAGCGACGAACTGCAGAACCGAATCCGTCTCCGAATTCGCGAGAACGCGACGCCCCGACATGTGCCGGAGAAGATCATTCAGGTGTCTGATATTCCCCGCACCATTAGCGGCAAAATTACCGAGCTCGCTGTGCGCGATATTATCCACGGGCGGCCGGTCAATAATCGGGACGCGCTTGCCAATCCCGAAGCGCTCGAATTCTACCGCGACCTGCCCGACCTGCAGTCCTGAGGCCGCTTTCCGGTTGAGGGATGCCTCGATCGATGCGCGCTTTCTGCGGCCCTTGGGCTTCCCAGACCCTTCATATTCTGAACACACCGCGCCGGATCGAATCGGTTGACCTCTCGGTAAACCCGTGAAATTGATGTATTTTTCTGGTCGAAACGGTTTGTTAAGTGGCCCGTCCTAGCCTGCAGCCATTCACGGCGGAAGGATGGGCAATGGACGAATTACCCGAATTTTGGGGTCACACTTGGGACGGCGAACCTCCCGAGGATTTTAGCGTCTCGTTTGAACCGGAATCATTTACCACAACGATGCTGGCTGAGGTCAGCCGCCGCTTCGAAAGTTTGCCGGAAGGCCGCGCCTGGTGCGGATTCGGCACTTGGGAATGTTCCAGCCGAATTACGCGGATCATGGTTTTCATCGCCAATGAAGAAACGCGGGCAATGACAGTCACGCGTTATTGCGACGACCACGTCGAAATGGCTGATCGTGAGGGCGGCAAATGGTCGGCAGATTCTCTGGAAGAAATGCTCCGGCGTCTCGAGCAGATCCGCGCGACACTTCACTGAGTTTGTTTGGCGCTGCCGGCGCCAAAATTAAACCTGCCAGGCGCCGCTTGCGCTAACTGGTTGTTGCCCTGCGTCGGCACGGGCGACAAAAACCGCTGCTTCCTCAGCAATCCATTCGCGGAAATGACGAACCTTTGTTCGCGTCGCCGATTCGTTTGGGCAAACCACGTAATAGGCGTAGGCCGCTGGCAGACTGACAGTGAAAGGCCGCACCAATTCCCTCGATGCGAGATAGGGTTCAATCAGAACGCTTCGGCCAAGCGCCACGCCCTGACCTGCCGCTGCTGCGCGAAACACAACCTCCGACGAATTGAATCGTGGCCCCCGGTCCGGATCGACCGATTTCGCGCCCGCCGCCAAAAGCCACATGCGCCAGTCTTCCCGCATGTCATCGTGCAAAAGAATATGGTTCTGAAGATCGTCCGGTCTCGCAAGCGCCGGTCCGCGCTCCAGATTTTCGGACTACAGATCGGGAAAATGTCCTCAGTCATCAGACGTTCGACATGCAACCCGCCGCGCCACTTGCCGGACCCATACCGGATCGCGACATCGACATCATCGCGGGTGAAATCGAAAAGCTCGTTTGAGGCCGCGATTCGAACTTCGATCTCGGGATGACGCTCGGCAAAACTCGGCAGCCGAAGTACCAGCCAACCGCCAGCGAAGGACGGCAAGACGCTGACGGTGAGGACGCCGCTTGCCGCCCGGGTATGAATTTGTGACACCGATTCTTCGATCGCGTCGAAGGCCCCGCCGAGCCCGCGCGCCAAATTCTGCCCCGCCTCGCTGAGGAAGATGCGGCGCTTGCGGCGGTGGAAAAGACTGATGCCGAGGGGCGAGTTGCTGACCCACGTTTTCAATCATCAGACCCATCATCGCGGCCAGGCCCACGATCAACTAAGTCAGACCGAGCTTGATCCGCCGGCGCTCGATTACCTCATGTTTTTGCAGACCTATCGAGGCGCAGAAGCATCGCGTTAACGGCGTTCAGGGCGACATAAAGTTTTTCAAATGATTCCCGGAATGCGGGCCAGGAAATATATTTGCCAGACTTCGCCCTTTGCACCGATTTATGGATGTCTTTGAGGCTTGTTTTTCCATCGACATACCGGAGCGCCGCCGCACTGCCCGGATCAATATCAAAACTCATGCGGTGGCCGCCGAATTCTGCACGAACGCTGGCTTCAGGAGATAGATTCCGGGCAAGCCCCGGCCCGTCACCGGCGATCAACACCGGGATCGCCGCACCCGTTAAATGGGCGACGGCCTGTTTTCGGCTTCGTCCTTTGACCGCATAAAAGGAATGTGTCTTTAGGTTCCCGGCGAGGTTTTCGGCGACTCCGGCCGCTTCGATCCAATGAAGTTTTCTTGCCCGCGCCCGGAGTTCATCGTTGTTCAAGTAGTTTTGTGGATCATACCGGGCCGGCTCGAGGAACCCGGTGAGCACAAGCCCGGAGTTTTCACAAAGGCGCACAATTTCCGGCACGGTGTAGGCGCGGTCTTCGGCGTGCAAAAGCAAATCATAGAGCCCGGCATCATCACCCGGGTCTAGGCTCCGCAGTTGATCATTACGTTTCAACCAATTGGTTTCCGGTAGCGTCTCGAGAAGGTCGCGCGTCAACGAAATTTGTTTTTCCGTCGCCTCGCCCGCAACAAGACTGCGAAGAACATCCTGCATTGGGTAAACGCCGGTGCGGCCGAGTGTGCCGTAGACCATTATTCCCATCCCGCCGCCGTCCCGCAGCAGGGGGGTGAGGCCTGCAAGGCCAGCGTCCGGATCGGGCAAATGGTGAAGCACGCCGCAGCAGTCGATGTAATCGAACGGGCCGGGTGCAATCTCCCCGGCTTCAAGCAGCGAGCCGGTATGAAATTCGATGTTGGTGAGTCCGCGCACTTTCGCCCGCGCCTCGGCGATTTCGCGCGACGCCGTGCTCAGATCAAGATAAACGACGCGCCCCGGCATATCCCGGTCGGCCATTTGCTGCGCCAGCATGATCGTTGCGTCGCCGGTGCCGCCGCCCGCGACCAGAGCATGGAAGGGCGCGGCAAAATCGAGCTGCCCGCCAAATACATAATGATTGATTTCGTCGAGGTGGCTGGGTGAGCCGGTAATCAGGCGGTTGGCCTCATCGGCCGGATCCCGGGTCGGGTAGGGCAGCGATTCGTACTGCGCCCGTATCGGATCCATCGACAATTTCTGGTTCTTGAGGGGTTTTTTCACTGATCTGACACGAGAATATTATTACCGCCTCTTTATACCCGTTGCGGCCGTTTGTCCGCCTCCCCAAAGCAGTTTAGGTTCGCGGCCATGAGAGGTTATTTCGGTATTGGCGTCGAACGGTTTTCAAAACCGATGAACGCGGGCAACCTGTTCCGGACGGCGCACGCGTTCGGTGCGAGCTTTGTTTTTGCCGTTGATGCCGACCCGGCGATTGGCAAGGCGGGCTCCGATACCTCGTTGACGCCCAAAAACCTGCCCTTTTATTCCTACGATTCGATGGCCGACTTCAATCTGCCGGACGATTGCACATTGGTCGGCGTTGAGCTTCTTGATGAGGCGGTGGAGCTTCCGGTGTTTCGCCATCCTCGCCGGGCCGCCTATGTGCTGGGCCCCGAACGCGGCAGCTTGTCGCCGGAAATGCAGGCCCGCTGCGACACCATGGTGAAAATCCCGACATCGTTTTGTCTCAACGTGGCGACTGCCGGTGCCATCATCATGTACGACCGGGTTCTCAATCTCGGGCGATTTGCCGAAAGGCCGCTTTCACCAATTGGGGACCCAGTGCCGCGCGACGCCCATGTCCGGGGCGAGCCCAAAATTCGCAGCAAAGTGAGCTGAAGTGTCTCAATTCCAAAGGTATCGGGATGGCAATTGATCCCGGCCAAAGCTATTAAAGGGACCAACATGGGTTTGCGGGCTTTATTTCTCAGTTTGGTGATCGCGGGACTTTTGAGCGGGCTTTCAGCCCATGCTCAGAACGCGCCCCGGCTTATCGGCAAATATCGGGCTTGGGAGGCTTTCGTTTACAAAGAAAGCGGCAAGCAGGTCTGTTTCATTTTAACCGATCCGTCCAGCACCAAGCCTGAGAATGTTCGGCGTGGGCAAATTTATATCGTCGTCACGCATCGGCCTGCGGATTCAGTCCGGGATGAAGTCAGCGTTTATGTTGGTTATCCGCTGCGCGATAAAACTGAGGCGAGCGTCACCATCGGCAACAAAAATTTTCAGCTCTTTACCAGTGGTCAAAGTGCGTGGGCTTATAATTCCGCCGATGACAAAGCGATCGTCAAGGCCATGGTGCGCGGGTCTGATTTGATTGTGAAAGGGACTTCGCAGCGCGGCACCGCTACGACGGATAAATATTCGCTGCTCGGCTTTACGGCGGCGCGTAACGCGATCAACAAGGCCTGCGCGCCCGCATAATGCCTTGCTGCCGGTCTGCAA
>JAPYRS010000146.1 GCA_029936875.1 Alphaproteobacteria bacterium | reverse complement strand
GGCAATAATCTTGTCCGTGGCTAAGGCAATGGCACTGCCGCCGACTGCGATTGAACGGGACCCATAACTGCCCATGCCAAAGGTCCCGCGCGCGGTATCGCCTTCGGCAATTTCAATACTCTCGAACGGGACACCAAGTTTGGTGGCAATAAGCTGGGCATAGGTCGTTTCATGCCCCTGGCCATGACTATGGGTGCCGACAAAGACGGTAACCGAACCGGTTGCGTTGAACCGGATCAAAGCCGATTCATAAAGGCCTGCCCGTGCCCCCAATTGCCCGGCAATTGCCGAGGGTGCTGCGCCGGTCGCTTCAATCGGTGTGGAGATGCCGATGCCGCGCAGCTTGCCGTTTGCCTTGGCGGTTGCGCGGCGGGCTTCAAAACCTGCGTAGTCGGCGGCTTTGAGAGCAACGTCGAGGGTATTTTCGTAATCGCCCGAATCGTAAACCAGCGCCACCGGCGTCTGGTAAGGAAAGGCATCGGGCGCAATCATGTTCATTCGCCGCAACTCCGCCGGATCGATTTTCATCTCAAAGGCGGCCGCATCAATTACCCGCTCCAGGACGTAGGTCGCTTCCGGTCGTCCGGCACCGCGCACTGCATCAACCGGCGTCGTATTGGTAAAGACTGCTTTGACCTCGGCGTGAATTGCCGGCGTTCTGTATTGGCCGGCGAGCAAGGTTGCATAGAAGAACGTCGGGATCAGCGGCGCGAACATCGAGAGGTATGCCCCCATGTTGGCGACCGTATGGACGCGTAACCCGAGGAACGTGCCGTCGCTCGAAAGCGCGAGTTGCGCTTTGGAAACATGATCGCGGCCGTGCGCGTCGGTAAGGAATGCCTCGCTCCGGTCCGCCGTCCATTTTATCGGAATCCCAAGCCGTTTTGCGGCCCAGCACTGCGCCGCATATTCGGGGTAAGGGTAAATCTTTGAGCCAAAACCGCCGCCCACATCAGGGGAGACGACGCGAAATTTGTGTTCGGGGTGCTGAAGTACGAACGCGCCGAGCATAAGCCTCGTCACATGGGGCGCCTGGCTGGTGCAGTAGAGCGTGAGTTCATCAGTCGCAGAGTCGTAAGTCGCGTTTGAAGCGCGAGGTTCAATCGCCAGCGGTACGACGCGCTGATTGACAATCTCAAGGGTCGTCACGTGATCCGCAGCCTCAAACGCCGCGTCGGTCGCTGCCTTGTCGCCCAGCTCCCAGTCGAAGCAGAGATTTCCGGGCGCTTCCGGGTGGACTTGAGGCGACCCGTCTTTGCGGGCATCGCCGGTCGCGACGATTGCCGCGTGCACATCGTAATCAACGACCACGGCCAGTGCGGCCGCGCGCGCGTCCTCTACTGAATCGGCAATCACCATCGCGACAATGTCGCCGACATAATTAACCTTGTCCGCTGCAATCACCGGCCAGGCAGGTTCGTTCATGGGCTCGCCATGGCGATCGGTAGTGCCCCAACCGCAGGGCATACCGCCAATGCCGTCGACCGATAAATCGGCACCCGTCAAAACGGCAATGACGCCAGCGGCCGATGTGGCCTTTCCGGAATCGATCGACTTGATCGTTGCACTTGCGTGCGGGGAGCGCACAAACGCTGCATAGGTTTGCCCCGGCAATGTTATGTCATCGACATAGCGCCCCTTGCCGGTGAGGAAACGCTGATCTTCTTTGCGGCGCGGCGAGGCACCGATTCCATTTTCAGACATAAGACCACTCCTCCCGAACGCGGGCGCGTCTTCTTAAGCGGACGCAGCTGCGAGGATTGATTTGACGATGTTGTGGTAGCCCGTGCAGCGGCAGAAGTTGCCTTCGAGCTGATGGCGGACAGTCGCTTCATCCGGATTCGGAATACGGCGCAGCATGTCAACCGCCGACATCACCATGCCCGGTGTGCAGAAACCACATTGCAGTCCGTGGTTCTCTTTGAAGGCTGCCTGCATCGGGTGCAGTTCGCCGTCCTTGGCGAGACCCTCGATCGTGACGATTTCGCTGCCGTCGGCCTGAACCGCCAGCATCGTGCAGGATTTGATTGCTTTGCCATCGACATGGATGGTGCAGGCGCCGCACTGCGAGGTGTCGCAACCGACGTGGGTGCCGGTCAGCCGCAGCTGCTCTCGGATAAATTCGACCAATAGCGTCCGCGGTTCGACATCGGCAGTCACGGATTCGCCGTTAACGGTCAAAGTAATAGTGCTCATGGGCTCCCCTCGCTGTCACCCGCCGTTTCAATGACGCGCGGGCGTTCTTATTTTGAATTAACAAACTGAGGCGGCCCCGGAGGGCCGCGCGAAGCCGCAGTTTCTCGCCTGTTGGCGGCGAGGTCAAGCGGCTTTAATAAATGAAAAACGCCCAGAAATTATGGGTTTTAGGCGACGTTCAGAGTTGAGCGAATGCCGTAAGTACGACCAGAACGACCGCCACCAACAACGAACTCCATGTGCCGGGCGCGAGGCCCTCGGCCTGAACAGCTGAATTGCCGGTCCCTGGACCCGATTCTGCGGTGCCGGCAGTTGAATTATTGTCGGCACCGTCCGGCGTGAGAATTTCGGCGAAATTGGAGAAGAATTCGTTGGCAAGCTTCTTTGCCGCGCCGTCGATCAGGCGGGCGCCAATCTGGGCGAGCTTGCCGCCGACCTGGGCCTTGGCGGTATAGCGCAGCACGGTCACCCCGTCCTCCGTGGACAGCGTGACTTCAGCGCCGCCCTTGCCGAATCCGGCCGGGCCGCCCTGGCCTTCGCCGCTGATGCGGTAGCTATTCGGCGGATCAAGCTCAGACAGCGTCACCTTGCCCTTGAAACGGATCTTGACCGGGCCGATTTTGACCGCGACCGTTGCCGTCAATTCGGTATCGGAAACCTTTTCAATGGTCTCGCACCCGGGAATCGAGGCTTTTAATACTTCAGGGTCGTTGAGCCCTTCCCAAACCGTCGTTTGCGGGGCTGGAATACGGTATTCGCCGTTCATTTCCATCGAATCGTCTCTCTTCACGTCATGTCCGAATTCGCGCAACCTACTCGCCCGGCTGCGGCCCGGCAAGGCCCTCTTGATCGGCCCGGCAAGGCCCCCGTGATCGGCCCGGCAAGGCCCAAAGGCGCGGCTATGATTGGGCTTCAGACTTGCCAATCCCGCGTCGAGCGCTAGAGTTACGGTCCGTTATTCACACTAAACCTGAGTATGAATGTGATCAGCGATCAGCCTCCAGCCGTCCGATCCACACTGGATGTGGCCCTCTGGTTCGTGGCCCGAGGTAATTCGGCCGATGCCCAGATGCCGCCGCGGAAATTCCACAATCTGCTGTATCTCGCACAGGCACTATTCGCTGCCGAGAACGAGGGTCAAATGCTTGCGCCGGCGACTTTCCTCGCCGCTGAATCAGGCCCGATTGAACCGAATATCTATCAGCTTTTTGACAACGGCCCGCCGCTCCGGCGTCTCAATGATATTGCGGCACCGGTCGAGGACTTCTTGCATGACGTGTGGAAGCGCTTTGGCCACATGCCGACAAAAGATGTTGAGAGTTTCGTTGTCCGTGACCGGGTTTGGGCAGACGCCTTAAAACGCGGCCGCAATTCCGAAATCACGATTGAACAAATGTTTATGGCTTATCAGGGAAGCCGCGCACTCGGTTCAACGCCGCAACGCGAAGCCGAGAAAAAATCTCGCAAGCCCGGTAAGGAATATTGGACGCAGGACGGAAAGAAAGCCGAACGCTGGATTCCCGGATTGTCTGGAAAAAAGAAATCGGATTTCATTACGCCCGGCAAGAAAAACGGCGATCTGAAAACGCCGGATGACAAAAGCCAAAACCCCAGCCAAAACCCAGACAGCGGTCAGTAAAGTTTCATGACGTCGCTTCGTGTTCGCGGGCTTCCCGTACCGCCCTCCATCATGCTGGCACGGTTTTGCGATGATGAGCGTGTGCGTGCGGTTTTTCCCGAAGTTGACTTTGAAATCTGGCCGGACGGAAAAACCATGCGCGAAGATGTTCTGGCGGGCCGCGCCGATCTCGCGGTCATTCCGACAAATGTTGCCGCCGGATTTTTCAATAACGGCGTGAAGTTAAGACTGCTCGCGGTAACAGTGTGGGGCATTCTTCATGTGCTGACGCGCGGCGAGAATATTTCAACCTGGGCCGATCTCGCGAGTGCGCGTATTGGCGTGCCGCTCAAAGGCAATATGCCCGATACAATTTTTTCGACGCTTGCGCCAAAACACGGGCTCGATCTGGGCGCCGCCGATGTGACCTACGTCGATTCCTACGGTGCGGCGAAAGACGGGTTGATCGCCGGTGATTTCGATGTCGTGGTTCTGCCGGAACCGGTCGCAAGCGCGGGCGTCGAAGAAGGCGCCGTTCTCACCCCGCCGGTGCGGCGTCTTTTTGACTTACAGGCGGAATGGGCAGTGGCAATGGGCGGTGCACCTCGTTTTCCGCAAGCCGGTGCGATTATCGCGGGCACACTGCTGGATCAATCGCCCGAAGTTTTAAAATCCCTCACGGACGCGCTCCGGGATGCAAACAACTGGCTCGGGCAGCAGTCCGATGACGCCGGGGTGAGGGGTGAAACCCTGCTCGGTTCGCCGAAAGCTTCCGTGATCGCGACCAGCCTTAAAAACGGCATTTGGGAAACCATCGGCGCCAAAGATGCACGACCAGAACTGATTGGTTTTTATAATGCGCTGATGGCCAAATCTCCGGATCTGGTGAAAGGCGGATTACCTGATGATGCGTTTTACGTAGCCACCGGCTGACCGATTATGTTGAGCGTGCACGACTTAACACGGCCGGGCCTCAGCCCGGTTTCCTTTGAACTGGCCGCCGGTGAATGCATTGCCGTCCTTGGGCCGTCCGGTGCAGGCAAGTCGTTATTGCTTCGAAGCCTCGCCGATCTTGATCCCAACTCCGGAACCGTCACGTTTAACGGTGCGTCACGAGAATCGATTCCGGGGCCGGAATGGCGGCGGCAAGTGACATACGTTGCGAGCGAGCCCGGCTGGTGGGCGGCAACGGTCAAACCACATTATCGCAACTGGACAGAGGCTGTGGAGCTTGCGGCGTCGCTTGGCCTCAGCCCCGAATGCGGCACCTGGGCGATCAGCCGGCTTTCCACCGGCGAGCGACAGCGGCTTGGGCTGGTCCGCGCGCTGGTTCAGAGACCGGAAGTCTTGCTGCTCGATGAACCAACGTCGGGATTGGACGAAGCGGCTCATCTAAAGGTCGAACAGATCATCGCCAAGGCGCTGGAACAGGGCGCAGCCGCACTTTGGGTGACCCACGATTTAAGTCAGGCCAAACGCGTGGCGGCGAGAACCCTGCGCATTGAAAACGGTGCCGTTCAGGAAGATTCGGCGTGAGTTACATCTTTCTCGATACCACCGATCTCGCCATTGCCGCGGTGCTGGTCATTCTGAATGGCGGGCTCTCGCTTTGGCTCAAGCTCGGCATCGCCCGGCATTGGTTTATCGCCACGGCCCGCATGATCGTGCAGCTGACCCTAATGGGCTATGTGCTGATCGCTTTGTTCTCGATCATTTCGCTGTGGTGGACGGCGTTTGCGGCACTCGCGATGATCTTATTCGCGGGCCGCGAAATCTGGGCGCAGCAGGAACGCCGCCTTGCCGGGATTTGGTCGTTTGGCCTTGGCACCGGCTGCATGTTGCTGGCGGCGTCTTTGGTCACGGTGTTTGCGCTCACCACCCAGGTCAGTCCCGATCCCTGGTATCACCCGCGTTATTCGCTGCCGCTGCTCGGCATGATCCTCGGCAATACCATGACCGGCATCAGCCTTGGCCTGCACACGCTGACAACGAGCC
>JAPYRS010000145.1 GCA_029936875.1 Alphaproteobacteria bacterium | reverse complement strand
GTTCTCTCGCACGATATGGTGAACGATCCGGATATGGTCGCCATGGTCGGCGCCTCCGCTGCGCTCACCATTTCCGGCATTCCCTTCATGGGTCCGATCGCCGGTTGCCGGGTCGGTTATATCGACGGCGAGTATGTGCTCAACACGACGCTTGAGCAGCGCGTTGACACGGTGCTCGATCTGGTGGTCGCCGGCACCCAAGAAGGCGTGTTGATGGTCGAATCCGAGGCCAGCGAATTGAGCGAGGAAATCATGCTCGGCGCTGTCACCTTCGGCCACAAGGAAATGCGTCCGGTGTTCGACGCCATCATTGAGTTGGCCGAAGATTGCGCCAAGGAGCCTTGGGATATTCCAAGCGTCGAAAAGGACGAAGCGCTGGTCTCAAAGGTTGGTGATCTGGCCGGCGAGGGCCTGCGCGAAGCCTACGGCATACAGACCAAGTCCGACCGTCAGAATCGCATCTCCGAAGTGAAAAAATCGGCCGCCGAGAGTCTGGCCGACGCGGACGGCGCGACACCCAAGGACGTGGGCTCGATCCTCAAGGACATGGAACGCGATATCGTGCGTTCAGAGATCCTGAAATCGGGCGCACGCATCGACGGCCGCGGCACACGCGACGTGCGCCAGATCGTCGCCGAAGTCGGCACCCTGCCACGCAGCCATGGTTCGGCGCTGTTTACCCGCGGCGAAACCCAGGCCTTGGTGGTCGCCACCTTGGGCACCGGCCAAGATGAGCAGATCATGGATGTGCTCGAAGGCGAATATCGTGAGCGCTTCATGCTGCACTATAACTTCCCGCCCTATTCGGTCGGCGAGGCGCGCTTCCTGCGCGGCCCCGGCCGGCGTGAAATCGGCCATGGCAAACTGGCGTGGCGCGCCATTCACCCGCTCCTGCCAAGCGCGGAGGATTTTCCCTACACCATCCGCGTGGTCTCCGAGGTCACCGAATCAAACGGCTCGTCCTCTATGGCGACCGTCTGCGGCACCTCGCTTTCGCTGATGGACGCCGGCGTCCCGCTGACCCGCCCGGTGGCCGGCATCGCCATGGGCCTGATCAAGGAAGGTGACGATTTTGCCGTGTTGAGCGACATTCTCGGCGACGAGGATCATCTCGGCGACATGGACTTCAAGGTTGCCGGCTCGGAAAACGGCATCACGTCGCTGCAGATGGATATCAAGATCACCAGCATCACCGAAGAGATCCTGAAGATCGCCCTTGAACAGGCGCATGAAGGGCGTCTCCACATTCTTGCTGAAATGGGCAAGGCGATCGGTTCGTCACGCGATACGGTCAGCGATACGGCGCCGCGCATTACCACCATCACGGTGCCCAAGGATCGCATCCGCGAAATCATCGGCCCGGGTGGCAAGGTGGTGCGTGAAATTTGCGAGACGACTGGCACCAAGATCGATATCGAGGACGACGGCACAATCAAGGTCGCGGCTGTGGAGGCCGAAGCCGGCGAAGCCGCGCTGGCCATGATCCGCGATATCATTGCCGAGCCTGAAATTGGCGAGATTTACAAAGGCAAGGTCGTAAAAATTATGGATTTCGGAGCTTTCGTGAACTTTATTGGCAAACGCGACGGGCTGGTCCACATCAGCGAAATCGCGCCGGAGCGAATTGGTTCGGTCAGCGACGTGCTCAACGAAGGCGACGAGGTCAAAGTCAAAGTGTTGGGCATTGATGATCGCGGCAAGATCAAGTTGAGCATGAAAGTCGTCGATCAGGACTCTGGCGAGGAGATTAAAAAGGCTGCGGAAGCCGACTAACTCGGGTAGTGAAAGCTCCTATCCCCACGGCATGTTCGTGAAAGACCATGCCGTGGCCTTGCCCCGGGAAGAAAACCGTCCAATTAATCATTGAACGCCGGGCCCTGGCACCTAACATGCGATTGCACGGTCGTTTTAGAAGCAACATTGCGAGGATGAATTGAGAAAAGCGCTTCATCCACTGATCGTTTCCGGCAGGGAAGTCCTTCCCCTGATTGAAGGCGGCAAAGGCATTGGCGTGACCAATGGCCTGTCTTCCGGTGCCTGGGCGGCGGCCGGCGCGGTCGGAACATTTTCCGGCGTCAATGCTGATTCCTACGATAGCAATGGTGAGCCAATTCCGCAGATTTATCGCGGCCGGACGCGTAAGGAGCGTCACGAAGAACTCGTCGATTATGCCGTCGAAGGCAGCGTTACACAGGCGCAGATCGCCCATGAAACCTCCGGCGGCGAAGGCCGTCTGCACATGAATATTTTGTGGGAAATGGCAGCCAGCGAGCGCATTCTGCGCGCTGTTTTGGAGCGCACCAAAGGCATGATCCACGGTGTCACCTGCGGCGCCGGCATGCCCTACCGCATTGCTGAAGTCGCCCATCATTACCAAATTCATTATTACCCCATCGTATCGTCCGGACGCGCCTTCCGGGCACTGTGGAAACGCTCCTATCACAAATTTTCCGATTGGCTCGGCGGCGTCGTCTATGAAGACCCGTGGCGTGCCGGCGGTCATAACGGCCTGTCCAACAGCGAGGACCCGAAACAGCCGGAAGATCCTTATCCTCGCGTCCGCGACCTGCGCACCCTGATGAACAGCTTCGGCCTCAATAAGGTTCCGATTATCATGGCGGGTGGCGTCTGGTACTTGCGCGAGTGGGAACACTGGTTCGAAAATGCCGAAATCGGCCCGATCGCCTTTCAATTCGGCACCCGCCCCTTGGTCACCAAGGAAAGCCCAATTTCCGAAACGTGGAAGCAGCGCCTATTAGGCCTGAAGAAGGGCGATATCGGACTCAATAAATTCAGCCCCACCGGGTTTTATTCTTCTGCCGTCCGCAACAAATTCATTCAGGAATTGGAGGAGCGTGACAGCCGCCAGGTGGCGTATACTGCCGAACCGCTTGGTGATCACGATCAGAAACTCACGCCGGGACCGCGCGGTCGCTCGTTCTATCTTACCAAAGGCGATTTCAAACGCGCTCAGGAATGGATCCGAAAGGGCTTTACCCGGACCATGAAAACGCCGGATTCAACGCTGATTTTCGTCACCGACGACAAGGCGAAGGAAATCCGCAACGACCAGGCGGCGTGCATGGGCTGCCTTTCCTCCTGCCGCTTTAGCAATTGGTCAACCAACCCGAATGGCACCACCGGCAAAAAGGTAGACCCGCGCAGCTTCTGTATCCAAAAAACACTGCAGGACATCATTCACGGCGATGCTGTCGATAGTCAGCTTATGTTTTCGGGCCACGGCGCCTACCGATTTGCCATCGATCCGTTTTACTCCAATGGTTTCATTCCAACGGCAAAAGAGCTCATCAACCGCATGACGACGGGTGACTAAAGTCGTATTTCTTGAATTCGGCGAGTCCTGAATACAGCTAGCACACCCCTTGACCAAATAATTACTATTCCCTTCTTGATTTAAGGTTTAGGTGCTCTATTTTGTCCGGCGGGACGTAAAATTTGCGCGCTATTGGTTTGGAACAAACTATGCAAAACGCCGTAGATACGAATGATTTTGTCGAGCTGGTCCGCCAGGCCGGCCTCAGGCCAACACGCCAGCGCCTCTCGCTTGCGCGCCAGCTATTCATGAACGGTGACCGCCACGTAACCGCGGAACGACTGCACTCCGAATCCCTGGACCAGGGAATCAGTGTCTCGCTGGCAACCGTCTACAATACGCTGCATCAATTCACCAACGCCGGATTGCTGCGCGAATTGGTTGTCGATGCCGGGCGCTCCTATTTCGACACCAATGTCAGCGCCCATCATCATTTGTATTTCGAGGAAACCGGAGAATTGCGTGATGTCCCGGGTGACAATGTCGCCATCGAAAACTTACCAATGCTGCCCCACGGTATGAAAG
This sequence comes from Alphaproteobacteria bacterium, assembly GCA_029936875.1. Classification (GTDB taxonomy): domain Bacteria; phylum Pseudomonadota; class Alphaproteobacteria; order SHVP01; family SHVP01; genus JAPYRS01. The sequence goes on along the minus strand of JAPYRS010000145.1, from coordinate 2,003 downwards.
TTTCGCGCATAGACGTCATAATCCGTGTGAAAAACGGCAGCGCGGAAAGCTCTTAAGCCACGCCGAACGAAGCCGAATATTGCACAATATCTGGTACCAACGTGACTGCCAGACAGATCATAAATTTGTTTATTAGAATGATTCTAATTTTTCTTGACGATGCCGCCTGCCTGCGGCATATAAACCTAACGAACAAGAATCCGCGCCGGAATACCAGTGCGGTTGTTACCTTGCGCTTATAACAATGTGGGAGAGAAACCAATGCCGGCACTGAAAGACTCCAAGACCGAACAGAATTTGAAAGATGCCTTCGCGGGCGAAAGCCAGGCCAACCGCCGTTATCTCTATTTCGCGCGCAAAGCCGATATCGAAGGTTACAACGACGTGTCGACCATTTTCCGCTCCACCGCCGAGGGCGAGACCGGCCATGCGCACGGCCACCTCGATTATTTGCAGGAAACCGGCGATCCGGCGACCGGCATGCCGATCGGCGGCACGGCAGTCAATCTCGCCGCATCCGTCGCCGGCGAGACGCACGAATACACCGACATGTATCCCGGCATGGCGCGGACAGCGCGCGATGAGGGCTTCGACGAAATCGCCGATTGGTTTGAGACTTTGGCCAAGGCCGAAAAATCCCATGCCGGCCGCTTCCAGAAAGCGCTCGATTCACTTTAATCGGGCCGCAGCGCAAGTGGTTGGGGCTTTCGAGAATCACGTTCGAGAGTCCCCGCCGCGCTGTTTCTAAGGTCGCGTAACTGGCATAGGCAAGATAGATGGCTGTGGATCCGGGCGCCCCAATACGCCATCCCGTCGCATGGCGCGAACCTGAGTTTTTCGATGAAAAAGCGCTCGACGCGGAATTGCGCCGGGTGTTCGATATTTGCCATGGCTGCCGGCGATGTTTCAGCCTATGCGATTCCTTCCCCCGCCTGTTCGATTTGGTTGACGAGTCCGATACCGGAGAGGTTGACGGCGTTGCGTCGGCCGATTTCGAAAGCGTCGCCAACGCCTGCACGCTGTGTGACATGTGCTTCATGACCATGTGTCCCTACACCCCGCCGCATGAATGGAATATCGATTTTCCGCATCTGATGTTGCGCTACCGCGCCAAGCAACACCGGGATGGCCGGGCACCGACATCGGCGAGCCCGCGTTTGGCGGAGACCGATAAAAACGGGCGACTGGCGCGCGTTATTGCGCCGTTGATGAATTGGGGCGCCAAGACGGATAACCGCCTGACCCGTCCGCTGATGGAAAAGTTCACCGGCATTCACCGCGCTGCCCGCCTGCCGCAATACCGCAATCCCACTTTGGTCCACCGGTCGCGCAAGAACGTCCCCGAAGTGAAGCGCGATGCCCCCGCCTTTGGGCGCAAGGTCGCGATCTATGCCACTTGCTTTGCCAATTACAATTCTCCGGCGATAGGTGAGGCGGCGCGCGCCGTTCTTGCCCATAACGGTGTCGAGAGCGAGGTGGTGTATCCGCGCTGCTGCGGCATGCCCCAGCTCGAGCAGGGCGATATCGCGCGGGTGGTCGAGAATGCGCAGAAGACTGCGGCGGACCTCGCGAGCTGGATTGACAAGGGTTATGACATCGTCGCCCTGGTACCGAGCTGCGCCCTTATGTTGAAGCTCGAATGGCCGCTTCTCTTACCCGGCGATGCGGCGCTTGAACGCCTCGCCGCGCACAGTTTCGATATCACCGAATATATCGTCGCGATCGCGCGTGATGAGGGCCTGGCGGACGGCCTGTCGCCACTCGACGGCGGCGTCACACTGCACATGGCGTGCCACGCTCGGGCCCAGAATATTGGCAATAAAGCGGCACAAATGCTCAAGTTCGTGCCCGATACGGAAGTGAAAGTGATCGAGCGCTGCTCGGGCCATGGCGGCTCGATCGGTATCACCCGGGATTTTCACGAGATCGCGCTTAAGGTCGGCAAGCCCGTTGCCCGGCGCGCGCTTGAGGCGGGCAGCAAATTCGTTGCCTCAGAATGTCCC
>JAPYRS010000014.1 GCA_029936875.1 Alphaproteobacteria bacterium | reverse complement strand
TGGTGGAGGAGGTTGGATTCGAACCAACGTAGGCGTACGCCAACGGGTTTACAGCCCGTCCCCTTTAGCCACTCGGGCACTCCTCCAATATCTCGATAACTCTGAAATCCCGGAATAAGCGCCCGCAATATGCGGATGCGCGCCCTTAAGTCAACGCCAAAATGAGCAAACAGAACCGTGCGCCTCCCTTCCTTTTTTAAGGAATCGACGTTTTGGCCGTTCACCAATTGTGCTGTGCAATATAGTAAAGACAGTCATGGCAAGCAAGCACCGCCGCAAGGCAAGAAAAATAGAGATTCCAGGCGCCGATAGGCCCAAAACCGAACGCCGCCGTGCGTTCCGCGGACGCGGCAAAAACCCAGGCGGACTCTGGCTTTTTGGCGCCCATGCGGTGCTGGCGGCGCTCGAAAATCATGATCGTCCGATCCATCGCCTCGCCGTGACGGCGGCGGCAATGGAGCGATTCGGCGACACGCTGACAGCCGCGCTGGACGAACGACCCGAAGATATTCGCACCGAAAAAATGGAACAGCGGGCCTTGGAGGGCCTTCTGCCTCGCGATTCGGTGCATCAGGGGTTGGCGGCACTGGCGGGTGCGCTTCCCGATGTTGGAATCGAGGATCTCGCGCCCGAATCCCATAATCAGAGCCACCGCCATGTTGTGGTGGTGATGGACCAGATTACCGATCCCCATAATATTGGCGCGATCATGCGGTCCGCCGCCTTTTTCGGTGCGATTGGCATTGTGACGGCAGACCGGCATGCGCCGCAGGAAACCGGGACCCTCGCCAAAGCCGCGTCTGGTGCACTTGAATCCGTGCCGTTGGTGCGGGTGCCAAACCTTGCCCGGGCGATGGGCCGACTAAAAGAGATGGGATATTGGGCCGTCGCACTTGAGGCCGACGCAGCCAGCACTTTGCCGGACGCGGCGCGAAGCGGACCGATTGCGCTTGTTCTGGGATCGGAAGGGTCCGGCCTGCGGCGGCTCACCCGCGAGGCCTGCGACGCCACTGGGATGTTGGGCAGTACCCCGGACGGAGGCGGCATTGGGAGTCTTAATGTCTCAAATGCAGCCGCCGTCGCCCTCTCGCAACTGTTTGGGCCGGGGGAATTCCAATGAATTGCGTCTGAACTAGGTTCGACGCGAGTGGCCCCGCTCCTCGGTCCGACCACCGTTTAAAGCGCCACTTCGAGGGATGACCATGCCACCCGGCTGCGCTATAGAAGCGGCAAGAAATTTGGCACGCCGGGTTAGCTCAGTTGGTAGAGCGCTTGATTTGTAATCAAGAAGTCGCGGGTTCGACTCCTGCACCCGGCACCATAGTTTCTGCGAGTTTCGTTTCGGCCACTTCGCGAGCAACGTTTTGGGCAGCAACAGGGGTGGTAAAAGGTCTCTCGGCCAGCGACCTCGAGTGACCACAGAGTGACCAGCGTTGGTCGCTTTGGATGCCCAGGAAGCGCCCATTGGTTCTGGTGAGCCGTACTGACCGCGGCCCCTTTTGAGGTGAGGCGAATCGTCACAACGACGCCATTTTCTTTGTGGGTAGTTGTGGGTCAAGGTCAGCTATTGGGCCAAGAGCCGACATTCAGATGACCTCGAACAACTTCCGCTCCTGACCCAAAGCGGACCTTGGCAGGTATCTGCATTTAGATTGCCCCGGCGAAGCACCCTTTAATCAGAGCTGGCGATCTGGATCATCAGATCCAATTCGTTGAACAGCATCCATTCTCGAGTCACCAAGCCGTTTCTAATTTCCTGCTGGGTTATTCCCCATATCTGAACCTGCTGCCCGGTTGGTTGCCCGTAGGCGCCTCCGCCGCTATGGGTCGCCTCTGCGCTCCACCGCGTCGAAACCAAATAGCCCTCGGCGTCGTTGCCCATCCAGTAGACCTCATCGACTTGGATTGCGAAATCCGGAAACGCTGTCAGTAGCGTGGTTACAAATGCGCTGTAGGCGGTGGTGCCGGTAAATTTCCGATTGGTCGGGCCTTCAAAATGAAATCCGGCCTCGTAGATTTGCGCCATGGCGGTGAAGTCCCGCTGGTTCCATATCCGGTCAAACGCTGCGCGACTTTTTCTTCTTGCGCAGTTCTTGGGTGCAGTCGGCGTGCGCCCTTACCGACTTTGACGCGGCAGGTCGAACGGCGGCCGCGGCCGCCGCAAACCGATGCATGTGGGATTCCGGCAGCGCGCAGCGTTTCCAAAACCGTTTCGCCGGGGCGCGCATCAAGAATGCGGTTGTTGCGGAAATCACGATAGTGAACACGATACTTCGGCTTACGCGCGGCAATCGCGGCACGAACCCAGCGCCCGGCGAAGACGATGGCCAAGAGGATCGCCAAAACAGCCGGCGCGAAATAATTCGGGTTGGCTCCCTCGCCCGCTTTGCTTGGATCGAAGTTTGCCTGGGTGAGCACCTGTTGAATCCACGCCGGATCCAGCGCCTGCCGGGTGGCTTCGACGCCGGACGCGACGTAACCGGCCAGCGCCAGCGTCGGCAACAGGAGCGCCACCACAAATGCCGCCCCCACACATCCCCCCACCACGGCTTAAGGCGCAACCAAAAGTGAATGCCGATGCAACCATGCGTCCACACGACGATAAGTCCGAGCGGCATGATCACGGCGATTACGGGCGAAAATACCCAGATAGAAAGTTGCTGTAATTCATAACTTGGGGCGATGCCCAGCATGGACGAGCCCACACGCTGAAAGAAAACGTGGCCCCCGAGCAAGATCGGGATGGAAAAGCCGAGAACGACCTGCCAAGCCTCCCAACGTTTGTATTTGAAGTTGCGCCGCGTGTAGAGCCGCCACAAAACAAGCGCAATATGTACGGTCAGCGCACCATACAGCAGCACAGTTCCGGGCCAGGATCGCCAAACCGCCAAGTGTATTTTCAGCCCGGCGCTTAGGGCGTCAAACGATATCGAACCGAGCGAGTGATTGATCAGATGGACCGTTACGTAGGTAAAAAGGACGAGGCCACAGTAAACACGTATTTTACCGGTCATCTCTCTGACCCACTTTCCCGCTCGCGGGTCGGTGCACGGTTCGACCCTCTGAAGTAATTTGGCGCGCCCAGTCCGACTGCGACGATGTGGCGAAGATCCTTGTCGCGCCGCCCAGCGCTGGCAAGGTTATCCGCCGCAACACGACCTAAGACAAGGCGCGCCGCGCCCTGAAGTCGGCAGCGCTGGCGATGATCTGAGTAATTGATCTGTTGCCACGGATATTTTATTGATCGAACCCGTTCCGGTTTTTTCCTCCCCACGAAAGTCACCCTCCTGCTTCCCACCGCCATTTTGAATTCACGCCAGAGAGTGCGCGCGCCATGAACCCGCAGGTTAAGGGCGCAGTATGGATGCTCGGCATGGTCGGGTCGCTGTCGCTGCTGGCGGTGGCCGCGCGCGAGCTCGCGCCGCGTCACGATCCGATGGAACTGCAGGTGATGCGGCACGGCATCAGCATGCTGATCCTGCTGCCGCTGGTGATGCGGATGGGCTTTCGTTCGGTGCGAAGCGGCAATATCAAACTTCAGGTGTTTCGGAACGTGTCGCATTTCGGCGCGACCGTCGGCTGGTACGCGGCCGTGACGATGCTGCCCTTGGCCGAAGTTTTCGCCATTGAATTCACGACGCCGGTATGGACCGCGCTGCTCGCGGTCTTGTTTCTCGGCGAAAAGCTGCGCCAGGGCCGTATCATCGCGCTTCTGTTCGGTATTATCGGAATTCTAATTATTCTGCGCCCCGGCGTGACCTCGGTTGGATTGGGCGAAGTCATAATGATCGGTGCGGCGCTTGGATTTGCCGTCGCCAATGCCTCGACCAAAGCGCTGACCCGCACCGACAGCGTGATAGCCGTGCTATTTTGGATGTCGGTGATCCAAGGTCCGATGGCAGCCATTCCGGCGGCGTTCTCCTGGACGCCGATCATTTTTGAAGAACTGCACTGGGTCATCATTGTCGGCGTCACCGGTTTGGGCGCGCACTTTTCGATGACCAACGCATTGAAACTCGCCGATGCGTCGCTCGTGATGCCGGTCGACTTTCTACGCTTGCCGCTAATCGCCGTTGTCGGCTTTATGGTTTACAACGAATCGATCGACATTCTGGTTTTGGTCGGGGCCGCGATCATCTTCGCCGGAAATTATTATTCGATCCGCCGTGAAGCACGAAGTTCGTAAGCGGCGGCGCAACTTCACTGTCCTGCAATAGGGAAACAAGAATTTTGAACGAGGCCCCGCCGGTACCACAGCGTTCGCTCGGCGAATTTGTCGCCCTCATGGCTTTGATCATTTCGCTGGTCGCGCTCTCGACCGACGCGATGCTGCCGGCGCTGCCGTTTATCGGTGATGACCTCGGCATCACCGGTGCGAACAATGCGCAGCTGGTGGTCTCGATATTTTTTCTTGGTCTCACCGCCGGCCAGATGCTGTTTGGCCCGCTGTCCGATAGCATTGGCCGCAAGCCCGCCATTTATATCGGCATGGTTTTGTTCATGTTGGGTTGCCTGCTTTCAATTGTTGCGACCGACTTCCCGACGATGCTCGCCGGTCGCGCCCTTCAGGGGCTCGGCGTCGCCGCGCCGCGGACGGTGGCCGTCGCCCTGATCCGTGATCAACACGGCGGCAGGGCGATGGCGCGCATCATGTCATTTGTCATGACGGTATTTATTCTCGTGCCCGTGGCTGCACCGGCGCTCGGCCAGGCAATTCTGTTTGTTGCCGATTGGCGAGCGATCTTTGTTTTCTTTCTGGGCCTCGCGATCGTCGCCCTGATCTGGTTTGGCCTGCGCCAACCGGAAACGCTGCCCGTTGAAAAACGCCAGGCGTTTTCTTTTGGCCGAATCGGCCGGGCCATAATTGAAGTTTGCAGAACCCGAGTAGCCTTCAGCAATGCGGTGGCAGCGGGCTTCGTTTTCGCCGCCATGATCGGGTACCTCACATCGGCGCAGCAAATATTTCAGGACACATACCAACTTGGAACGATGTTCCCGGTGTTTTTTGCCATTCTCGCCATCGCCATTGGCGGCGCCTCGTTTCTTAACGCCCTTCTCGTCATGCGATTTGGCATGCGGCTGCTTTCGGGACGCGCGCTGATCACCCTCATCGGGTTATCGGCAGTATTTTTTGTTATCGCGGCGGCAATGTCGGGCGTACCGCCGCTGTGGGCCTTTATGACCTACGGCATCGCGACCTTCTTTTGCATGGGCATCCTGTTTGGCAACCTCGTCGCCATGTCGATGGAGCCGCTCGGCCATATCGCCGGTGTTGGCGCGGCCGTCGTCAGTTCATTGACCGGATTCATCTCTCTGGTGCTCGGGTCCGCAATCGGTCTCAGCTATGACGGCACGGTCCTGCCGCTGGTCGGCGGGTTCGCACTGGTCGGCGCGGGCGCTCTCATTTTCGTTCGGCGCGCGGACATCGGGCGGTGACCAACCCCCTAAATTTACGGGGCCACGATCCCCGTTGGTGGAATTCTTTGTTCGTACTGTCGCGATTGGCGTTAGGCTAACAGCCAATCGGGTTTGACCCGAGACGGGAATTTGTCCGGGGGGACGCCATGACCAATCTCAGCACCTACGAAACTTTCATCGACGTCTGCCGGACGCGATTGACCAGCCGTGCCTTTGATCCGGCACAGGAAATCCCGCGCGAACACTTTGATCTGATCCTCGAAGCGGCGCGGCATGGCCCGTCCGGCGCCAACGCGCAGCCGTGGCACTACATCATTGTGACCGACGCCGCCAAAAAGAAATCGCTCGCTGATTATTTTGTTGCCGAAGCGACCGCGCGCGCGAAAAGCAAAATGAAATTTCCCACACCGAACTACCGGGGCCTTGAAACTGCGCCGGGGTTAATCGTTGTTGTTGCCGATTTTCGTTACATCAACGCGTTTCCGGTTCTCAACGACGATTCCGATCTCGATAAGATGTACAAAGAAAACGCGATGCGGATTTTGCTGCAAAGTGTTGCCGCCTCAACAATGTCTGCCCACCTCGCCGCAAGCGCACTCGGTTACGGCGTCTGGTGGGTGACCGCAATTGGCCAGGAGGCCGCGCAAAATTCTTTGAAGCCGTTGTTCGGTGTACCGGATGATTTGTCGGTGATCGACATCATGGCATTCGGCGCGCCGTTAAAGGCGCCCTACAAACGCTGGAAGAAAAGCCTCGACGAAATTCGCAGTTGGGATTCGTTCAACATGGACGTCTACGTCGATCAGGCCGGCATCGAAAAGTGGATCAAGGAAGATCGCCACAAGGTGATGTACAGGGACGAATCAAAAATCGATTAGGCGAGAAAAAACCGCGGCACCCAATGTCTCGACCTGGGGCCGCGGTCAGAGAATTCCGTCGCGTCGAAAGCTACTTCGCGAAATACTTTTTCATCGGCGTCCAATAGGCAAAGTGCCAGCCCTTGGCGATATCATTGACCTTCCGTTTCGGCACAGCATCGTGGGTCATGGTCACTTTTGTCTTTCCACCCTTTGCCGCTTTCAGAACAAGTCTGAGAATCGACCAATGACCGGCAGGCCAGCCCTGTGTGCGCCAGGCTTGGACAATTGTTTTTCCGGGATTCAGCTCAATATTGATCGCGGAAATATAGCCGCCGTAACAGGACACGGCGCCGCCCTTGATGACGCCTCGAAATTTGTCACACTTGCCGCCGTGCTGGATCCCAAGAATTCCGCAGTGCAATTTCTCGCCGGTAATATTGCGACCGGACTTCCGGATTGGCCAAACGCGCCGCAATACTTTCTCCGAACGATTGAAATCGAACCAAACCTTCCAGATGCATACCTCCGCCTCAAGAATCCGATGATTCTATCGGGTCGCGCGGAGGAATTGGTTTCCATCTTCGAACGGGCCCTCATAGAAAATCCTTCGATGCCGCTGGAACGGCTAACGGCTTTCGCCTTCCTTCAGAAAAGAGCGATCGCCAATGATCTTCCGGACATGCTGGTCGTGACGATGCCAAGAACCGGAAGCCTCTACATACTGATGAGGCTCTCGACCGGACTTAGCATACCGGTGAGCCATGTCTCGCTTAATCTCTTTCCCAAAGACCATGTAATTCCATGTTGGGCGCGGACGTTGGCGACAGGCGGGACCGTCGCGCAGGAGCACATCGACGCTTCGCCTGAAAATCTGGCGCATCTGCGAGAGGCCGGGATAGACAAGCTCTGCGTTCATACTCGTGATCCCCGCCAGGCGACGCTGATGGGTACACCACGTCGAATCGACGTTCGGCAAACGCCTGCACCTCCGACAACTAATTTCGCCGCCTATCCCGGATTATTACGATGCACTGGAATTTAATGAGAAAATCGATTGGCAGATCGAAAATCACTTGCCGTTGTTGATCGAGTGGACGCGTGCCTGGGTGGATGCCGCCGATTACCGCAATACCGGTATCGACATTCATTTCACCGCGCACGAAGATCTTCGAACAGACGATGAGAGTTTCTTTAAGGGTATTCTCGAAGTGTACGAAATCCCGCTCGAGAAATTCAATTTCAAATTAATAGCGATTTCAGATCAGCGTCTACACCGTCGAAAGGACAAATTGGACGAATGGCGCTCGGTTTTTTCACCCGAACAGGAAAGAGCCGCGAACGCGATGATACCGGACGATCTCGCCGCCCGATTTGACTGGAAGATGTAGCGGCTGATTTAAGCTTTGGCCGCGTCAGCGAAAGCAGCCAGCAAATCGTCGTAACCCCGGACTGGCGGAAAATCCGGGAAATCCGCGATTACATTGTCGGGCGCCATAAAGAAAAATCCAGCATTCGCAGCACCGAGCATGCCCGTATCGTTAAAGGAATCACCGGCGGCAAAGACCCTGAAGTTCAGGGCTTGAAGCGCGTGGACGGCCTTGGTTTTGTGGTCCGTCATGCGCAACGTATAGCCGTCAATCTCGCCGCTTTGGCCGACGTCAAGGCGATGACAAAACAACGTCGGATGATTGAGCTTCACCATCACCGGCGCCGCCAATTCATAAAACGTATCTGACAGAATGATGACCTGATATTGGGCTCTTAGCGCCGCCATGAAGTCGGCGGCACCGGGTAGCGGGTCTATGGATTTGGCGGCTTCATCGACTTCGCGGTAGCCAAGCGCATTCTTTTTGAGGACATCGAGCCGAAACGCCATCAACTTGTCGTAGTCCGGCTCGTCCCGCGTTGTTGCCCGCAGTTCAGCGATGCCGGTGCGGTCGGCAAGGGCCACCCAAATTTCCGGAATCAAAACGCCTTCAAGATCGAGACAAACAATGTCCACTTAGTATTCTCCCTCTTCGCCGTCGTTTCAGCGGTTTTGACCAAAATTTTAGATCGACGGCGAGCCCGTCAATCGAGAAACAGCTCGCATAGCCGCGCCCGCATATCATCATTTACGCCCAGGTGATCCCGAAAAAAGTTATCGAAAGAACCGTGCGTCTCATTAATCGCATCGAGCGCCGCCTGCAAATATTCGGGACGGGCGCCGAGATAAGCAGTGCGGGTTTCTTCGTCCATCTCTTCAATGATGCTTGCGAATGGTGAATTACCCTCCGGATCGAATCCGAGCGGCTTCCACAATTCATTGGTCAGCAAATAATCGGCAAATACGGTCTCGAGCGGCACACCAAGCGCCGTCAGAATGAGAGCCGCCGCAAATCCGGTACGATCTTTTCCAGCCGAGCAATGAAACAGCACCGCGTGATTTTCTTCATCAACAAGGCGATGGAGAAACTTTGAAAACTCGGCACCGTGCTCGGTGGCATAGGCGCGGTACACACCGACATAACCGGCGATTACTTTATCGAGATCGGCATCCCCTTCGACAACCATCTTTCGCATCGCGTGAACCGCCTTCGGATAAATGGGCAGGCGGAGGATTTCAGGCGGCGAACTCGCCGGCAGGCGCGTGCGTAAGTTGTTGAACTCATCGTCGCTGCGAAAATCACAGATCAGGCGAATGCCAATGTCCGAGACAGTCGCGAGATCCGATTCCGTCAGCCACGCCAGAGCGTTCGAGCGAAACAACCGATGCCACTTCACACTCCGGCCATCGGTTGTCTGATAACCACCGAGGTCACGAAAGTTGCTTGCGCCTTCCATTGGAATGCGCCGTTTCGGATGATGTGGCATGTCAGTACTGCGCGAGAAAGGCGTCGATCGCCGTCAGGCTTTCGGGCTCATCGAGGAACGGGCAATGGGCGCGTCCGGGAATCGTTGCCTGCTGAATATCTGGTTTGACCTCGGCCATCTGCTTGAAGGTTTCTACGTCGACGATATCGGAATTTGCGCCGCGCAGGGCCAGGACCGGGATCGGCTTCAGGCCCTCAAACTTGGACCAGAGATCTGACATGCGGGGAATTTCGCGAAAAGCGCGGGCGTAACCGGGGTCGCAGTCGGCAACAATTCTGCCTTCGTCATTTTTGCGGAAATAGACTTTGGCGATCCGGGTGAAGTCGTCGGCGCTGAGCCCCTCAACGCCGCCGCCGTGGCTGTCGCGCCAAGCGACACCGGCATCTTCAAAACTGTCGTAGTCGTCAGCATAGCCAACCGTCCGCTGCAATCGCGCCCGGCCAGCCGGGGCAACAACGGGGGCGATGTCGTTGAGGACGACACCGGCCAAAACTTCAGGATTGGAGTCAGCAAGATGCATCGAAATTATTCCGCCGCGGGACGAGCCAATCAAAATCGCGCTCGCCATGCCCTCGTGGGCGAGTAATTCGAGCACATCTTCAGCGTCGGTTTCATAAAGATAATTTTTGTAGTCGGGGTCCCAGTCGGAATGACCATGACCGCGCCAGTCCATGCTAAGAACCCGCCGCCCCTTGGCTATGTGTTTGGCGACCGTATCGGCGCTTCTCGAATTACTGGTTGAACCCGACAGAATCAGAACCGGCATGGCGGTCGTTTTCGGTTCGCCGTAATCGCGGTAATAAATCGATAGCCCGTCGCGGGTCTTGAAATTCTCTTCGGTAAAATCAGGCATAGTTCCCCATTTGTTGGCACCCTCCCTATTTGGCGCCGCTAATTTCATAAATGCCGCCGTTGAGGTCAATGACGAATATTCGGCCATCCCGTGCCTCGGCGAATGAGGAGATATTGAGATCGGTCCTGATTAGTTCGGTGGCGCCGCCTCTGCTTCCGGAATCGCTGTCCAACCCCCAGATGCGCCCACTGCAAAAATCGCCAAAGAGGTAGGTGCCCTGAAGCGCCGCAAGCGTGTCGCCACGGTAGACATAGCCACCGGTCACCGAACAACCAAGATTGTGGCTGTATTGGACAATCGGAGCGATCAGGGTTTCTGAAGTCGGAGCCGACTTATAGGTCTCGGTTCCCTCGCGAATGTTCCAGCCGTAATTGCCGCCGTTCTGAATGATGTCGATTTCTTCGATCCGACGCTGGCCAACGTCTGCCGCCCACAACTGGCCGGTTTCGCGATCAAAGCTCCAGCGCCACGGATTGCGAAGCCCGTAAGCATAAATCTCCGGACGGCCACCGCCGCTCGCAAACGGATTATCGGCAGGAATCGAATAGGGCACGCCTGAATCGACGTCGAGGCGGAGCATCGCGCCAAGCAGCGAATTTTTGTTTTGGCCGTTACCGCGCGGATCGCCGCCGGCGCCACCGTCGCCCAATCCAAAATAGAGAAATCCGTCCGGCCCAAATGCGATGTGGCCACCGTTATGATTGCGAAACGGCTGCGGGACCTTCAGCAATATCTCTTCGCTATCGCGGTTAAGGGTCCCTTCTGCACCAACCTGAAAACGGGACAGGATCGATTCAAGTGACCGCGCTGTCCGCGTGTAAGACAAAAAGATTTCGCCGTTTTCTGCAAAACGGGGATGAAAGGCGGCCCCGAGCAAGCCTGTTTCGCTATGATTGGCATCGACGGCACGCCGAATGTCGGCGAACACCGAAAAGCGTTCGACATCGGCCCGGTCCTCAAACGTGAGAATGCGGCCGCCCTGCTCGACCACGTACCAGCGCGCGATTTGGTCCGGCGCTTGGATTGCCAAAATAGGTCTCTTGAAAGTTAGATTGGGAAAAGCGCGCTCAATCGTGATCGACGAGGCGGCGAAGGCGGGTGCCGCCATCGTGCTGCCGAAAATCAGCACCGATAGCCCGACCGTCGTTAGGACCGCACGCAATTTCACAAATGCCATTTCAACTTTCCTTCGCGACGATATCGAAGTGGATCGCCATCAGCGCGAAATTAGGCGTGAGCTCAAGGTCGGGCCAGCCCGTGCGGTGGTCGTCCTGAAAATGTTTAGCGCTGGTGCAGACTTCGGCCCGCCATAGTTTCTCGGGAATTTCCCCAAAGCTGAATTCATACACGTCGGTAAATTTGATACGCGCGCGTTTGTTATGGCTGAAATCATAAAACTCGGCCACCTCGCCCACTTCGAACTCGGCCGAATCCCATTGGTGAAGCGGTACGCCCCAACTCGATTTTGGCCGCGCGGTGCCAGTTTTGCTGCCGCCCATCACTTGGGCGACAAGGAATTCGTCGATTTCTGGAAGATCGACCCAAAATGAAAACCGTTTCACCACGCGCCTCCCCAACCTCAGCCTCATTTTCAGAATCCGCTGCAGGGACTCTAATCAATTCCTTTTGAAAGCGCATATTCGGACAACGGCGAAACAAAGGGATAATATTCAGTTTGACGTTAGGTGCTGTGCGATGCACCGGCGCTTGGTAAATCGATAGGGCACGGGGCACGAAAATGTTTCAGTTCATCCTCAACGGATCACCCGTTTCGGTCGAGGTTGAAGGCGACACACCGCTGCTTTGGGTGCTGCGCGACAATCTCGGCATGACCGGCACCAAGTTTGGATGCGGTGTCGCCTCCTGCGGCGCCTGCACGGTGCATGTGAACGGTATTGCCACCCGGACCTGCGTATTGCCGGTGGAAGACGTCGAAGGGCTCAGCGTCACGACAATGGAAGGTCTTGCGAACGGCGAAACTTTGCACAAAGTTCAGCAAGCCTGGATCAAGCATCAGGTTCCGCAATGCGGCTATTGCCAATCGGGTCAGGTGATGGCAGCGGCGGCGTTGCTCAACTCAAATTCAAATCCGAGCGACGCAGAAATTGACGCTCACATGACAAACGTCTGCCGTTGCGGCACCTACCAGCGGATTCGTGCCGCCATTCACAGCGCTGCACAGGCGTGAGAGGGGCCGCATGAATCAGATCTTGGAAAAATTCTCGATCTCGCGGCGCGGTTTTCTTGTCACCGGTGCCGCCGTCGGTGGCGGTTTCCTGCTTGGCGTCGGAACTGGATCAGGCGAGGGCCCGATCCCTGCGGCGCTCGCACATGACGGCGAGACCCACGGAAAAATTCTTCTCAATGCCCGCATCGCCATCGACACCGACGGACTAGTAACGATTTTGGTGCCGCGCACGGAAATGGGCCAGGGCGTCTACACCAGCCTGCCGATGCTGGCGGCCGAAGAACTCGATGTCGATATTGAAAACGTCCGCGCAGAAGCAGCCCCGGTCGGCGACGAATATGTCAACTACGGCGCGATCATGGCCGAGGTCAAAGTCGCCGACATTCCGAGCACCGGCGGCCTGATGCGTTTCATGATCAAGAATGTCATGGGCATGCAGATGACCGGCGGGTCATCGAGCGTGCGCGACGGCTGGAATTCGATGCGGTTTGCCGGTGCGGCGGCACGTCACATGTTGCGGGCTGCCGGCGCAAAGGCATTGGGCGTCGACTTTTCCGAGACGACAACCGAACCGGGTTTTGTTGTGCACAAGGGTTCGAACCGGCGTTTGAGTTACGGCGAACTTGCCGATGCGGCGGCAAATGGGTCGCCGCCGTCCAATCCGGAGTTCCGAGACAGCGCAAACTTCCGCTACATCGGTACCTCAGTGCCGCGGCTTGATGCGGAAGCCAAATCAACCGGCACGGCTGAATTTGGCATCGACGTAAAACTTCCGGGCATGGCCATCGCAACCGTTCGCAATACGCCGGTCTTTGGCGGCTGGGTTAAGGCTTACGACGGCCGCACGGTGCAGGCGATGCCGGGCGTCGAAAAAATTCTCGAAGTGCCGGGCGGTGTTGCGGTGGTCGCCGATACCTATTGGCACGCAAAGACCGCCGCCGACGCGCTTGAGTTGGAATTCGAAACTGACGGTAATCACACCGTTTCCAGCGACACGATATTTGCCCAATACGCCCGCGATCTCGACAATGACAATGGTAAAGATCTGCATGAGGAAGGTGACGTGGCAGAAGCGCTTGCCTCAGCCGATGACATTCTGGAGGCGGAGTACCGCGTGCCGTTCCTCGCCCACGCGACGATGGAGCCACAAAACTGCACAGCCCTTGTCACCGGTGAGGCCTGCGAAATCTGGATTGGTACGCAGGTTCCTGATTTCGTTCGTAACTCCGCCGCCAAACTGACCGGGCTTTCTGCCGATCGCGTGCAGGTCCACGTCAAGTTTCTCGGCGGCGGATTTGGGCGAAGGCTTGAAGTCGACGTGGCCAAACAGGCCGTGACGGTTGCAATGGCGATGAAGGGGCGGCCGGTAAAATTAATCTGGTCGCGCGAAGAAGACATGCAGCACGACATGTACCGGCCAGCAGCACTTTCACGCTTCCGGGCAATCCTCGATGGCCGTGGCCGACCGAAGGCGGTCGAGCATCGTGTCGCGCTGCCGCCAACATTCGGTCAATTTGCCGCCCGCAACATGGGCTGGTTCGCCGGCAAAATGGGCGGTTTCGGCGACGCGATTGAGATCGGCGAAGCGCTTAACTGGCGTTACAAAACGCCTGATTTATTGGTGAACTGGGTGCCGAGCGAAACGCCGGTGCCGTTGGGCAATTGGCGAAGCGTGAGTAATTCCTACGCCGGGTTCTTCAACGAAGTCTTTTTAGATGAACTGGCAGCCAAAGCCGGGACCGACCCGATTGATTACCGGATTGCATTATTGGGCAACGATCCGCGCCACCAGGCGGTGCTGGAAAAACTGCGCGACGTTTCCGACTGGTCGGCGGAGCTTGGCCCCGGCCGGGGACGCGGCGTCGCCATTCATCAGTGTTTTGAATCGATCGTCGGCGAGGTGGCCGAAGTCACCGTCACCGATGGGCAGCTCAAGATTGATCGCGTCATTGCCGTGGTCGACTGCGGCCTCGCCATCAATCCGGGCATTGTCGAGCAACAATCCGAAAGCGGCATCATCTACGGATTGACCGCAGCATTATTTGGCGAAATTTCGGTCGATGGAGGCCGGGTCGAACAGAATAACTTCCCCGATTACGAAATGATCCGCATGGCCAACGTGCCAAAGATCGAAACGCATATTTTGGAAAGCGGGACATTCCTCGGCGGCATGGGTGAACCATCAACACCGCCCGCAGCCCCGGCCCTGATCAATGCGATATTTGATGCGACCGGCGTGCGCCACCGGACGCTGCCGCTCAGCAATGCCGAAGGGCTGTCCGTCTAGCCTTCAATAATTCCGGTCTCGCGGTCCGCTTGTAATCGCCGCGCTGCCGTTTGCGCGAACCTGAGCGTAAGCGCCTTACGCCGCACTGCCGGGAGTTTTTCAAAATCCGGCTCTCTTAGCGTTTCGCCGCCGTAAGCATCGGCGATGATCAGCCCGACATCTTGCGGCAATATTTCCACCGGGAAATCCGCGCCGACACCAAAATAGAACCGGTCGCACCAGGCCAAATACTCAGTCCATTTGTTATCGCTTTGAAAATCAGCCACCGAGGATTTGATCTCGACGATGCTGAATTCGCCTTTGCGGTTGAGGCCGATGACATCCGCGCGCCGGCGGTCGGCGAGTTTGAATTCCTGCAGACAATCAAATCCGCAATCCCGCAAATGCCGGGAGATTCCACGGGTGAGTAACTGCGCGATCGGAATCGCCGGCATCTTGTTCATTTTATTTCGGACGCCGGCCTCTAACCGGATTGTTCCTTGATGGTGCGGCGAACATATTCAGCAAATGTTGTGGCCGGACGCCCCAACAAAAAATTCATGACTTGGCCGTTACCGGCGAGCCCGCCTTCGTCGTAGTGGGCAAACATCTTCTCGCGCCCGGCAATGACGTGATCCGGAATCCCCGACGCTTTTGCGGCCGCGCGCCATTTCTCAATCGGCTCCTGCTCGCCGCGAACTTCGCGGCCCAGCTCTTTGCTGAGGATCGCCGCCTTATCAATGGTCGAAAGTGCCGCCGGTCCGGCCATTTGGTAAACCGCCGAATAATGATCGGGATTGCCGGTAATCATTGCGGCAATTTCGCCGATGTCCTGAAGATCGACCAGGCTCATAAGGACATTCGCCTTAAATGCCATGGCGTGAATGCCTTGATTGGTGATCCGGTCCCAGTCCATCGCCGTGTTCTGCATGTAGGACGACGGCTGAAGAATCGAAAAATTAAGCCCCGACTCAATCAGCGCTTCTTCGACAAAAAGTTTGTTCCAGTGATGGGGAAGACCCTGCAGGCCCGGATGCAGAACCGAGTGATAAACGAAATGCTCGATGCCGGCTGCAACCGCGCCTTCGACCAGGCGTTTACCGAATTCGATTTCCTTCGGGTTCATGTTGGGCGGAATGTGGTAGACGAATTTTACCCCGTCCATCGCGCGCGCAACATCGGCTTCGCTCGAAAGATCGCCCTCGACCGCTTCAGCGGCCCCGGCCTCGATCAATTTCTGGCCGTGTTCGGCGCTCCGCGTAAATACGCGCAACGCGCGGCCCGCTTTGACAAACCCTTCCACAATATATTTTCCGGTGCGACCATTTGCGCCGGTCACCAGGATATCGACCGTCATCTGCTTCCCCCTTAGGATTTGCCAGAATTTATTGTTTGCCGACCCGGCCCAATAGACAGGGGGCACAGCGAACCGCTATAGCAACTTAGCACCTCGCGTCGCAGGAAAAAAATTAGGGGAGGATTTCGTGTCCAAGGTACTTGTGTTGGTTCCCGTCGCAATGGATGAGGACGGGATCGAAAAACGCCGCGCTCAGGTCAAAGCCGTACGGCTTGGGCCCGATATCGAATTTGATTTTCGCGCCGTCAAAGCCGGCCCCGCCTTCTACGACAGCTATCATGATTTCGCGCTCGCCGACGTCTGCATGTTTGAGGCTGGCCTCACCGCGCAGGACGAAGGTTACGACGCCATTTGCATCGATACGATGAGCGATTCCGGCATGAACGCGCTTCGGTCCGCGGTCGATATTCCGGTAATTTCGCCCGGCAAAGCGTCGTACCTGATGTGCCTTTTGCTGGGTCGGCGGTTTTCGGTTCTGACGCAATGGGACCCGTGGAAACTGATTTACGAAAAAACGCTGCAGGAATATGGCCTCGCCGACAAATGCGTGTCGATCCGCTCGCCCAACCTTCAGCCCGACCCAACCAACCTGCTCGGCGGCAAAGAAGATGTCGTGTTTCCGTTGCTGCTCGAGTGCGGCCTGCAATGCGTGGAAGACGGTGCGCAGGCGATTTGTCTTGGTTCGACCACGATGCACGAAGCGCATTCGTTTCTCGCCGAAAACCTGCCGGTGCCGGTGATGAACCCCGGTCCGTTGACCTACAAGCTGGTTGAAACGGTTCTCGATCTTGGCCTCACCCATAGCCGGTTGGCCTATGCGCATCCGACGGTGTGGAAGAAGGAACTGACCCACGCGATGATGGACGGCGGCGCCAAGGTTGACGGCTTTTAGGCGCCCAAGCACGCCAAAGCGTTCGCGGCATCGTGATCTGCGGCGTCGCCTCGGCAAGGTAACGTCGCCAAGCACATAAATTTTGGGATGGAATTCGAATGGGACTGCTCGTAGACGGAAAGTGGATTGCAGACGAACCGACCGTGCAAACCGCGGCCAAGGACGGTCAGTACCGCCGCGCCGATTCGGTTATTCGCAGTTGGGTGACGGCGGATGGCAGCGCCGGTCCTTCGGGGGAAGGCGGATTTCCGGCGGCCAAGGGCCGCTACCATATTTATGTGGCGATCAACTGCCCGTGGGCGCACCGGACGATGATATTCCGTCTGCTGAAAGGCCTCAGCGACGTCATCTCGATGTCTTATGTGCTGCCACGACGCGATTCGCGCGGCTGGATCTTCGACAATATCGATCCCGACTTTGTCGATCACCTGTTCGGCAAAAACGCGCTGTACGAAATCTACCAACAGGGCCATCCGGACTATACCGGGCGCGTCACCGTGCCTGTTTTGTGGGACAAAGAACGGGGCGTGATCGTAAACAACGAATCGTCCGAGATTATTCGCATGCTGAATACCGAGTTCGCGGCCTTCACCGACGATGACAAAGACTATTACCCGGAAGCCGCGCGCGCAGAAATCGATTCGTGGAATGAGCGCATTTACGCGACGGTCAATAACGGTGTCTACCGCACCGGCTTTGCAAAAACTCAGGAAGCCTACGAGACCAGTTTTGATGCGCTGTTTGATACGCTCGATGCGCTCGATCAACACCTCGGAAAAAACCGCTATATCGCTGGCGACCAAATTACCGAAGCGGACTGGCGTCTCTTTCCAACATTGGTGCGATTCGATTCGGCCTATTACGGCGCATTTAAATGCAACCTTCGCCGGCTGATGGATTATCCGAACCTATGGCCGTACACGCGCGAACTTTTTCAAGTTCCGGGTATCGGTGAAACCGTCCATCCGCAGATTTACAAGGCCGGTTATTACTCGAAAAGCGCCGAACGAAATCCCTCCGGCATTGTCCCGAAGGGGCCGATCATCGATTTTACTGAGGCCCACGGCCGGGGCGCTACGTAACCCGAAGAATACCGCCTATCCCGTTTCGACCAGTTCGGTGAGCCAGCCTTCCAGGTTGCGGATCATCAGGGCGCGCCGACCGGTATAGGGCTCGTCATCCAGCCTGACGACGGGGCCAAGAGCGCGCGCGATGAACGGTTCAATTGACGGCACCGCAAACGTTGCCACGGCAAACCCGGACGGGAGAGCGCCCGCGACCTCCGGCCGATCAGGCACCGCGTTCGGGTATTCATCAACCTGAATCAGACTGTGCCGATTCATCTGTAGTGTCGTCATCGACATATCTTCGGCGGGTTCGTGGCCGTAGGTCTCACCCTCGAAATAGACGCCGCGCTTTCGGATGTTGCCAATCGGTATTGAGAAGTCGGCAGCGAAACCTTCGGTGACACCTTTGAAATTGCGGGTGGCCAAGATGACGATGAAGACGCGGTCGATGGCATCGACGGCGGTCGGCAGGCGAAAATCGCCGACACTTTCCGGCAAAGTGGTGAGATAGAGCACCTCGCCCATCGGCCCGATCACCTGCATCGCCCGAATTTCCGGAAAGTTGGTCAGGCTCTTCGGCTCGCCAATAACCTCGAACAGCGACCCTTCAAGGCTTCTTGCGACGGCGTCGGTATCCTGGACGAGAATCTCGATTGCCGCCCAGCCCGAGCTACCCAATGGCCGGTAAGCACCGGCACCCGGACTCTCGATAAATCGAATCCAGCCCGGTGCGCGGCCCGGCGGTGCGACGATGGTGAAGTTTGCGCCGGTCAGGCCCGGCGTGGCCCAGCTGGCAGTCTGCTCATCTGTAAGGATGCCGGACTGAATGATTTCAAACCCGAAGGAGGCGGCATAGAGGTCCGCAGCGGCCGCGGCATTTTCGACACTCACGGTCGCCAGTAAAATAGGCCCAAGGCCGAAATCAACCGCCATACCATCCCCTTATTATTATTCGATTCCCCCGAAATTCGGCAGAATGCCTAGGTAACGGTTAACCTTATTCAGCGATATTGCAAAGCGCGTTTATCGTCTCAAGCGGCCTACTGCCTTGCGCTGGCACTTGAAGACCACCTTGGGGACTGTCATGTTGTTGTTAATTCTGGCAGCTGACCCCTCAAAACTTGGAACAGGGCGCCGAGCCTTGCTGCCACCCGCTTTGGGAGAAGCGAATGCCTAATCCATTCGATTACATGCAGTTGATCAGCAACGATCACGAGAAAGCCAAAGAGTTTTATTCGCAGCTGTTTGACTGGAAAGTCGAAGATACGCCGATTGGCAACAACCTTGTCCAAACCATAATCAAGCAGCCCGAAGGGCCGTCGAGCGGGATCATGCCGGCGACGAGTCCCTCTGTTCCGTCGATGTGGCACGTCTACGTGCAGGTTATGAATATTGATGAATCGCTCTACAGGGTCGTCCAATTGGGCGGGACGGTGCTGGTTCCGAAAACGCCCGTTGCCGGTTCCGGGTTCATCCCTTTTATTCAGGACCCGACAGGTGCGGCACTCGGCATAACCCAGCGCGACGAAACCGCGATCATTGCGTCCAACGCGCTGGTCGGCATGGCGAATTCTGCGGCCGCTGCCGGACGGGCGCCGCCAAAACTGGATGCGGGTGAGCCAACGGCGGCACCCGCAAATGCGCCAGCGGGCACCGACCCCAATCGCGCAACCAGATAATTAAGAGATAAAATGTCTAAGCTAGGTGAAAAGGTACGTGTGTCTGCGGTTCAGTTCGCAGTCGGAATTGACGAACACGAGAACCTTAAGACCTGCCAGCGCATGATCGACGAAGCGGCGGCGAACAAGCCCGACCTCATCGTGCTTCCGGAATTTCTCAATCACCAGTCGTGGTGGCGGGATGAAGACCACGCCTACACGGTTGCGACATCGCTCGACGGATCATTCCTCAGCGGGATCGGCGCCAAAGCGCGCGAGCATAAATGTTACATCATGGCGAACTGCACTGTGCGCCGCCGCAACAATGCCGTCACCGGCACAAACATTCTGTTTGACCCTGAAGGCAAACTTGTCGCCACCGCAGACAAGCAGGTGCTGATGGGCAACGAAACGAATTTTTTGGAAACCGCGGAAGAGGTGTCGCCAATCGTTGAGACGCCGTTTGGCAACGTCGCACTTTATTCGTGCATGGACGGGGTGATCATGGAGACCGCACGGGGCATCGCGCTGCGCGGCGCGCATATCCTTTGCAACAGTCTCAATTCTTTCGGCGACGACGAGGCTACGCTTCATATTCCAGTTCGCGCCGCAGAAAATAAAGTCTTCGTCGTTTCGGCCAACAAAGTCGGTCAACTAGTTTCCGACGAAATATTACCGGTTGCTACCAAACGCCTAAAAATATCCGAAGACCAGATGTCGGGGACTGGTGAAAGCCAAATCGTTGCGCCGGACGGCACCGTGCTGGCGATTGCACCGCGCGGCGTCGAGGCGGTGATCTTCGCCGACATCGAGGTGGCCGAAGCAGACGACAAGGTCCGTCCTGACGGCACCGACGTATTTAAGGCACGGCGTCCCGAACTGTACGCCCCGCTTGCCGCCAAGCCCGGCCCCCGTAACATTCTGCCAGGCGCGGATCAGGTTGAAGCCGCCGTGTATCAGCCGGAAATGGTCGGGGAAGCTGCGATTGACGAGGCCGCAACGGCAGCAGCCGAAGCAATAAAGAACGGCGTCTCGCTTGTTGTGCTACCCGAGTTGTTTTTTCTCGAAGACGGTGTCGTCGATGATGTTGACGCGGCCATCGCGCTTTCGGTGCGGGCCACAGACGCGATTGCCAAAGCACTCGAAGGATCTGACGACGACAGGTTGGTCTCGACCTCAATTGTCGAACGTCGCAATGACGGCGTTGCCCATGTCGGCGTGCTGATCAGTGCTGGCGGCATTCGGCTTCGCCAGAGCCAAATTCATGTCGCCGGTCGTCATCAAAGTTGGGTGACGTCACTCGGCAACGAACAGCCGACCCTTGATCTGTCCTGGGGGCGAATTGCCGTCGTTGTTGGCGGCGACAATGTGTTCCCGGAAACGTTTCGCCTGCTGGCTTTGAAAGATGTGGCGATTGCCGCCCTGCCATCGAAAACACTCGAGACCTGGGAGTTGACCACCGGACTTCTTGAGAGAGCGGCCGAGAACCGCATGAACCTCGTCATGGCGAGCCAGCCCGGCCCGGCAGGCGCCAGTGCGATCCTCGCGACCGACGAAGACTTCACGCTTTGGACCGAATGGAAGCACCGTCCCTTTGACGGCAATCTGAATACACCGATTGTCACCCGAACCGATGGCGCGCCGGGCCTGACACAGGCGACAATCTACCCGATCTGCTCCGAAAACCGGACCATCACCCTCAACACCGATCTGGTCGACAGCCGACCGTGGTGGCTCATGGACGCGATTACGTCGCCCAACCCAACCACTTAATCTGCGAATCAGAAAACGGGTTTAAACAGCCCAATCGCCGTATTGATCACGACGATGGCCCAGATCGCCCAGATCATCGGTTTTGATTTATCGATCGAGCCTTTGATGATGGCTTCGACTTCCGGGCTCGACCCTTCCGAAAGCAAGCGCGCAAACGCCGGGCCGAACGGCTTCAGCATCATGTTGACGGCAATCAAAATCACAAACGTGATGCCGTAGAAAAATACTTTGACCGCGAGCCAGGTTTCGGTGAACGGATGGTTTGAAACCAGCGAGCCGATTGCCGCGACCATGACGACCACCAGCAAAACCCAGTTTATCAATGTGTCGAGGCCCTGAAGTTTTTTGCCCCATTCGGGCGCGGTCGGCCGGTGCACGTTCCAGACGAGAAACAGCCAGGTGAGGCTCAAGATCCAAAGCAAGGTCAGCCACCCGCCATCGACCAGCGAGATGCCGGTGCGAGCGGCGAGCGTCATGCCCGTAGGCAGGACCAGCACCATCGAGAGGCGCGGGAAGATATCGACGCCCTGCATCACACGGGCGAGCACAGCGCGGGTCTCGGGTGAATATTCCGTCCGCACGAAAAGCTTGGCTGCGTAGTAAGCTCCCATGTCGCCGCCGAGCCAAAACGCCATCACCAAGATGTGGATGAAAATCCAAAAAGTTGTCCAGTCCATGCTTTCCCCTAGCCCCTTCAATGCGCGTGACCAATAACCGGGGCGGACACTAGCGCGCCTCTGATCAATTTCGCAATCAATGCATATTAAATCTGCGGTTGCTTTGCCGTTGACGAGGCACCGTTCCGCCCGGCACAGTCGATTTCAGAAAAACACCTGCATCTTGATGACGGGGCCGGGTGAATACGAGCTTAGGGAGGATGATGCCAGTTCTTGAAAGTAAAGTTGCGCTGGTGACCGGTGCCGGTCGCGGCATTGGCCGCGCCATTGCCGAACGCCTTGCCCGCGACGGCGCCAGCCTCATCATCGTCGAAATCGATGGGAAGACGGCAATGGAATCATCGGCCGCGATCAACAAAGACGGCGGCACTGCCACGCCTCTCGCCATTGATGTTGCCGGCGAACATTCAGGTGACGAGGCGATTGCGTTCGCCACATCGACCTACGGCGGCATCGACATTCTGGTAAATAACGCCGGCATCGCGCCCAACCGGCGGGTGCTCGACACGACGCTAGAAGAATGGGAGCGCGTACTTCGCGTTAATCTCACCGGCACGTTTTTGTTTTGCAAAGCCGCCGCCCCCGTCATGGCAAAGCGCGGCGGTGGCCGCATCGTCAACATCGCCTCAATTTCCGGGCAACGGGGCGGCACCGGACGCGGCGCGTACGGCACATCCAAAGCCGGCATGTTGATGCTGACCCGGATCATGGCGGTCGAGTTTGCACCGGAAAATATTGCCGTGAACGCGATTGCACCCGGCCCGATTCGGACCGACATCACCGACCACAGCGAAGGCACGGTCTCAAGTTACCTCGACCGCATTCCGATGCGCCGCTACGGCACGACAGGGGCGATCGCGGCAGCGGTTGCCTATCTCGTCTCGCCGGAGTGCGACTTTACCACCGGCGTAACGTTGAATGTTGACGGCGGCTTTGATTCGACGGGACTGATTTTTTCGCAGGATGACCTGCGCGCTTCCGACCCGGAATGATGGGAACAGCAATATGAATGACGACGAAAAATTCTGGCGGCCCGCACCAAGTGTGCGTCGGGATTATGCGGACGCGCGTTTTGGGCAAATCCATTACCGCATCGCGCAGCCGGAAAAACCGTCGAAAACACCACTGATCTGTTTTCACATGAGTCCAAGTTCCGGACGGATTTACGGACAGCTGCTTAGCGAAATGGGCAAAGACCGGATTGCAATCGCACCTGACACACCCGGTTTTGGTGATTCGAATGCGCCGGCTGAGCCTCCCGAGATCGAGGATTATGCAGCTGCGATGGGCGACCTGCTCGATGCGCTCGACATCGGCGAAGTCGATGTGATGGGCTACCACACCGGCTCCAAAATCGCACTTGAGCTCGCGCTCCAACGCCCGGCACAAGTAAGGCGGTGCATTCTGGTCTCCGCGCCGATCTACACCGAGGAAGAGCTTAGCCGCCAGCGCCGCGATTATTCCGGCCGCGAGCCGGACGACGCAGGCAAATTCCTGCAGGCAAGCTGGGACGGCCAGTCGAATTGGAAATCAAAAGACGCCACGTCCCTTTATCTGCACCGCGAGATTGCTGAATCGCTTCGTGCCGGGGACGCGCTGCCGTGGGGGCACCGAGCCGCATTCAACTATCTTCACGCCGAAAATCTGCCGAAGGCGAGCCAGCCGATAACCATCCTTTGCCCGAAAGACGATCTATACGAACAAACTCTACGAGCGACCGAATACCTCAACAACGGGCAGGTTGTGGAGATGCCGGATTGGGCCGGCCACGGCATGCTCGACACGCACACCGAGGAAGTCGCGGAAATCCTCCGGAGCATTTTTGATAGCGACGAGGCAGCATCCGCGCCGGGAGATGGGAAGCCAACGCCCGATCAAAAAGCAGGTACCGATATTGGTTTCACCAAGCGCTTTATCAACGGCCCTTCAGGACAGCTCCACCTTCGCCTCATTGAACCTGAAGATGCGACCGCAATCCCGTTTTTCTGCCTTCATTCGAGCCCCAATTCAGGCCGCATTTATGAAGCCATCCTGCAAACCCTCGGCAAGGAACGCGCCGTGGTGGCAGTTGATACACCGGGTTTCGGCGAATCGGAGGCACCGGCGGAGCCGCCGGAAATTGAGGATTACGCACGCGCGATCATTCACGTGATCGAGGCCTTGGGGTATGGCCAAGTCGATCTCATGGGCTACCACACCGGCTCTGAGACCTGCGTCGAAGTCGCGCGTCAGCGCCCCGATCTGATTCGAAAGATTGTCATGAATTCGGCGCCGATCTTCAGTGATGAGGAGCTCGAAGAATTTCGTGGGCTTTATTCCCCGCCGAGTTTTTCTGACGACGGCTCGCATCTCGTCAAACGCTGGCTCAACATGATTCCGTTTTATGGGCCGACAGTGCCGCGAAATATTTTGCTGCGAAACTACGCGGAAGGATTACGCGGCGGACCAATTTCACACTGGGGACATCGCGCCGCCTTCAATTATCCGATGCTAAAGCGGATGGGCGAGATCGATCAGGAGATGCTGATTATCAACCTCGACGACGATCTCACCGAACAAACAAAACGCGCCGAAGGCAATTTCAAAAATGGGCGCATCCACACCATCAAGACCTATGGCCACGCTTGGTTCGATGTTATTACCGACGACGCCGCACAAATCCTGCGCGACTTTTTGGATGCCTAGTTTCGGGGACCCTGTATGAGCCGCATAACACGTCATTTTGTCACCGTCGGCACACGCCGCGTCCACTACCGCCGCGCGGGCGAAGGCCCGCCGGTGATCATGCTTCATGCGAGCCCAAGCTGGTCCGGCGGCATCATTCCGACGATTAAGGCATTCGCCAAGAATTTTACGGCGATTGCGCTCGACACACCGGGTTATGGCCTCTCCGATTTGCTCGATAAGGAAGTGCCGGAGATCCCCGACTATTCGGAGTCGCTCAAAGACACGCTCGACGCGCTCGGCATTGAACGCTGCGGCATTTACGGGTCGCACACCGGCGCCAGCATCGCGATTGAATTCATTCGCCGCTATCCGGAACGCGCGTCCATCACCGTGTTCGACGGCTACCCTGGTTACACCGACGAATACCGGGCCGACATGACGAAATTTTACATGCCGCCCTACGAACCGAGGTGGGACGGAAGCCACCTGTTGCATCTGTGGATGAAATTTCGCGAGCAATTTATTTTTTCGCCGACCTTCCGGCACCACAAAGATAACCGTTCGAACGCCGTGCCGACCGACCCCGTCCGCACCCAGGCTGGCGTGCTGCCGCGGTTGATGACCGGACGCGATTACGCTGTCGGTTATTCGTCGGTATTTCGCTACAAGGGCCTGGACGCGCCCTACGAGTTGAAATCAAAAACCTGCTTTGCTGCGCGCGAAGATGATTCGCTGGTCAAAGCGTTCGATCTTTTGAAGGATCTGCCGGATTGCTGCTGGATTGAGACGCTCGGTCGCGACAAAGGTGCCGCTGACGAACGCTACGCCGAGATATTCAAGGAACATCTCGAACCGGGTGACGCGCCGCCGCCGCCGGACCCCGCAGAACTGCCGGGCCGCGTGCAATGCGGCTTTGTCGATTTCGGTATCGGCCAGGTATTTGTGCGCATGACCGGAGCCGGGGAAGCGCGGCCTCTGGTGATGGTGCCGCACGTGCCGGGCGCGTCTGACGTTCTCGAACCGATGATGCTGGAACTCGGCACGACGCGGCGCGTGATCGCCTTCGATCCGCCCGGCAACGGCGATAGCGAGGATTTTTTGCCGAACAACATTCAGGCTTATGCGGGCGCGCTGCATCAAGTCCTAAGCAAGCTGTCGGTCAAGGATTACGATCTTTATGGGCGAAACTCCGGGGCGTCGATTGTCGCCGCCTTTCTCGTCCACGACTCAAGCGAGGTTGGTCGGATCGTCCTCGATGGCCCGATGGCGCTTGACGATAAAAGCCGCGAAACGTGGCGGAACGGTTATGCCTCGAAAATTGAACCGAAATGGGACGGAACCCATCTCGTTCACCTTTGGCACGCATTGCGCAATGAACAACTGTTCTCGCCATGGTTTGTCGAATCGGTTGAAAGCATTCGTAATATCGAGCCGGAAATCGATCCGGATTTTCTATCGTTCAAACTCACCGGCATTATGAAGCACTATGGGAACTACGCCGACATATGGTCGGAGGCCTTCAATTATCCGATCGCCGAAAGCCTCGCCTCTGCCGATATACCAACGTTAGTATGTGCGCGTGAGAACGATATCTTCGCGGGTTTTGTTTCGAACCTCGCCGGGTCGGACGCGGTGCCATTGCCGGGCAACCCGGAAGCCGACGCCAAAGTTATTTCGGAATTTCTTGATTCGTAAATTCAACATTCGCTTAAACGATCGACGCCGTGACTGACCGACCGGAACGCATTCTCATCATTAAACACGGCGCGCTCGGCGATATCGTGCTGGCGACGGGGCCGTTCCGCGCCATTCGCGATCACCATGCGTCCGCCCACATCACGCTTCTGACAACCAAGCCCTATGCAAAGCTGATGGAGACATGCGGTTGGTTCGACGAAATCTGGATCGACGACAAACCGAAGATCTGGCAAATGATATCCTGGCTCGGCCTCCGAAAGATGCTGCGGGCTGCCAAATTTGATCGCGTCTACGATCTCCAGCACACGGATCGCTCGCACCTGTATTTTCGTATGTTCGGCAATCCAAAACCAGAATGGTCGGGGATCGTTAAAGGCGCGTCACACCCGCATGACAATCCCAACCGCGACAAGATTCACACCATTGAACGGCAAGCCGAACAACTTGCAGCGGCCGGCATCGCAAGCACGCCGCCGACAGATTTGTCGTGGCTGAAATCTGATCCGGCGCGGTTTCATCTGGCGGATCGCTACGCACTTTTGGTCCCGGGCGGCGCCCCGCACCGGCCCCGCAAACGCTGGCCACCGAGCCGATATGCGGCGCTTGCGATTTGGCTGCAGAACCGGGACGTGCAGCCCGTCCTGATCGGAACGCTCGCCGAATCAGACGCACTCGATGAGATTAAGGAGCGCGTGCCGACGGCTGAAAACCTGTGTGAAGACACGACGTTTGCCGACATTGCCGGATTGGCGCGCGGTGCCGTGGTTGCGATTGGCAACGATACCGGACCAATGCACCTCATTTCAGGTTCGGGCTGTCCCACCCTCGTGCTGTTTTCGGATGAAAGTGTGCCGGTCCAAACCTCGCCGCGTGGTGAAACGGTCAAGATCATCGAATCGCCGTCGCTCGAAAACCTAGGCGTGGCGCGGGTTATTACTGAACTTGCCGAATTTGTTCCGGCCTTTCGTGGCAATCAGGATGACAAAACGTAGATCGCCATAATCCGGTTGGGGCCAAGTTGAGCCAGATCAGCGCAGGCGTCTGGAGGATTGCCAGCTGGGGATTGCCTACGGACTATCGGCGGGCCACAATTGAAGTTGAAATACAGAAGGTTAGAACCATGCCAGATCCCGTAATGCCGCGCGTTTCGCGCGATGACATGCCCGCCAATCTGGCCGAACGCCACGATACCGCAATGGAAGTTCGCGACGATGCGACGTTCTTCGAGATCGGTGCCCATGCGCCGGAGATTCTCGATTGGTATCACGACAGCTTTTACGCCAAGGTTTTTTACGGCGGCCGGGTCGAAGTGAAGATCAAGGAGCTGCTCCGCTATCGCCTTTCGATGACCCATGGCTGCGCCTTCTGCAACAAGGGCAACAGTGGCGCGGCGATGAATGCTGGCGTAACCGAAGCGCAGCTCGCCAACATCATGAACGAATCAAGTGAGGTGTTTACACCGGCTGAAGCCGCGATCCTTAAACTCGCCGATCAGATCGCCATTCCGAATATGAGCGGCACGCTCGACAAGGCGCTATATGCCGAGCTCAAGCCGCATTTTTCAGACGGCGAAATTTTTGAACTCGGCGTAACCGCCGCCGTCCTCACCGGCATGGCGAAGTTCCTGTTCGTTTTCGATCTCGTTGAAAGAGAGGCGAATTGTCCGATTGTACCGCGGGTTGCTGCGGAATAGCCCGATCATTCCGCGCGTCGCCGCGCAATCGCCCGATTTATCCGCGGGTTGCCGCGGAATAAAAACAAAATCATTTGGGGAGACGAACAATGAACCGTCATTTCAATCCGGATACGGTATTTCCACCGCAGGCGGTTTATTCACAGGGCGTCGAAGTACCGCCCGGCGGCCGCACACTTTATGTCGCCGGTCAGGTCGGCATGGACCTTGACGGAAAGACGCCGGAAGACTTCGAGAGTGAGGCCGACAACGCGTTTTCCTATGTGGTGAAGGTGCTGGCCGACGCCGGGATGGAGCCGACCGACATTGTCAAGCTCACACATACATGACGCGACCGGAAGATATGGCCAAGGTTGGCGCAGCGCGGGCCAAACATTTCGGCGACCATGCCCTGGCGTCAACACTGGTGTACGTCGCCGGATTGGCCGCGCCGATCTGGCATATCGAAGTTGAAGTGGTGGCGGTCAAGGCCGACTAACTTCCGACATTCTTTCCGAGCCGATTTTTTGCGCGGCGATGTGGGTGCACCGCTGATCGTACGTGCGCCTGAGTCCGTCCGCCGTTACCTTTGAAACTTGGGATGTTCGGCCATGTCGTTCCACACCCATTGCTCGACAAATTTACCGTTCACAATGCGGAAGCGATCGACATAACGAATGCCGGAAAACGGCGTATTGTCGAGCCATTGGCCCTGCAAAGTTCCAATACTGAAGACGATGTGGCCGTCCGGTGTTTCCGCCACATCAAACCGTTCAAAGAATTTGTTGACGCCCTTGTAGCGGCCCTTTGAATATCCGGCGAGGTCTTCCAACTTCGTGTAGGCGCGGCTGCCCGGAAAGAGCATGCTGAAATCCGGTGCCAGCATCGCCTTGGCCCTGTCAAAATCTCGTGCCTCCATCGTCCGGAGGTAGGTCGCGACCAAACGTTCGGGCGAGCCTTCTGGAAGGTCGGCGGGTTCAAGCGAAGTTTCATTCAATACGGCTTCAGACACGGACATCTCCTCAAGTGACTTAAATCCATTCGTTGCGCCTCGACCCCTATTCATCGAGATCGACGCGTAGAATTCCCATCGCCAGCAAAAACAGGCGGTACCAGACAAAGCCCATCAAAAAAAGAACGCCGAGGGCCCCCGGCAACATCAATATCGAGAGGCTGCGTTCGGCCAGCCACGGTGCACCGGTCGAATTGAACCAGCTCATGCCAAATATCGCGGCAGCGAAGACCACAACACCGGCAAATACGAGCGAGGTTAGAATCTTGTACTTTGTCGGCATATTTGGCCAATCCTTCGCGGGACCGGGAACAGTAGCGGGCCGCAGACGGCGGTCAAGCCCGGCCTCACCAAAATAGCGAAATTGCGCACGGTTAGGGCTTTACCGCCTCCCGCCCAAACACTAGTTTTGGAGCGGCTCACCCGGTGCCCCCGGGACCCGTTGAGACCCCACATTTTTGAGTAGAGGAGGCAGGCCCCAATGGGCATGACGCTTTCGGAAAAGATAATTGCGGATGCCTGCGGCCAGGACATTGTCCGGCCCGGCGAAATCGTCACCTGCAAGGTCGGCCTCGCGATGACTCACGATTCGAGTGGCGCGCGCAGGCAGGAACCCCGCCTCAAGGAACTCGGCGTCGACGTCTGGGACCCCAACAAGGTCGTCGTCATTACCGACCATTACGTTCCGGCGGTGGATGCGCTCAGCGCTGAAATTCTGAAAATCACCCGCGATTGGGTTAAGGACCAAGGCATTCCGCATTTTTACGATATGCAGGGCATCTGTCACATCGTATTGCCGGAGCGCGGACATCTTCATCCCGGACTTTTTGCAGTCGGCGGCGATTCGCATTCACCGACCGGCGGCGCGTTCGGCTCGTTCATGGTCGGCATCGGTGCGACCGACATGACCGGCGTTTTGGTCACCGGCGAAATCTGGATCAACGTGCCGCCGACCATTCTGGTGAACTGGAGCGGATCGCTTTCAAAATATGTCACCGCCAAAGACATGATGCTGAAACTGTGTGCCGAAATTGGCCTCAACGGCGCTAATTACAAGGTCGTCGAATTTGCCGGTGACGGTGTCACGTCACTGTCGATGGATGAACGCATGGTTCTGCCCAACATGACGGCGGAAGTCGGCGCAAAAACCGGCATCATCGCGCCCGACCAGGTGACGGTCGATTGGCTCGAAGAGCACGGCGCAAAAACCGAGGGCGCGCTCGACTGGTTCAGCGATTCTGACTGCGAATACGAAGACACCTTGAATTTCGATGCGAGCACGTTGTCGCCGCAGGTCGCAGCCCCGCACAGCCCGGCCAATGCCGCACCGGTCGAGGATTACAAGAACATTGCCGTGCAGCAGGCTTACATCGGTGCCTGCACCGGTGCGAAACTGGAAGACCTGCAAATGGCCGCGGCCGTGATCAAGGGCAAGACGGTGGCAACCGATACGCGCTTCCTTGTTGCCCCGGCCTCAACCCGCATCACCGCGGCCGCAGCAGCTGATGGCACGTTAGCCACGCTTACCGCCGCGGGCGCAATATTGCTTCCGTCCGGTTGCGGCGCTTGCGCTGGATTGGGTGCCGGCATTCTTTCCTCGGGCGATACGTGCATATCCTCCACCAACCGAAACTTTCCAGGCCGCATGGGGTCAGCGCACGCCAAGGTTTATCTCGGATCGCCCTACGCCGTTGCCGCCGCCGCCGTTGCCGGCCGCATCATCGACCCACGCGAAGTCGGAGACGTCGCATGACCGGTGCCGCCTGGGTTTACGGCAACGATATCAACACCGATGTGCTCGCGCCCGGTGCCTATCTCAAGGGCTCGGTCGAGGAGATGGCGAAACATTGTCTTGAAAGCATTGACCCGGACTTCGCGACCACTGTCGCGCCGGGCGATATCGTCGTTGGCGGTGATAATTTTGGCATTGGATCGTCGCGCGAACAGGCCGCGCAAAGTCTTTCGATTTTGGGCGTGAACGTCGTCGTCGCAAAAAGCTTTGCGCGAATTTTTTATCGCAACGCCTTCAACCTCGGTGTTATCCCCCTGGTTTGCGAGGACGCAGGTAAGGTCCAAAAAGGCGACGAACTTCGTATCGACGCTGAAAAAGGTAAGGTCGAGAACCTGACCCGCGGTGAGACCTATGCGTGCGAAACGGTGCCCCCTCACCTGATGGAAATTGTACGGGACGGCGGCCTCTTGCCGCATCTCAAGAAGAAGTTGAAAGGAAAGTAAGTTGACCAATTATGTTCCGTTGAAAGAACTGCTCAGCCGCGACGACATTGTCGTTGCACCCGGCTGTTACGACGCCTTTTCGTCGATGCTGGTGGCGAAGGCCGGCTTTTCGGTCGCCTATATTTCCGGGGCGAGCGTTTCCTTCACCCGCATCGGCCGGCCCGACATTGGCCTGGTCAGCATGCATGAAGTCGCCGAAACCGTGAGTTCGATCTCCGAATACAACGATATCCCGCTGGTTGTTGACGGTGATACCGGGTTTGGCAATGCGCTCAACGTGCAGCGGACGGTGCGTCTGTTTGAACGCGCCGGCGCAAATGGAATCCAGCTGGAAGACCAGACGATGCCGAAACGTTGCGGCCACCTGAACGGGAAGACGCTGGTCTCAGCCTCTGAAATGGTCGGCAAGATCAAGGCCGCCGTCGACGCCCGCCGCAGCGAACAAACACTGATCATCGGCCGCACCGACGCAATCGCCGTCGAAGGGTTCGAGAGCGCCTTGGAAAGAGCGGAGCGCTACGTTGAAGCCGGCGTTGACGTTCTGTTCATCGAAGCGCCGCAAAATGACGAGCAGATGAAAACACTGACCGCCCAGTTCCGGGACCGCGTGCCGTTGCTCGCCAACATGGTTGAGGGCGGAAAAACACCGATGAAGGGTGCCGCCGAATTGCAGGAACTCGGATATTCGCTGGTGATTTTCCCGGGCGGGCTAATTCGCGCCTATTCCTATATGGCGAGCGAATATTTGAGCTCGCTGCACGAGACCGGCTCCACCAACGCCTACCGCAACCGGATGCTCGATTTTGATCAGCTCCAGGACGTGCTCGGCACGGAATCAGTGCTGGCCGCAGGTGGGCGCTACGACGCAGAGAATTTCGATCTATAAGATCGATCTTAAAACATTGATATCACCCACTTTTTGGGTCGCACCCATTGGTGTGGATATCCGCTATAATGAAATCAACTGAGCCACACGGGGATTGAGGTTATGAGCGAAGCAACATGGGCTGGATTTGGCCAACACGGTATGCGCGCCGACATGAATCACGACGAGACGGCGAACATGGATTTCATCATGAGCTTTTACCGGCACCTTGGCCGCAATGTCGCGCCGGGGCATCGCAAGGTTTATGACGAACGCGTCAAACCGAAGTTTGAAAAAGAAAACGGCCGCGAGCCGGAGACCCGCCATGAAGTGCGGAAGGCGATGTTGAAGGACCCGTATTTTCAATTCTGGAGCCACCTTCGCCTCTACGGCCAAGGCAAAAGCTATGACATTCGCCGCGAAATCATCAATCGCCAGCTGAGCGACCTGATCGAAGAGGCAAAGCCGCGTGACGATGATTTAGGCACCGTGGAAATCGATCCTGATTTTGAGGTTCCGAGGTATCAGAAGGCGCTCGACATGCATTGGATGCCGGGCAGTTATTACACCGAGCGTGCTGAGGGTGATGTCGCCGCTGGTGCCATGTACGACACCGGCGGGCTCTACATTGCGCTTTCGGGCACAATTGGCAAATACAACGACGGTGCCGGCCACGCGGTTGTCCATTGGCTGAACGAAAATCATCCGGAATTCAAACCGGAACGCGTATTGGATGAAGGCTGCACGGCTGGCGGCAATACGCTTCCGTTTAAATATGCTTGGCCGGATGCCGAGGTTAATGCAATCGACATCGGCGCGCCGGTGCTGCGTTATGCCCATCGCCGCGCGGAAAGCCTCGGTTACGAGATTCATTTCGCGCAACGGGATGCGGAGCATACCGAATACGAGCCGGAGAGCTTTGATCTCGTCGTTTCGACCATGTTCCTGCACGAGACGTCAAACCGCGCCGTGCACAACATCGTCGAGGAATGCCACCGGCTGCTGAAGCCGGGCGGGTTGATGGTTCATGTCGAACAGCCGCCGTTCAAGTGGTTCGACGATCCGTTTGATCAGTTCATTCGCGACTGGGATACCCACAACAACAACGAGCCGTTCTGGGGCCCGATGCACGATATGGATCTGCCGGACGTGGCACGGCGTGCCGGTTTCCACGACGACGACATCATTATGGAAATGGCGAAATACTGCTCGCCGACCGACGACAATCCGTACCGGGAAGCGCCGGGTGGCTGGTTCATCTTCGGCGCCTGGAAGCGGTAGTTTTTAGCCCTTACGAATCAAAACGGGCGCCCTCGAGCGCCCGTTTTTTTGTCTTGATTGTGGAGTGGCCCGTTACTGCTGGCCTTTCCAGCTATCCAATATCTCGGAGCCGGTCGCGGTCCAGACCCCCGATTGGCCCATGACATATTCCAGCGCCTTCTCGAGATACTTGATCCGGTGCGGTTGGCCCGACATCCACGGGTGAATGGTGATCGCCATAATGCGGCCGCCCTGTTCGCCAGCTTCGCGGTGAAGCGTGTCGAATTGGTCCTTCACCTGCTGGACGAATTCGTCGCCGCTCTGCTTGTAAAAGAACAGGATCTGGACATCAGATATCCAGTGCTGATGCGGCATCGCGGTCACGCCGCCCCACTTGGTGCGGAACGGATACGGCATGTCGTCATTGATCCAGTCGCACAGGTAATCGACACCTTCGGCGGCGACGAGATCGGGCGTGTTGTAGGATTCAGACCGCGCCGGCGATAACCAGCCGCGCACCTTTTGACCGGAAATTTCCCGCAGCGTCGAAAGCGATTCCTGGACCTGGGCACGTTCTTCGGCCTCGTCCAATCCGGAATAATGAAGTTTTCCCATGTTGACGCCGTGGGCGATGATTTCCCAATTGCGGCGGACGACCTCCTCGACTAGAAACGGCATGCGCTTGGCGACGTCGCTGTTCATCGGCACGGTGCCTTTGATGCCGAGTTCATCCATGATTTTTAAGACCCGGAACAATCCGACCCGGTTGCCGTATTCGCGCAAGGTGAAATGCCGGAGATCAGGATACGGCGTCACCATGCCGCCCTGCGCCTTGAACGGCTTCACCGGCGTATTGAGCGGGAAGAATTCGAGCACCGGCGTCACCCAAAGGGCAATGCGGGCATCATTCGGCCAGGTCACCGGCTTCCGGCGCGGCAGGATCGACCAATCGTAGAAGTCATGGTCCATGCCGTATTTGCGCTGCTCGTAAACAAGGTAGCTGTCCGGCAGCGAATGGGTGTGCTGGTCGTCGCTGGTCGCATCAATTGGTGGGCGCATGATCAGACCCTCGCCGGATGTTTTGCTTGAAACTCGTCAA
>JAPYRS010000144.1 GCA_029936875.1 Alphaproteobacteria bacterium | reverse complement strand
CGAGACACTCGGTCACATCCTGACCGGTCATTTCGAAATGGACGCCGCCCGGGTAAGTTCCCTCGGCCGCATGGACATCAAAGAAGCTGCGCACTTCCGATAGAATTTGGTCGACGCGGCGGGTCTTGTAGCCGTTCGACGCCTTGATGGTATTGCCGTGCATCGGATCGCAGGACCAGACGACGGTCCGCCCTTCACGCTCGACCGCACGAATAAGCGCGGGCAATTTGGCTTCGACATTATCGGCACCCATGCGAACGATAAGCGTGAGACGCCCGGCCTCATTGGCGGGGTTCAGGACATCAATCAGGCGCAACAGATCGTCGGTCTCCAAACTGGGACCGGCTTTCATTGCAACGGGATTCCCGACGCCGCGCAAAAACTCAACATGTGCGCCGTCAAGCTGACGGGTCCGGTCGCCGATCCAAAGCATATGGGCGGACGTGTCGTACCATTCGCCCGTCGTTGAATCGATCCGCGTCATCGCTTCTTCATAACCAAGCAGAAGCGCCTCGTGCGAAGTGTAAAAGTCGGTTTCGCGCAAGGCCGGAATTGTGTCCGCTGTCATGCCGCAGGCTTCCATGAAGTCGAGCGACTCGGTAATGCGGTCGGCGAGTTCCTGGTAGCGGTCACCCAATGCACTGTCGTTAACGAAGCCAAGGTTCCAACCGTGGACGCGGCGAAGCGCCGAGTAGCCACCGTGCGAAAACGCTCGGATCAAATTCAATGTCGATGCTGCCATGCTATAGGCCTGAAGCAACCGGTCGGGATCGGGGATGCGCGACTTCGCATCAAAATCAATGCCGTTGATGATGTCGCCGCGGTAGCTCGGCAAGGTGACGCCGTCGCGCGTTTCGGTGTCTTCACTACGGGGTTTGGCAAACTGGCCGGCGATGCGGCCGACTTTTACGACCGGGCACGCCGCACCGAAGGTCATGACGACAGCCATCTGCAGAAGCACGCGGAAGGTGTCGCGAATATTGTCCGGGTGGAATTCAGCGAAGCTTTCCGCGCAATCGCCGCCCTGCAGCAGAAAGGCTTTACCCTCGGCCACTTCGCCGAGTGATTTCTGAAGGCTTCTGGCCTCGCCGGCAAACACAAGCGGCGGATAGTTCCTGAGCTTCCCTTGGACCTCTGCGAACTTGGCCGCATCGGGGTATTGAGGCTGCTGCAGGATCGGCAGGCCGTGCCAGCTATCAGACGTCCATTTCTTGGCCATTTTCGGCGATTTCCTTAAATTGGGCCACGACGTATACGCCCTCGCCTCAGGTTTTTCTACCCTGCACCATCGCCATTACCGCTGGCCTGGCGGTCTTTTGACCCGATCGAACAGCGGCACGGATTTGTGGCGGAACGGGATGATCAGGATCGCACCGGCAACGAAACCCCCGATGTGGGCCCAAAAGGCCGTATTGCTGGTTTCATCGAACAAGATGGTGACGGACGCAAACTGAAACCCGATCCACACCCCAAGCACCAGCCACACCGGCATCGGAAAGGTCCGGAAGATGACCAACACCCAGATGCGGCGCCGTGGGTGGAGCACGAAATAGGCACCGAGCACACCCGAGATGGCCCCGCTCGCCCCGATCAGCGGGATGTCCGATTGCGGGTCGACTGCAACCTGGGTCAGCGAGGCGATCACCGCACAAAGAATGTAGAAGCCGATGAACCGCGTGTGACCCATCGAATCTTCGACATTGTCGCCGAAGATCCAGAGGTACAGCATGTTGCCGGCGAGATGCCAAAACCCACCGTGCAGAAATGCCGACGTGAGTAACGTCATCCATGCCGGCACCAGATAAAGATCTTCGGACAGATGGGCTTCCCCCATCAGCACGCTCGGGATCATGCCGAGGCCCAAAATCAACCTGTGACCGTCGCGCCCGGTCAGGTCTGACTGCATCAGGTAGACGATCACGCAGAGGCCAATGACCGCGACCGTCACATACTGGAATGGAATCCGGTGTCGTGGATTGCGATCATAAAGTGGCAGCAGAACCATCGTGCTTCCGCCCCTTTTTGTTTGCAGGCACGCGCCTTATTGTGGCGCAAATTAAGTTTCGCCCAAAGGGAGAAATGATGATCTCGAGCGATGAACGATACGAGAAAAAACGCGTAAACGTCCTTGGCCATGAACTCGCCTATGTCGACGAAGGCAGCGGCGAAACCATCCTGTTTCTGCACGGAAATCCGACGTCGTCGTATCTGTGGCGGAACATCATTCCCCATTGTGTGGATTTAGGCCGTTGCATCGCGCCCGATTTACTGGGCATGGGTGACTCGCAAAAACTTGCCGACAGTGGCCCCGGCAGTTACCGCTTTGTCGAGCATGCCGCCCACCTTGATGCACTGTTCGACACGCTCGAAATCGGCGACAACGTGGTCATCGTTTGTCACGACTGGGGTTCGGCGCTCGGCTTTCATTGGGCGTTCCGAAACCAGCCCCGCGTCAAAGGCATCGCCTACATGGAGGCCTTGGTTCAAACATTGACCTGGGACGAATGGCCGGAACAATCGAAACCGATTTTTCAGTCTTTCCGCTCAGAAGCTGGCGACAAACTGGTTCTTGAAAAAAATATTTTTGTCGAACGGGTCCTGCCGGGATCGGTCCTTCACGATCTCAACGAGGATGAAATGGCCGTCTACCGCCGCCCCTATCTGGAAGCGGGTGAAAGCCGCCGCCCGACCCTGACCTGGCCGCGGGAATTGCCAATCGACGGCGAACCTGCCGACGTGAACGCCATTGTCGCGGATTATATGGCGTGGTTACCAGGCAGTGATATCCAAAAACTGTTCGTCAATGCCGATCCGGGCGCAATCATCACCGGTGGCGTGCGCGAATTCTGCCGGACATTTGCCAATCAGCAAGAAATCACCGTGAAGGGCGTCCATTTCATTCAGGAAGATGCGCCGGACGAAATCGGCACCGCCGTCGCCGAATTTATCCGCGATATTCGAAAGTAATTATGGCGCGCGGGTAGCGCCCTACTCGGCGGCTGCTTTTTCGGGCTCGATCTTTTCCCGCATGGTGACGAACTCTTCCGCCGCGGTCGGATGAATGCCGATCGTTGAATCGAGTTGCGCCTTGGTTGCTTTCATTTTTATGGCGACCGCAATGCCCTGAATAATTTCGGGCGCGTCGGGGCCAATCATATGCGCGCCCAACACACGGTCCGTTGCCGCATCGACAATCAGTTTTGTCATCGTTTGTTCGTCGCGGCCTGAAAGCGTGTGCCGCAGCGCCCGGAACTTGGCGCGGTAAATATCAATGTCACCAAACTCTGCACGCGCCTCCGCTTCCGTCAGGCCAACGCCAGAGACGGCAGGTTGACTGAAGACGGCCCACGGCACATCAGCATGATCCATTTTGCGGGGATTGCCGCCGTAGACGGTTTCAGCAAAACAGAGACCTTCGTTGAGCGCGACCGGCGTGAGGTTCAACCGGTTGGTAACGTCGCCAACCGCATAAATACTTTCGATATTGGTGCGGGACCATTCATCGACTTTGATCGCACC
Organism: Alphaproteobacteria bacterium; assembly: GCA_029936875.1. Lineage (GTDB taxonomy): Bacteria > Pseudomonadota > Alphaproteobacteria > SHVP01 > SHVP01 > JAPYRS01. The sequence goes on along the minus strand of JAPYRS010000144.1, from coordinate 2,520 downwards.
GTCGTCGTCAAGTTCGACGCCGACATCTTCGAGACCAATGCCGCTGGTATTGGGCGATCGACCGGTCGCATACATGATCGCGTCGGCTTCGATCACGTCGCCGGTGGTCAAGGTGATCTTGAGGCCCGCGTCCGATTTTTCGATCAATGTCACATTGGTATTGAGGCGGAGATCGATTCCTTTTTTGCGAATTTCATCGCCCATCATCCGCCGGACGTCATCGTCGAAGCCGCGCAAGATGTGGTCGCGACGATAAAGCTGGGTCACATGGCTACCTAAGCCATTGAAAATACCGGAAAATTCAAGGGCGATGTACCCGCCGCCCACAATCACGACCCGCTCGCGCCGCTCCGGCAGCTCAAAGGCCTCGTTTGAAGAAATTGCCAGTTCGATTCCGGAAATATCCGGCATGATCGGCCAGCCGCCGGTCGCGACCAAAATTCTTTCGGCGGTTACCGTCTTGTCGCCAACATTTACCGTGTGCGCGTCGATCAGCTTTCCGGTGCCTTCAATGATTTCAACGCCGGCGTTGTTCAGCAGGCGGATGTAAATGCCATTGAGGCGATCAATCTCTTTGTTCTTGTTGGCAATCAGCGTTGCCCAGTCGTGCGTTGGGGCAAGACCGGACCAGCCATAAGAAACCGCGTCTTCAAAATCCTCGGCAAAATGAGAAGCGTAAACCAAAAGTTTTTTGGGAATGCAGCCCCGGACCACGCAGGTGCCGCCGACCCGGTAATTTTCACAAACCCCAACACGGGCGCCGTATCGCGCAGCGATACGCCCGGCCCGCACGGCGCCCGACCCTGCACCGATAATAAAAAGATCGTAATCGTAACCTGCCATGCCCCCGCCTAACTCCTCATGCCGCCGAGGCAGAGATATTTAACCTCGATATATTCATCAATGCCGTAGTGAGAGCCTTCCCGTCCAATGCCGGATTCTTTCATGCCCCCGAACGGCGCGACCTCAGTCGAAATAATGCCTTCGTTGATTCCGACCATGCCGTATTCGAGCGCTTCACTGACACGCCAGATCCGCCCGATGTCGCGGCTGTAAAAATAAGCGGCGAGGCCATACTCAGTATCGTTGGCCATGCTGATGGCTTGTTCTTCAGTCTCAAACCGAAACAGTGGCGCGAGCGGGCCAAAGGTTTCTTCTTTTGCCACCGCCATGTCCGGTGTCACATCCAAAAGTATCGTCGGCTCGAAAAACGTGCCGCCTTGTTGATGACGACTACCACCGGCAACGATGCGCGCGCCTTTGCCGACCGCGTCGGCAATATGCGCCTCGACTTTTTCGACGGCGGCCATATCGATCAGCGGACCTTGATCGGTTTCACCGGCAAGGCCATCACCAACCCGAAGCGCGGCCACGGCTGCGCCCAGTTTTTCAGAAAATGCGTCGTAGACCGCGTCCTGCACCAGAATGCGATTGGCACAGACACAGGTTTGCCCGGTGTTGCGGTATTTGGACGCCATCGCACCGGCGACGGCTGCATCGAGATCGGCATCGTCAAAGACGATGAAGGGCGCATTGCCGCCGAGTTCGAGCGAGATTTTCTTGATCGTGCCAGCGCAAGCGGCCATCAACTGTTTGCCGATTTCGGTCGACCCGGTGAACGAAAGTTTGCGAACAACCGGGCTTGATGTGATCTCGGCACCAATCGCCGCAGACGCGCCGGTAATAATGCTGAGAATTCCGCTGGGAACACCTGCCCGTTCGGCAAGATGAGCCAAGGCCAACGCCGACAACGGCGTTGAAGATGCCGGTTTCACGATCATCGGACAGCCCGCGGCCAGTGCCGGGCCGGCTTTTCGGGTAATCATCGCGGCTGGAAAATTCCACGGCGTGATCGCTGCCGTAACACCGACCGGTTCTTTGGTGACAATGATGCGCTTGTCTTCGAAGGCGGCCGGAATGGTATCGCCGTAAACGCGCTTCCCCTCTTCGGCAAACCATTCAATGAACGAGGCGGCGTAGGCAATTTCCCCGCGCGATTCGGCCAAGGGTTTGCCCTGTTCGGCGGTCATCAGGACGGCGAGATCTTCCTGATTTTCCATCATCAGATCAAACCAGCGGCGGAGGATTTGGGCGCGGGTTTTTGCCGGTGTCGCGCGCCAGGCGGGATAGCCTTTTTCAGCCGCGGCAATCGCGCGCTCGGTCTCTTTCGCGCCCATTTTCGGCACGGTTGCAATGACGGCGCCGGTGGCCGGATTGGTGACATCAATAGTCGTGCCGTCGTCGGCATCGCACCAAACGCCGGCGACGTAACATTGCTGGCGTAGAAGTCCGGGATTGCTGAGTTTCATGGATTGGAACATTTGTTGAAGGGGATGTTGATCACTCAAATATAGGGTGCACTTGCAGCCCTGTTAACCGCCGTCACAAGGGATTTATGGGGGATTTATGAGACCGAGGGCACGGGCGCTGGTTTTGCGAGTGATTCCTCACTGATCGGAAGGTGAAGAATTGCCGCCAGGACCCCGAGGCCAATCGCGATCCACCAGACCGGGGTGTAGC
>JAPYRS010000143.1 GCA_029936875.1 Alphaproteobacteria bacterium | reverse complement strand
GTGCCGGGGATCGCGTTTTTGTCAGGCGGTCAAAACGAGGAAGTCGCAACGGCACATCTCAACGCGATGAATGCACTCGGCGATTACCCGTGGCAGCTTACTTTTTCGTATGGCCGCGCATTGCAGCAATCAGCACTGAAGGCCTGGGGCGGCAAGGCGGAAAATGTCGGGGCCGCGCAATCGGCCTATCTTCACCGCGCCCGCATGAACAGCCTCGCTTGCAGCGGTGACTATGCAGACACACTCGAAAAGGAATTGGCGGCCTGAATCAAAGCGCCGACCGAGTCATGAAACGAGAACCCTGCCAGCTGTACCTCGTTACACCGCCCAAGATCGAACTCGCGAATTTTGAGGAGGCGTTCATGGAGGCGGTGAAAGGCGGCAAGGTCGCCTCCGCTCAGCTTCGCCTCAAAGATGCAAGCGACGACCAGATCCGAGCCGCGACCGAGGTATTGCTGCCGATCGCGCACGCCTATGACACCGCCTTTATTATTAATGACCGGCCCGACCTTGCCGCAGAGCTCGGCGCCGACGGCGTCCATATCGGCCAGGAAGACGCGAGTTACCAGACCGCGCGAGGGCTTCTCGGCGACGCTGGGATCATTGGCGTCACCTGCCACGATTCCCGCCACCTCGCCATGCAGGCAGCCGATCAGGGGGCGGATTATGTCGCATTTGGCGCCTTCTTCCCGACCGATACCAAGACGCCAAAGTCCCACGCCGACGCCGAAATATTGAAGTGGTGGCAGGACCTCTTTGTGATCCCGTGCGTCGCCATCGGCGGCATAAATCCGAGCAACTGCGGGCCTTTAGTCGAGGCCGGGGCCGATTTTCTCGCCGTCGTCTCCACTGTCTGGGACCATCCCGAGGGACCTGCGGCGGGTGTCAATGCGCTACATAAGGCGATGGCCGCACCCAGCAATTGAATCCGTGCGATTGAACCCGATGTGGCAAGCTGCTAGTTTCCGCGCCGCCCGATTTGGGCGACCCCGTAATTAGATTGAGTCGAACATGAAGATTAAGGGCAATGCCATTCGCCCCGGCAACGTTGTCGAGCACCAGGGTAAGCTGTGGATCGCAGTCAGAATTCAGCACACCCAGCCCGGCAAAGGCGGAGCCTATCTTCAGGTTGAGCTCAAGAATTTACGCGATGGATCGAAACTGAACGAACGCTTTCGCTCGGCCGAAACTGTCGCGCGCGTCCGCCTCGAGCAAAAAGACTATCATTATATTTTTGGCGACGAAAACAAACTGACCGTGATGGACACCGAAACCTACGACCAAATTGAGGTCGATCGTCACCTCGCCGGAGACGCCGCCGTTTACCTGCAAGACGGCATGATGGTGACCGTCGAAAGTTACGAAGAAGAGCCGCTTAAAGTTACACTTCCGGAAACGGTAACGATGGAAGTCACCGACACGGAGCCTGCGGTTAAGGGTCAGACGGCGGCCGCATCGTACAAACCGGCAATCCTGGAAAACGGCGTGCGCACAATGGTTCCGCCGTTTGTTGAGGTCGGAAATAATGTCGTCATCAATACCGCCGACGGCACTTACGCCAAACGCGCGGATTAGGCGCGACCGTGGCACCTCGTCCCGCGATAATTAACGTCATGACTGGCGCTGCGATGAAAGCAGCGCGCGGACTTGTTCGCGACTACGGCGAACTCGACAACTTGCAGGCATCGCGCAAAGGCCCGGGTGACTTCGTTACCGCCGCCGACAAAAAATCAGAACAGATTCTGCACGAAGAACTCTCCAAAGGCCGCCCGGACTTCGGATTCCTGATGGAAGAATCGGGTGCAATCGAAGGCGACCCCCGTATGCGCTGGATAATCGATCCGCTCGACGGGACGCTTAACCTCATGCACGGCATCCCGCATTTTTCAATCTCGATTGCGAACGAGGCGCACGGTGAAATAGTCGCCGGCGTTGTTTACGACCCGCTGCGCGATGAAATGTTTTGGGCCGAACGCGGCACCGGCGCCTTTCTCAATGACCGGCGCATCCGTGTCTCGGGCCGTAACCGAATTGAGGACGCGCTCATCGCCACGGGAATTCCGGCAATCGGCCGACACGGCAAGGAGAAATTTCAGGAGCAGCTTGGTCGTGCCATGACCAAGGCAGCCGGCATCCGCAGCGTCGGATCGGCAGCGCTTGCTCTCGCCTATGTCGCCGCCGGGCGATTTGACGGATTTTGGGACATGAGCCAGGGCGCCTGGGACATCGCCGCCGGACTCGTATTGGTGCGGGAAGCGGGCGGCCTCGTATCCGACATGGAGCGCGGCGCAGACATGGTTCAATCGGGAAATATCATCGCCGCGAACGGTGACCTTTTTGATTCCTTTTCCAGCGTGATCAGAGGGTCCAAGTAATCGTTTTGCGGCAAAATTCTGCGGCCCCGCCCCTATGATAAGAACCGCCAAAGCGGTTGTCCTTGTTCGGCCCGCTAGGCTATGGTGCCGGCGACTTTGAGTTCGTCACGACTATTGCGATCGCGGGGACAATTCAGAATATGACGCGCCAGTTAGAATTGCGCCCTGAGCGTGGGAAACGAGTAGAAAAGTTTTCGCGACGCTCTAAATTCCGCTATTCCCTAAAAATTTCGACCGCCGCCGTCATTTTGCTATTTGGCTTGAGCGGCGCATCGTCTGGCGCGTTCGCACAGGGCACCGTATTCATCGGCGGCGGTGGCCAGGCCCCGGTGATCGTCAATCTCGACGTCCTCAACGACCTTATCGGAGTTGCCAAGCGGCGCCTTCTTCTCGCGCCCGGTGAAACCGACGAAGAGAACATCGTTCTCAAACCGCCGGCCGGCCTGACTGTCGCGAGTACGCCGCCGCCTCGGCTCCGTCCTGCCGCACCGCCGCGTCCTGCGCCTGCCCCGGTTGTGCGCCCTGCACCGGTGGTGCGCCCCGCGCCCGCCGCCGCACCGACTCCGCCGCGGATGGCCGAACGGACACCGCCACCTCCGCCTCCTGCGCGCTCAACAACCCGCGCGGTCGAGCCCCCGCCTGCACCGCCCCGGGCAGCACTTCAACCAGCACCAGCAGCCGTAACGCCGCCACCCGCGGCGCCGCGTGCGACAACGCCGCGACCAGTTGCACCACCGCCTCCGCCGCCGAAGGCTGCAGCGCCTCGTCCTGCGCCGCCACCGGCAGCCCCTCGCGAGACGGTCGAACGAACTCGTGCCGCACCACCACCCGCGCCGCCGCGTGCGGCAACGCCGCCGCCGGTGACCCGCGCGCCGGCTCCAACCCAAACCGCATCGCTTTCGCCGCAGACGCTGACGACAGATGAAGACGGTCAGCTTTTGCGGATTCCGTTTGCCGATGGTGCGACCAGTATCAGCGGTGCCGCAGAGAGCGAGCTCATTAAATTGGCGGCAGCCCTAAACGCATCGAACGACCGGCTTCAACTGAAAGCCTTCTCAGGTGGTTCTGCCGACCGGCCGAGCACCGCGCGCAGGCTTTCCTTGTCGCGCGCCTTGGCGGTGCGATCGTTCCTCATCAATCAAGGCGTCAAGAGCACCCGGATTGACGTTCGGGCTCTCGGTGTCCCACCGGATAACGGCCCGGCCGACCGGGTGGATGTCATACTCCTGACACAATGAGATGAGAAAGCAGCGTTCCTGCCGGAAAGTCGGCGGCGTACGCGCGCTTTGGCTTGGGCAGGACGGTCGGGAATTTTCCTTGCCGACAAAAAAGTGACCGTGCGTTTGGCGCGTCACAAATAGGGGCGAGAGGGGATGACCGGACCACAACGCTACCTCATCCGGATGGCTATTTTCCTGGCCATTGTCCTTGCTGTTGGCGGCGCCCTGTTTGTTCCGCTCGCGCGCGCTTTTGCCGCCAATGCTGCCCTCAATGGCCTGATCCTCGGCGTTCTTATCCTCGGCATCGTTTTGATTTTCCGCCAGGTTCTTCTGTTGCAGCCGGAAGTGGCGTGGATCGAAACTTTCCGCCGCAACGAACCCGGCATTTCCGTGCAGCGCCCGCCGCGCCTGCTTGGCGCAATGGCAACAATGATGGCCGACCGTTCGGGTCCGATGTCCTTGTCGACGCTTTCGATGCGCTCCCTGCTCGACGGGATCGATTCACGGCTCAACGAATCGCGCGACATCGCCCGTTACATGACGGGCCTTCTAATTTTCCTCGGCCTGCTCGGGACGTTCTGGGGTCTTCTCGAAACGATTGCAGCCGTCGGTAGCGCGATCGGCAACCTCAGTGTCGCCGGTGGTGATTTTGCCGGCCAGTTCGACACCTTGTTGCAGGGCCTTGAAGCGCCGCTATCCGGAATGGGGACAGCGTTCTCGTCTTCACTGTTTGGCTTGGGCGGTTCGTTGATTCTTGGATTTCTCGATCTGCAGGCGGGGCAGGCACAAAACCGATTTTACAATGACCTCGAAGAGTGGCTGTCGAGCGTGACCCGCCTTTCGACCGGCGCCGTGATTGCCGAGGGAGATCACTCGATTCCGGCTTATGTCCAAGCGCTTCTCGAACAGACCGCCGAAAGTCTCGACAATTTACAGCGGACGCTGGCGGCAACTGAGAACTCGCGCGATTCATCCAGTGCGACGCTGCTGAATTTGACCGAGAAACTGGCGACCCTTACCGATCGAATGCGAACCGAACAGGACTTGCTGGTCAAGCTGGTCGAATCGCAGTTGGAGATTAAACCGGTGTTGCAGAAACTTGCCGATGCGGCAGACAAGCCGGCCGCCGTTCTCGATTCGGCGAGCCAGACCCACATTCGTAATCTCGACGTTTACGTCACGCGACTGCTTGAGGAAACCACCCGCGGTCGCACCGAATTATTGCAGGAGCTGCGCAGCGAAATGAAGTTGCTGGCGCGAACCATCGCCGCGATGGGCGGCCCCACCCGGAAAAAGTAGCGGAGGCATTCGGTCATGGCCGGGCGAAGAAGCGCAAATGCCGCCCCGAACATTTGGCCGGGATTTGTCGACGCGCTGGCGGCGCTTCTGGTCGTCATCATATTTCTGCTGGTCGTGTTTGTGCTGGCGCAGGTATTTCTCACGCAAGCCCTTTCCGGCCGCGATCAGGCTTTGGAGCGGCTCAATTCTCAGGTCAATGAGCTTGCCGAATTACTGGCGCTGGAGCGGGATACAACGACCGACCTGCGCACGAACCTCACGCAACTTTCATCTTCGCTGCAGCAATCGACGTCTGAACGGGACCAGCTCGTGCTACGCCTCGACGCATTGGCGGCAAACAACGAAGACCTCAGCCGACAGGTGCTTGCCCTTTCCGCGCGCGCTAATGATGCAGAAGCCGAATTGCAGGAAAATATCCGCACGACGGAAGTGGACCGTGAATCAATCCGCACCCAGCTCGGTGAGATCGAGAGCCTCCGCCGGGACATTCAGGCCCTGCGTCAGGTTCGAGACGACCTGGAAGGCAAAGTTGCAGGTCTTGCCACAGCCCTCGAGGAGGCTGAAAAAGAATCGGATGCCGTCGCCCTCGATCTCGAAAAAAGCCAGCAACTGGAAGCGGTATTGCGCGAACAGTCAGCGGAACTCGACACCGCACTGCAGGAAATTCGCAGCGTCGCCGGCGCGCTTCGCGACAGATCGCTGGAACTCGAAACGAACCTCGCGACAGAGGAAGAACGTACGTTGTTGGCCCAGACCGAGGTCGAAGAGCGCGAAGTTCGGCTTTCTGAATTGCAGGGTCTTTATGCCGCGCGTGGTCGAGACCTCGAAGAACAACGCAGCGTTTCGAGCGGCGCTTCGGTACAGGTCGCCACCCTCAACCAGCAACTGCTGGCGCTTCGTCAGCAATTGCTTTCCCTGCAATCGGCGTTGGAAGCAGCCGAAACCAAAGACACTGAGCAAAATGTCGTCATTTCAGATTTGGGGTCGCGACTCAATCAGGCGCTCGCGCAAAAGGTGGAAGAACTGTCGCGCTATCGTTCGGAGTTCTTCGGAAGGCTACGCGAAGTCTTGGGTAATCGCCGCGACATCACCGTGGTCGGCGACCGTTTTGTCTTTCAGTCGGAAGTTCTTTTCTCGTCAGGGTCTGCAAACCTCGGGACACAGGGGCAATCC